>CALKWO010000377.1 GCA_938003875.1 uncultured bacterium
CTTATGCTCAAGGAGTTTGAGAAGATGAGGAACAGCTTCTTTAGCCCCAAGCCTGACTAATGCCTCTGCTGCACTTCCCACTACCCAAGAATCCTTATGCTCAAGGAGTTTGAGAAGATGAGGAACAGCTTCTTTAGCCCCAAGCCTGCCTACTAATGTCCATGCTGCATTTTGAACTACCTCAAAATCCTTATGCTCAAGGAGTTTGAGAAGCTCAGGGATAAACTCTTCACATTTAATATCCCTCAATATCTTTACTGTTGTTCTTATTACATCAGAATATTTATGTTTAAGAAGCATCCGTACCTTTTCTTCACTAATTTTTTTCTGCGATATTTTTTTTCTTCCCCAAAGAAAATGTCTTTTCACTATTTCGGAAGCGATTTCTTTTTCCTGTATCTTGAGGCGACATACATCTTTCATTTCCTTTTTTTTCTTGCTATGGAGTATATCTTTGCATTCTCCAAGCTCTTCTTTTTCGAGAACGCCCTTATTCATCTCGATCAGGGAAGCAGCCAGCTCTATAGAAACAGCTTGTATTATTCCTTTCCATTTAGTGAAATATTTTTCTCTTTCTCGATGAATTTTTGTTATCTGGAGAAGAGAACGCAAAGCCATCCAATACGAAAAAGGATTATTGGCATCGTATTTCTCCAGAATTTCCATCGCTTTTTTCTTAGTGTTTTCTTGTTGTTGTGCAATATGTACTTTTGTAGTATATTGCTGTATCAAAGAATATAGCCCTGCCATTAGCAAAACGATAAGGAGAGCAACAGTAGTCCCTATGGCTCGTTTGTGTTCTCGATATGCCTGAATGCTGATGTCTTTCCATGTTTTGCGGATTCTGATGCCTTGTTCAAAGTTTGCCAGGGCATCCCGAAATTCCTGAGCATCGCTAAATCTGTCTTGGGGTCTATATTCCAGTGCCTTTCGTACAATGTATTGGATGTCAGGATGCAAGCCATGCAAAGGATTCATATCAGGACCATTGCGGTATAGAACATTTCGACTGTGTTCCTTAAGAGGGAAAGGATGACGGAGCGTAAGGATTTTGTAAAAGAGAATACCCAGGGAAAACACATCCGATGTTTTGAGACAAGGATAGCCTTTTTCCTGCTCTGGGGACATATAGCCTGGCGTACCCAAAACCGTTCCTGCCTGTGTCAAAGGATGCGAGGAAGTCAGCGAGCGAGCAATACCAAAGTCTGTGATCAAAGGCTTTCCTTTGCGCAAAAGAATATTGCCAGGCTTTATATCTCGATGCACAATGCCCTCTTTATGGACAAGAACCATGCAGTCCAGAATTTCCAGCATGAACTTCGTTGCTTCGCCAAAAGGCATGGGCTTCTCTTGCGTCTGTAGCCATTGTTCCAGATTCGGGCCATCAATATATTCCATCACCAGCCCCAGATAATTTTCATGGGAGTGGAATGCATCCACCAGAACAGTCGGATTCTCAAAACGTTTTTGCAGCTTCAGCAAAATTTCCCGTTCCAGTTCAAACCGCTCCTTTTCCTCGATTTGCTGGTACTGCATAAGTTTCAAAACCTTATCCTGTCCCAAGGGATCACGGAAACGGTAGACATGGTTGTTCCCTGCGTACAGAAGAACAGGCTGGATGTCTGCTTTGTAGATCTCTTTCAAAATCTCACTGGCAATCTTCTGAACATCAAGAGAAGTCATGCTGTTTCCTCCAAAAGACAGTGTTTTTCATATTTTTTATAACACCAAAGATAATATAATATCTAAATTTCTCTTTTTCAGCAATTCTTTTTTTTGAGACGATTTAGGATTTGCCAGCATATTTCACAACTCTTTTGGCTGTTTTGCCAGGATATATCCTGCAAAAGAGGATGGTGTTGAATCAGGCCATGAAATCCATATTGAGAGAGAAAAGAAAAGACAGGATCTCTGGCTATGTTTTCTAATGTTTGCTGGATTTCGGAGGCAGAGGAAACCTGGTAGCGTAAGCAAGAAGGTCCTTCACCTGTTATAACCTGTTCCTGGCAACAGGCAAAAATCGTTCCATCATAGCGAAGCGTCGGGCTATTTATAGCATAGCAAAAGCCTGTGCTCCCCTGTTCTGTAGAAGAATCTAGATTTTTTATCTGAGAGGCTCGCCCGTAAGAAATGAAAGGAATCAGGTTCATATCTATCGAAGATTCCCAATCCTGTCCAAAGGTTTTTTGAAGGGTGTTTTTTGCTTGCTCTACCACAGGTAAAAAGTCCAGAATCTGAACAACAGGTCTGCTGCCGGATTCCAGGACGGCCTGACATGCTTTGATCAAGGTGGCTTCTGTAACCCATTCCTGGTGATACTGGTCTGTGCTAAGAAAAACAGCAGAGGTTTTTGAGAGGATGCTCTTTATCCAGGTAGGGGGACTGTTTTTTGCCCAAAAACCATTGCTATAAAGCACAATCTTTTTTCCTGCATGATAAAGCATATCCACTGCCAGAGTTAATCCTCGTTTTTCGCTAAAAGGCTCACCTCCTGAGATAGCCACCATTTTTAACGAATCTATACCTGCCACGCCGGTAAGCAAGTTACCTAAAAGGGAAAAATCCTGGATGCACGCTCCTTCAGTCCCAGCATTCATAGAGCAGTGAGAGCAGGAAATAGGGCAGCGAAATGTAAGGAAAAGCAAAAGAGAATTTCCTCTTTGCAATCTATGTTTTTGAATTTCTTTAAGATACATCTCTACTTTTTCCTTTTAGAAAAAAAGCCGACAGATTAGAGAAAATCCATCGGCTTAAAGACATTTTGGAAAAAAATTTTAATATACAGTGAGACCTATCAGGGGAGAAGTAATCTCTTCCAAATTTTCCGCCTTTTCCAGATAGGTCAGTTCTTCTTGCGAAAGCTGGATGCCATATTTTTCTAATGTGGCATAGGGATTTTTTTTCAGCTCCTGAGCGAAATCAGGGTTATTCATGGCTTTTACGACCAGTTCTTTGAGATTGTTGTTTGGACTCATAATAAAATTTCTTTTAAAATATTATAATCCCGTCAGGAGAAGTAATCTCTTCCAAATTTTCCGCCTTTTCTAGATAGGCCAGTTCTTCTTGCGAAAGCTGAATGCCATATTTTTCTAATGTGGCATGGGGATTTTTTTTCAGCTCCTGGGCGAAATCAGGGTTATCAATGGCTTTCACGACCAGTTCTTTGAGATTGTTGTTTTGACTCATAATAAAAACTCCTTTTTGAATTGGAAAAATACTTTTAAAAAGACTCTATAAGATTTTTGACCTCCTCCCAGTCCTAAAGGATTGCCCCTAACGGGGCAACCCCTCCGCTTCGCTGCGGGGCTGGGATTCCGGTCAAAGAAGAATAAATCACTTTGGCGTGATGTGCCTCAAGATATTCTTTAGCTTTATCTAGGGTAATATAGCCAACACTACCAATAAACTTACTTGGGCTCCATAGATGGCCTTTAGGATACACCGATCGCAAAGGAGCATAGAGAATAAAAAGCCCTTTTGCGCTCATTCCTTTCAGATAGCCAACGGCACGCAGCGGGGACAAATCCAGCGGAAGTGAAGCTAAGACATGCACATGATCTATGTCTACCTCACTATCGAGTATTTCTATTCCCTGTTTCTTTGCTGCTTCTTCCAGAAGCACTTTACAGATTTCTCTTCGCTCTCTGGAAAAGAAAATCTTATATCTGTACTTGGTACACCATTGTAAATGCCACGTACTCCATCCAATCGACCGGTTCTGTGCGTGCGCCTTATCATATCCATGTGCCTCACCTCCTGTGGGGCACATCACTCGCCATTCATCCAATGCCTAAAGGCCGCACAGCTCCGCTGTGCTATTGGATTTCTGGCGACCAGAAATTAAAACGACTCTGTAATAAAAGAAAAGCAACAAGTGTACCAGAAAAAAGATTTTCTATATATTTTCTTTAACTATAATAAATACAATAGATTTGGAGAATATCATAAAATAGGAAAAGGTATCTTATCTTCTATTTTTCGTTCGGGAAATGAATTTTCGTCCGTTTTTCGAACTTTGCTATATTTTGAATAAAGAATAGACCACGCTTCCATACTCAGGAAGTAAGTAGCTTTTCTTTTGCGCTATCTTTTGCGCATATTCTTCTATAAACTGTGCTTTTTCTTGTCTCATAAGGTTTTCGAGCTTTTTTTGATCAGGTAAGAAATACATGCAGGCTTCGCAGTAATCCTGAATTTCGTTGCGACACTGGGAAGCAAGGTATAAAGGGCCGTAGGTTCGTAAGGCTCTCAGATATGTAGAATGTATCATCTGATGCTTTACTTCTTTCCAGGTAGTGTTTCTAATATTGCCCAAGCATAGATGAGAGGGAGTTTGTTGGTTTTTGGTTATAGAATCATGGCAACAGGCGACGATATTTCCTTGAAAATTCACGACAGGCCAGCTTGCCAAAGAACAGGGATGAATCTCTCCTGGCGTTTCGAGCTTTTTTATTTGACAAGAAACCCAGGAACTGGCACGACCGCTACTTACAAGAGGAGCAAGGAAAATCGGTACGTTAGAGCCAAAGCATCTTTCTGTATCTCTAACAAGGTCTTTTACATAAGGGTCATGGTTTTCCCTGGCCAATGTCTGGATGCTTACGGAAATCCCCATGTCCAGGATAGTTTTCAGAGATCGGAAAACTTTTTCTCTGGATACCTGGGCTTCATGGAAAGAATCCACGCTCGCAGTAAAATGTGACAGACCTTCTATTATTTTACTGAGAGAAGGAGAAAGTAAGGGCTCTTTAGCAAAAAACATACCGGAAGTCACGTGTACCTTGACTCCCCAATCTTTTGCCTTCAGTGCTATCTTGTGAACAAGAGATGGCCTGGTCAAAGCTTCCCCTCCTGTAAGAAAAAGGATTTGTGGAGGATCTTCGGAAAAGGTGTCTACAAAGCGCAAGATGTCTTCTTCCTCAAGCTCTTCCATAGCCTCCATAGAAGATTCTGTTGCACAATGGGCACAGTGCAAAGGACACTTTCTGGTTATGGAAAGAAAGCAGCATTGACCGGGACTAGAGCGTATTTGTAAGATTTCGCTTAAATGCATGGATTTTTCCTTTCTTTTCTGTAGATAATGCGAATTTCCTGAGATTCTTCATGCGAAGTCAGGGTAATTTGGATATCATGATGCTTTAAAAAAGAGGAAAGACAGGTTTTCCAGTCTATAGATTCTTTTTGGATAACACGAATCATATCCAGTAAATTCACTTCTCCGCCTTTTTCTAATATCAGGCGCAGCAGTTTTGCTTCCATAGGATGACGGGGAATAAGCATTTTTCCCTCCTGATTTAAGATACACTCCCACGCTCTGTTCTGGTGGGAGTGAAAGATTTGCTAGTTTAAAATCTTATTGGCGAGATCTCGTATGGTTTGAGAAAAAACAGACTTTGGATACTTTAGATGGATGGGAGTTTGACCATTGTTGCCATCCAAAGCAATTTCTTCGGAAAAAAAGAAGATAAAGTCTGCTGTTTTTTTCGCTCCCTGAAGAAGCTGGGCCTGGATTTTCTGGATATCTTGTCTGGCAGCAAAAACTTTGTTGAGAATGATCAGAATTTTTTCTTCATTGATTCCTAACCTTTCCAGAATGGCTCTCCATAAGAAGATGCCTTCCAAAGAACTAAGGTCAGGCGTTGTCACCAGCAAGATTTTGTGAGATACAAGCAAAACTCCCATAGCTTCCTCTGTGATGGAAGAATGATTGTCTATCAGCACGACATCGCTCTTTTTATCGAGTTCCTGGATAGCTTTTGTCAAACGAGCTATATTGTAGCCGTTTTCCAAGAGGGAACAGAGTTTATCGAGTTCCAGGCTGGCAGGATAAAAATCCAATCCTTTCCTGGGATTTTTTAGCACATGAGAAAGCTCGCATCTTTCCAGAAGGAAATCATTGATGGTAAAGGTATTCTCTCTTGGATCGCTGTTGAAACAAAGGTGCAAAGACGGAGCTGAAATATCCAGGTCTACCAGAGAGATGTGTTTGCCTTGAAGAGCGATTTCAAGAGCCAGGTTTTTTGTCAAAGAGCTTTTACCTACTCCACCTCGAAAGGATTGCATGGTAATAATCATGGCCTTACCTCTTTTGCTTTCTAGTGTCGAATTCCACTCTACCATCTTTGATTTGAATGATTCTGCTGCACCTTCCTGCCAGGCCATCGTCGTGGGTAACAATCAGAATCGTTGCACCTTCTTTTTCATGGATTTCATGGAGAAGCTTTTCTATTTCAGCACTGCACTTGGAGTCCAGAGAACCTGTAGGTTCATCGGCAAAGATGATCTCTGACTGGATAAGAGCACGAGCAATGGCTACTCTCTGCTGTTGTCCACCAGAAAGTTCCGTGGGAAATTTTAAAAGATGCGATTCTAATCCTACCCTGCTTAAAATTTCTATGGCTTTTTTCTTGCAATCTTTCGAATCCAGGTTCTTTCCTCGAAATCCCAGAATTTTCATAGGCCAGAGAACATTTTCCAAAGCCGTCAATTGTTCGATCAGGTTGAATTGCTGGAAAACCATGCCTCTTTGTGCCATATAATTTTGGTAAGAAATATCACGGCCAATCACCTTTTGGTTAAAATGCACTTCACCGGAAGTAGGCTGTTCAATCCCGGCCAGGATATTCAGCAATGTAGACTTTCCTGCTCCTGATGGGCCTACCAATCCTATCATCTCTCCTTTCTCAATGCTGAGGTCAATATTATTTAAAACCTGAGTCCTGAAGCTGGAATTAGTACCATATATTTTGCAAACATTACAGGCATCAAGGATATTTTTCATAAATATTTCTCCAAAAATATTCATCCCATAGAAGGGATGAGGTTGTTTTTTATAAAATAGACATTGTATTTAGCAAGCACTTTTTTTGCAGATTGCCCTTTTAAATCTATTCCCCAAGCTCCAAAGGGAGAAGCAGGAAGGAGTACAAGATCAGGCTTTCCATGCTTTTGCTCCCATTTTTCTATAGTAAGACGATAGTCTTCTGCAACATAAAGATCGCCACAGGTAATGTTGCCTCCCCAATATTGATGTTCCGGCACTTCAAAATATAGATGGGGAAAGCCTGCCAGAAGATTCACCAGCAAAGGATTCATCAAAGAAGAGCAAAGAAGCAAAATCTTACTTTTCTCTGGATATTCGGCAATTTTTTGCATTATCTCTCGAAGGGTTGCAGGAGAAACTCCTTCGCTGATATAAATTCCAAAAGGATAGCTATAATAATGGTCCGGATTCAATTGAGTATAAGGATAGCCAGGGTTAAGAGAAGAATCCATGTCAAACATAATTTCCTGGCAGCCCCTTTGTACCTTAATACAAAAAGAAGCACGGGTTTTTTGATATAATCGCAAAAGCTTACGGGCTAAAAAAGAAGATTGGTATACAGAAGTTCCCTGGATTTCCAGCAAGAAATCTCCGTGTTTCAGTCCCAATATTTGGGCGGGACTACCAGGTAAGACACCAAGAATATAGCTCTTGTTAAATGTGTCTTGCGCACGGTCGTTCCAATATACGGGCTGTACGAGCATGATCGCTTTTACGGAGCTCCGGAGATTTTGTACAAGTCCCGTTATCCTGCTGAAGAAGCTTTGATAATCAAAGCCTGGGCGATAGCGGGGATGAAATCGAGAATAGCCTGGCAGATTGACACGTATGACGGCTGCTCCGCAAGCACTGGCAAATTGAATTGTCTTCTCTAATTCCTCTTCAGGAAGGTCTTCATCAGGAACAATGCTGATCAAAAAAGGAAGATCATGCTCTTGTAATTTCTGCACCATGTTGAGAGTATGTTCAGGATGCGGATCTTTCATAGTCTGAATTCGATACGAAGGCGAAACGCAGTTTAAAGAAATATAGACCATAACAGGTTTCAACTCATGAAATTCTTTTAACCACGATTCCTGAAGCGGAATTCCCGATGTAATGATGTCAATGGTATCTTGTGTCTTCTCTCGAATTTTTTTGGCAATCTCAAAAAATCTTGGATGATTCACATATTCATGAAAATGGTATTCCTGCTGAGAAGGCAGAGCACGGCTTTGAGAAGGCTCATAGTAATGTAGCCTTGTGTCTATTTCTTCATCGCTTACTTTATAGGGCAAATGGCTTCTTGTGTTGGGAAAATCATTTTCATGAAGACAACAACGACAATGGTTAGGGCAAGGCCAGGACAAATATTTCAAAACAGAGAAATACGGATTTCGCACAAAGGGTAGCAAATCGCTGGAAACCACCCAGGGCTTTAACGAAGAAAGATAGATAGCGTCTATTTCCATGGCTTCCTGCTCGTGGTAAAAACGGAAAAAATGGTCAAAACCACAGGCCAGAGAAAGAAATAAAGCAAGTCGTCCATCATTTCGGATAGGGTCTATCATAGAGCTATGCTCTTCTCTTGTGCGAACATCATTTTCTTTTCGCAATTCTATGCGATCTATGTTTAATCTTTTGTCTTGCTTATCGCATAAGGGCAAAAAAGAATGGAAACAGGCAATAGCTTCCTGAATGGATGCGAGAAAGGCAGACTTTTCTTCATTCATGCTTTATCTCCTGTTATTTCTGACTCTTCTACCGTAAAAATTTGGTTACCTCTTTTCCAGTGGAACCTGGTAATATGAACCTTATTTTCGCCCTCGTAGAAAACAAGGTGTTCTTGCATTTGCTCTAATAAATACGCAATAAACTTCTCCAATCCATTTTCTTCTGTGAAGAGAGGACGCTCTTGGGCTGTGTAAAGATGCTTTAGGCGAAAATCCATAATATGCCTCCTTTTATGTCTGGCTCTTTAAAGTCTGTACAACATCCAGTTTTTTGATAGCATGATAGGCAGTTATAAAAGAACATCCAATGCAAAGAAAAGCAATTGTAATTCCACTTATCAAAAGCGATGAGAAAGGGAAAAGGAAATCTATGGGTGTAATGTATTGATCGAAAAAATGCACTACAAAAACGCTGAGAGCATATCCGGCAAAGATAGAGAGAATCCATGCTGACAGGCTTTGTAAAATATACTGTCGTATAAAATTCAAAATAATGGAAAGAGGCGATATGCCAAGTGCAATTTCCGTAGAGATTTCTCGTGTTCTTTCCCATATTTCTAAAGTAATATTGGTGGCAAGTCCGAAAATAGCGGACATGGCAATCAAGATAGCCAGCAGAAAAACAAGTCCTGTGAGAGCCATTAAGACTCGTCTTCCCTGCTCTTTTCTCACGACAAGAGGCGCTGTAGAAAAGTCGAGACTAAGGCTTTTGGCTGCCTCCTGGAGTTTATCTTTTGCTAAAGGACTTACGTTAGAAAGACGGATAGCAAAAGCACTAAACTTGTCTTCAGAAAGATTCAGAAAGTTTTTATTGATGTCTTGCGGCCTTCCGTAAATATACAATCCTCTGTTTTCATAGGCCTTAACCAGGCCAACAACCCTAAAATGAAATCTTCGGCAATTCTGGTCTTCCAGGGTGATTGTCTGATTTAATCCTATATTGCATAGATTGGCCGTGCGTTCGCTAACAACAACCTCGTTTTCTTGAGAAAACATGCATCCCTGGCTAAGAAAAGAATCTACTTTCCATGTCTGGCTTGAAGAAGAAATTCCCATGAGAGCTATTTGATCTTGCCATTCCTCAGTATTCGATTGTTTTACCTTTACGATAAAAGGCGAAATAAAGGGTTCGACAAGGATTTTTTCTTCAGGCAATCTGGCTTTTATAGCTGCAAGAAATTTTTCGTGTTCTTGTGGCGTATGAAATTCAATCAGAAAATCGAAATGATAGTATTGATTCAGCAACATGTCTAAGGTGTTGCTAAAAGAAAAATTGAATGTTTGAGCAGCTATAAAAGCGGCTGTAGCAAATACTAAAAACAAAAGAGATAAAGAAGTCCGAAAGGGACTCTTGAATATTTGTCTTAGAGGGATAAGCCAGTTAAGAGGAATTTTTGTGTTTCTGAAAGAAGTCTTTTGGTTGTTTGTTTGATTATATTTCAAAATAGAGACAATCGGCTGCCTGGCAAGAAATATCATAGGATACAGTGATGCCAGAAGGCAAAAAATACTTCCAAAAGTTGCTCCAAAAAGTAAGGCTTGTGGACGGATAGTCCAGAAAAAGGGAATATTTAGAAATTGGGAAAATTTTGCTGTAAGAAAGTTGCCAAGCACCACTCCTAAAATCAAACCAAAAAGGATGGCAAGAACGCCAATGATTCCTGCAATTAGAAAAATTTGTCCGAACACTATATGCTTTGGGAGTCCAAGAGATTGCAATGTTCCATAGTCTTTGATCTTGAGAAGGACAATGCGGAATACGGTCTGGAATACCAGGATAGCCCCTACGATAAAGGCAATGATTCCTGCTATAAAGAGAAGAGAAGACAAAAGATATACCTGTTCTTCGCCCATAACGCCTTTCATCTCATTCAGTTCTGTTTCTAAGACTATAAAAGATCGTACTTTTTCCAAAATTTCATGAAGGGTTTGTCGCACAGTTTCATGTTTTGCATAGTCATAAAGGGCTATTTCCAGAAGATAGCCTGTGTCTTTACCTGTCACTTCTTCAAACTGTGCGATGGGCACATATCCAAAGGAAATATTGCAAAGAAAAAGTGACGGGCTTGCAGGAATAATCCCTGTCCCGGAAAGCCTGTATTTTTTTCCTCCTACTACAACATTTTGTCCATGTTGAAGCTGTAAAGCCTGGAAAGTTGCATGATCCAGAAGCATTTCCTGGGAATTCCGAGGCCAATCGCCTAGAATTTTATGCACAGAGTTGATTTTTTGTTGACTTTCTATTCCCAAAATTTGCAGAGGATATTTTTTCCCTTCACAGGAAAGCTCTGTATCGTATCTGCGACGAATTTGCCATCCTTTGATATTCTTTATGGAGACCAGGCTATTTGTTACAGCTTGAGGATTATTCTCACAAAATAGTGTTATCTGCGCTGTGAGTTGCTTGGATAGAACATGTTTGATTTGTATATCAAGCATCTGGTTCGTATGCAGAACGCTAATCGTAGCCGCAATTCCCAGGGATATTGCGGCAATCGCAAGGAGAGTCCTCGCTCTCATTTCTTTTTTCCACAAGATTCGAAAGATATATTTGATTAACATAGTAACTCCTTCATTATTTTGAAAATCAGAAAAAATAAAGATAAAATTCCAGATATAAGGTAAAGTAGACTAAAAATCACATAAAACCACGAAAAAAGACGAAAAGAACGATCTTTAGGCAAACAAAGCCCCTTTTTTAGAGAAGGGAATACCATGGCAAAACATTTTTTACGCAGATGATTGATAGACATAATCTGGCTTAAAATGTAGTATCCATCGGTACGTAAGAAAGGGCAGAGATTAAATAATATGCCAGGATAGCTTATGAAAATGATTTGGAATCCTACTAATACAAGCCATTCAGGGCTATAATGGCTACTAACGATGATAAATCCCAGAATGCTGAGAAAAAGATTGAGATGCAACCCTGCACTCAGAACCTTGAGTCTTGATTTACGAGAAAGAGTCCATATATCAGAAACATCTACGGCAAAAGCGAATTGTACAAAATTGAAGAGAATCATAGAAAACTTTCCTGGCGATCCTCCTTCTGCTGCAAGGCATAAAGCATGAGCACACTCATGCAAAAAAATACAAAAAATTGAAACAATATAAAACAAACATATAGAGCGCCAGGTTGAAAAAAGATAAGAAATAGAGATGTCGCTGCAAATTTTTATAAAGGGATAGGCAAGACAAAAGAACAGTGCCAGACCTATGAAAAAGGAAATATCTGAAAAAAAAACTTTCAGGAGGTTTCCTGTTTTTTGGAAATAGCCATCTTTTGCAAAGGTGTATTCCCATAGCTTAATTTCCAATAAATTGAAATACTTTTCATTTCTGGAGATATAAGGCTTATAGATTGTTCTGCCAAAGTTGGCAAGACCACCAGTATCTTCTATCTTGCTCAGGAGGTTTCCTATTTGCTCAGGAAGTACAAGGAATCCTTCCTTCAAGAGGACTCGAATAACGATTTCTTTAATCGTATAGTGTCCATTGCAATATCCTACGATCTTTTCTTCGATTGGAGAAAGGCACAATTTGTTTCCAGAATTCGTAGAAAGCATCAATCCTTCTTCAATTTGGGAATACTGATTTGTTTCCGCCATCCTGGGCCGAAAAGCGAAATCAATCTCTGTTGATTTCGCTACGCTGGATGATTTCCAGGAAAACTTAGATGCCAGTAAACCTTCTTTTTGTAGCTTTTGTAAGATGTCTGAAACTATTTTTTCTTCTAACCCCGTTTTCTGGATCAAATTTTCTAACGTCAATTCCTGGCAGGATAAAAGCGCTAAAGAAACAGCTTTTTCTTGTTCAGAAATTTTCTTTGTCAATACCCTCATCGAATTTCTAGAGCGGCGTAATAGCATAAGTATTCTCCAGATAGGTAAAAGACAGTGGACTAAAGTTGCAAAACATAGTAGGCTACCCATAAAGCAAACACCATTCCCAAACAATATAAAAATATAAGTTATTATTTATAAATATATTATGAATTTTTATCGTCTTCTACAAAAAGACTTTGAGTTCGCTTTTCGTACTGGATTTTAGGATTGTTTTACGAAATGAATGAAAAGATTGGAGAAAACTTCGTCCGTTTTATGAACATACATAACATAAAAAAATCTCGTGAGTTTTCATTTTCTATCATAGCTTTTTATTGTATATAATATTCCATATCTGCAATATGACAATTTGCTTTTTTTAAGATAAATCTTTCTCTAATGCTTGAAATACAAAGATTTCCAAAGAATCTCAAGAAACCCTGTTTGTCTAAAAACACACGAAAAAAGTTCTATTCTTATTGCAGATAACTTTTGAAGCGATAGTTTCTTAAAATAATTTTTTAAATTTTACGTTTTTTCACCCAAATTTAGAAAATATAGTAGCGGGTTTGATAAGTTTTCTAAACTTTAAGCAGAAAGGATAAAGCTATGAAAATCAAAACTGCCAAAAAAATCGCCGCTACTCATAAATCAGACAAGGTTGTTGTTATTGCAAGCCGCCGCACTGATATGCCAACATTTTATGGAGATGAATTGATAAACGGCTTGAAACAAGGCGTGTTCCATCCGCAAGGCATGATGCAAGGAGTATGGGAGTTCCAGTTTTCGCCTTCGGATATTCATAGTGTCGGGCTATGGAGCCAAGATTTCGGGAAATGGCTTCAACGATGGGAAGAAATTAAAAATCTTCCCTATAAATTTTGGTATCGTTTTTCGATTCTCCCTGATGATCCTGTATGTAAGCCTGTTGCGCCACCGGTAAAGGAACAGCTTCGGCAATTGGAAGCATTGGTAAAAATAGCTGGGAAAGAGGCTGTTTTTCTTTTTATCGATCCTCTTATCACGTACAGAAGATTGGGAGAAAAAATTTGGCATTATAATTTTTCGACGGAAAGCCTTGATTCGATTCTTTGCAAAGCAAGCTCCTTTGGAATAGAAAATATCACCACAAGTATTATGGATTACTACCCGAAAATTCAAAGTAGAGCAGAAAAAAAAGGCATTGAATTCCGGTTTCTCGACGCTGATAAATCATCAAATCAGCAAGAAATATTCCGCATGATTCAGGTTTTCAAGAATGTTGCCGATAACTACAAAATGAGCATCAAGACTTGCTGTGAAAAAATCCTGCATTCATCCGGTTTGACATTGCAGGGAGCTTGTGTAGATGGCAGAAGTTTAAATAAAATTTTCGGTCCCGGCGCCTCTCTTAAAGTCGATAGTGCCCAGCGGAGAAAATATGGATGCGGCTGCACGGCTGCCGTAGATATAGGACGATATGTGGAGAAAGGGGAGTTCTCTCACCACTGCTATCATCATTGCCTTCAGTGCTATGCAAGGTTTTGAAAACTGTTTTCGAAGATACGGATTAGAGAAGATTTAATTCGGATGGAGGAAGTATGAACAGGGCATTACGCCGTCATCTCACCAGTGTGAAGTGTAAACAAAGGCAAAAAACATGGCACATAAGCTCTCAGCACGTATTTGGCTTCTTTTTCTTCGCCAAACGAAGGCCATTAGGCTGCGAGTGTTCCAAGAAAAAGCATGGTAGACCGAAGGTAGCAATGGGGCTTTGTAATATTGGCGAACGAAAGCGTATTCTTCTCCATCGCCGGTTGTCACGCGAATTCTGCAACCACGCCCAAAAAAACATTTTTCATTATGATCCGATGCTGGATAGTTGCTGGAAATTGAGGGAGTAAAAAAAGAATCAAACTCACCAATAGAGAAAATTTCAGAAGATAGAAAATTTAGGGAGAATTATGGTATTATTCAAAAAAGCGATAGAAATTTTTTGGAAGAATAGGCCCGGCTTCTCACGGGAAATACTCCGAAAAAGCAAAGAGAGCTTACTGTGAGGGAATGAATCAAGGCTTGATAAAAATCCTCATTGCTACAGGAAGCCTTCTTGGCGAAGGGTTTGACTGCAAAAACTTACGCTCGCTTTTCATCGCCACTCCTGTAAAGTTCACTGGCCGCATCATTCAGTATCTTGGCCGGATTCTTCCACTGCCGAAGGCAAGATGCAGCCTAAAGTCTTTGATTATGTGGATAAGCCCGGAGTTTTACAGCACTCTTTCAAAAGCCGATGTTACGCCTACCAAAAAATGGGCGTAATTTTGCCGGAGAGGTAAGGTAACACTACATCCTTATTTATCTTCCTCGAATTTTCTTTTCAGTTTCAATACCTCTTCTCTCGGCAATTTGGTAAATCGCATAATCTGGCTTATCTCCATGCCATCTTTCAGCATTTCGAGAGCGATTTCTTTTTTTCCTTCAACTCTTCCTTCTATTTTCAATTCTTCTACTAAGCTCATAAATGCCTCCTTATTGATCTTTTCAATTATCTTCCGTATGACATCTTTATTATCTAAGTCCTGTTCTAATAAACTGTGCCAGCAGGCTTTTTGTTTGGCTTTATCGTCTTCCAATGCTTGAAGCAAAGCAAGTGCTTCACCACCTTGTATTCCTTTCATTTCCCTGTGTACCAGGATAAAAACATCAAGATCATCTATCCAATAACTCCGATACTTCCACTCACTTATACGTTCAATCTTATATTTTTTATTGGCAATAAGCGATTCCGGCTTTCTCGCGGTAAAAATCGTCAGTGTAGTTTCGCCTTGATAATTCACATCATCGCAGGTTTCTGCATCCAGTGTCCGGGCTATATACCTGCGAAAAGTCTTTTCATTTACGACTTCCCACGAGCTTTTATACTCAATTATATTTCTTTTTTTGAAATGGGAAAAAGGCCGAATAATGGGTTTCAGCTTATCATTCGAAAGATCGCCTTGCGTGTGGCAGATGAAATCCGCCCGGATCATCTGATGATATTCACGCGCCTTCCCTGCTATAATTTTACCCGATAATAATTGCAAATTGCTAATATTTTCAAGGATTTCTTGTAGTATATTGTGCCAATCAATTCTTTCTTCCAATGCTACGAGCCTCCAAAAATTTTCTGGTCATTATAGCATATTCACAGCAGGTTTCCATTACAAATTTGAGGAATAAACAGTAAGAGATTGAAAAGAAGCAAAATTTACTTTCGCTTTCGTGCTCAATTTGGTACTGTATTTGGAAGCCTGGATTCCTCTTGAAGTAAAAAGAAAACTTTGAAAGAGTAGGAAATATCATGGAAGAATCTCTTATTGAACGTGTTCCCACTGTTGAAGAATATCAAAAGCTCCGTAAGGCAGTCGGATGGAAAGAATTGGAAGTTGAGTCAATGAAGATTGGTTTACGAAACTCTCTCTTCTCAGTATGCGTATTTTACGCTCATGAAATCATCGGTTGAGGAAGAATCGTGGGTGATGGCGGTATTTATTTCTATATTCAAGACGTCATTGTTCTGCCAGAATTCCAGAAAAAAGGGCCGGGAAAACGCATAATGGACGCCCTTATGGGTTATATCAGTTCCCACGCAAAATCCAAAGCGTTTATTGGTTTGATGGCAGCCAAAGGTGTCTCTAAATTTTATGAAAAATATGGCTTTGCAGAACGTCCTGCTGATAGACCAGGTATATTCCGTGTATGGTGACGTTATTCCGCCAGAGCCGTAAATAATAGTCAAAGAGTTTAAAAACACAGGCGATACAATGACATCTTTGCAGCGTTGGGCTTACTTTCTGAAGAATGGAAAAGATTTGGATGATGAAGTATTACCACAAGCTTTGGAGACACCTATTATGCAACAAGCTGTAAACGAATTAAAAAAATTCAGTATGAATGAAATTGAGCAGGAAATCTATCAGTCCCGCCGTATGGCTATCATGGATGAAAAATCTAGGATGGCTGAACGGTATGCGAAAGGTAAAAAAGAAGGCGAAGAAATCGGCTTCCAAAAGGGTGAAGAGATTGGTATCAAAAAGGGACTTATTGATACCGCCCGAAATATGATCCGCGAAAACATGGAAACTGCCTTGATTATAAAGCTAACCGGTTTGGATCAAGAAACTGTGGAGACAATGAGAAAGGGAGAGCTGTAATCTGGGCGAGATGAATCTGTTCTCACTCGCCATATCTCTAAGCTTCCCAGAACAGAGTAGCTTGACTTGTTTAGCTCATATCCTGCGCCGATTCGTAAGCTCAAGGCAAATTGAGAAGCACATTCTCTGACCTGATAAAATTGGTTACACTTCTACTTTTGTTTAAGGCTGTGAAACAGTCTTTTTTGCTTCTTCAAAGCATTTCAAAAGCCATGCCATATTTAAATTCTCATGGTCTGGATCCCTCCTTTATCGCCAAGTGAACCCAATATAATCCAATCTGCCTAGCACATTTTATCAAGCCATTCGTTTACCGGATCATTACAATACAGTGACGATCTTTATTTTCCCAACATTTTATATAGGGCCATTAATCATGTTTTGCTCCAACATGAATCTCTTCTCTCTTAATATTCTCTTTCTGAAGTTCTCCAAAAACAGTTCGTATCAGAATTGATGTGTTTCCGCACCTCCGTTGATTTTATTATATTGACACAAAAGACAATTTTATAAAAATCTTCATATAATCGCAAGGATTTAATAGAAAGGAAAAATGCAAAAAACAAGCTAATAGTATCATTTTCGCATTAACTTTGGGTATTTCTTAGCATCAAACCAACGTTTGCCATCTTTGTTCATGGTCCAAACATTGCTAATTTCACGTCTCTGAGGAAGGACTACATCTTTTGGGGAATAGAATTTTGTGTACAAGCCGTCTTTCCTTACGATTCGCTTTGATTTTATCTTCCTTTTCGCTTTCAGCCTTCGATATTCCAGAAATAGGAGTTTTGGAATAAGACCTGCTCATTTCCGTTTCCCTTCGATATTACCAGTTACCATATTGAAAACCGTATTGATAATCTTATTAGCTTCACCATAGCGGTTTTTATGGGTAATGACTTCCAGAGGAGCGGCAGAAACTGAACCTTCGATTTTCGATTGGTCGTCTTCAGAAGAAGCATCAGAGCTTTCAATGTAACGGTTAAACAGTCCCAAAACCGTCGAGGCTTCTTGTTCCTGCCGACCACTGTAGCGAAGCCCTTCCAACACAGGACGCCTAGCTTCTATCTTTTTTATCTGCTTTCCTCCACCGCCACCAGTAACCGTAGCACGGTTCATCTGAGCCAAAGCGACTACTGGTGTATCTAAACTTTGGCTTGCTATCCGTAACTGATGGACTATCGAAGCAATTCGCAGTTCTTCTGAATTTTCTTCATCAACTTTTACAAGCTCAATATAATCCACAAGAATCGCACCAATTTTGCCCCAATTCTTTTTCACGCCCTCACTGTAAGAAACTAACTGCTCAATTGTAGTTTTTGAATTTGCGACAAGAAAGAGCTGGGACTCATATCTTCGCAAAGTTTCAATAGCATTTTCAATATCCGTATTGAAATTATCTCTCGTTTGGAGATATTTAGCGACATCTCGATAAGAATACCCCGTCGTTTTTACGGAATTTTGTTGACGACCAGTTAAAAGAGAGATTAATTTACAAAATAATTGTACCTGATTTACTTCATACGAGAAGAAAACAAAGGGATCGGCTTTATAGAGGCTTACCCAATTCATAAGCAAATTGCAGGCAAACGAAGTTTTCCCGTGGCGTGGCCTTGCACCAATCACCGTCAACTCAGAAGGCATGATGGCAATGGTTTCATCCAATTCAGAGTAGCCGATCTTTTTTCCTTCAGGAACAACGCTGGCTTCAAGCCTGACACTTGCGATGTCAAAAGACATCGGTGAAACCGTACTTTGGTTTAGGTTTAATGCAGCAAAATCATTTTTTATTCGCTCGATAAGTTCTAAAAATGGAGCCTCTTCTTTTTCTAAATCAGATTGGCTTTGCTTTAATAGATTACGAGTTTTTTGTCTCAGTTCTTCTTGGGATTGACGTTTGCATATATCCTGCAAAACAAGAGACAAGGCACAAGGAGAAAGTTTCAGATATTCACCTGCGGTCTGAAGACATTCTTCTGTTTCTATGGGATTAGAAACTTTGCTTACAAATTTTAAAAATTCCTCCATAGCCTTATCTTTTGCTAAATCAGAAGAAATATCTAAAGAATCAAAAAGCCTCTGGGTCTTCCAAATAACGCCTTTTCTCGCCAATTTAAGATATTTTTGCCATTCAGAGATGCCATAAGTCAAAACAAACTCATCGGGATCCATATTGTTTGGAAGTGAAGGAACTACAAAGCTTTGAATTCCAATCTTTGCCAAATTATCAACGTTCTTACTAATTCCTTCCATGCCTGCGCTGTCTGGGTCAAGGCAAATAATCGCTCTTCTTATATGCAAACGAACCAAGGTTTTCAACTGCTCTTGGGTAATATAAACTCCCACGATCGCAACGACCCTCTTTTCTCCAAAGAGGTTCAGGACTAAAGCATCTAAGAAACCTTCCACGATCACCAATTCATGCCCTATAACCTGATGAAGGAGATAGGGCGTAGATTTTGTCCCTTCGCCTGGAAGGAGATAATACTTTTCTTCTCCTTCAGGAACACTGCCAAGACACCTCCCCCACATGGTCCACGGTTGTCCTGCCCGATTCCGCCAAAGCCCAATCAAAGGGTGGCTTTCCCATTTTTTTGATAGGCAGCCTAATTTTTGAAGCTCTTCATTCGTAATCCCATATTGCGCCATTGCATCTATCATTTCATTCAGAGATGGAATTATTCCTAATCCCATTCTCTCAAGATACGCTTTATCTGTAAAACCTCGTTTGGCTAAGTAATCAAGTGCAGTATTGTTTTCGAACAATCTTGCCGAAGCCCATTGGAACAAAGTTTCTAAAATATACGATTTCCTCTGTTCTGCTGTATATTTCTCATAATTATTGGGAGTGCTTTTAGGCAAAATCACACCTGCTAACCGAGCCAGTTCGAAAAGAGTCTCCTGGTTCCCAAGATTTCTTTTTTTCTGAACGTAATCCCAAATCGAAATCCTATAGGAGCAATTATTCAGCCGATTGCAAACAAGCATCACTCCATCATGATAGATGTACGCAGCTCTCTGCCCGCAGGCTGGGCAGTTACAAAGCAGATACAAACCTTTATTTTGGGGCGCAAGCTCTTCAAAAACTATAGAACGGTCTAACTGAGGATAAATTTCATATTCCAAAAGCTCGCTTACAGTTGTCATAATATTTTCCTGGTTAACTTTCATACGAAAAGGTGAGTTTGGGTTTACAATCTAAAAATTACTTTCTCTACTTTTTTTAGTAAGAGATTAAGAGATCGCGGGAGATTAAGTGATCGAGAGAAAAAATCGAGTTGGTCAAAGAACTCGATTTTTTTCTCTAGAGATCTCTATAGATCTCTAGTAGAAAGTAAGTTATTTTTCTATAAAGAATTACAATCGAATTTTCATATGAAAAGGTGAGTTTTAAAGTTCCAATTCATACGAAAAGGTGAGTTTTTAGTTCCAATTCATACGAAAAGGTGAGTTTTTAGTTCCAATTCTAAAATTAATCTCACGTTCATACTGATTCAAAATTTTCTTTAAGAAATAAATTTTTGGTTCCAATTCATATAAAAAAATGAATTTTGGTTCCATTTTTATATATTTAAATCTTTTCAGTAGTTTCTTTAATCCATTTTTCTAACTTTTCGTATAAATTTGTAGGAATAGCCTTTTCTCCTCTTTCTAAGTAACTTATAAATCTCCTACTTACTCCTAAAATTATTGCAAGATCGTCTTGAGTCAATTTTCTTTTTTTACGAGTAAATAAAATGAGTTGTGGAGTTATTTCATTACTATTAAGCTGCGATCCTATGAGTATTGTTTTCTGTTTATCTAAAGTAATAAGCCCGACCTCTCCACTCAAAAGTTCTTGCCATATCTCTTCAAGATTACTAGGAATATAGAACTTAATTACCATCTCTGAAGCAATGGAGGCTTTTAATGTTTCTAAAATTTCAAGAGGAGGCTCTATCCTAGCATGTCCATCAATTCCTTTGATAATTGTCACGCGAATATCTTCTAAAAATTTTCTGTATTTCATGGAATTATCACCAGAATATTTAATTGGAGCATCTTTTTCGAAAATTAGCCATTTTACACGAGAAGAGATTACTTTATATTCTTTATTTTTTTCTCTTACATATTCGCCCCGGTGAATCAAAATATGATCAATAAGCTGCCTTTGGGTGTTATTAAAATTTCGAGCATTGCAAAGAAAAATTTTGCGAATACTGGCATAATAATATCCTTCTCCTCCTCCAAAGAGATCCTTTCTTTCCGCTTTTGTTCTGTCATCTTTATTGCCATCAAGAGCCGCCCGTGTACATCCAAGAAAGCGAGGATTGATAGAGACTGAAAACTCTTTTTTCCGCCCATCATGATGTAAATCATAAATAAATGCTCCAAACCCTACCTCTTTTCCCTCACGGTTTTTTATCCTATAGCTTATCCATGAGAGAGCGTCCATGATGTCTCTTATATCTTGCCCAATATTGGGGTTTTCTTGGTATGGATCAAGTAATTCTGCTAATGCTTTCTGAGTTACCAATATTTCATCATTGGTTTTCTGATGGTGAGCCTCCGATAATAAAAAATCTACGATGTCTTGACCCTTATGATAAAGTCGAAGGCTTTTGATTTTCTGAAAAATTTGGTCGCCAAGCTCTTCCGCTAGCTTTCTTTCTTCAATTTCATCTAATACAGGTTCTTCGTTTTGTTTCCTTCTTTTTTTACCATTTTTGAGGAAATCAAGGTAAGTACGAAATCCAAATCCAATAGCAAACCCATCTTCCAATTCTCTATACAATATTCCACCTTCTTTGTATTCTTTTACATTGCGTTGTAATTCTCTTATCTCTTGAGGCTGAAGATGAAGGTATGTTTGATGTTCAGCATATAATTCTTGTTCTTTTTGTACAATAATATCAGACAAGTAAGGTACAGATTCCCAATCCGCAAATAAACCTCGATACCTTCCTATTTGGCGAACAAGATACTTTTGTATCTCACGATCTCGCGGGGCCGGAGTCGCGTCGACCTGTGCTATTTTTATTTTTCTTTCTTTCCCCATAACAAGTGCTCCTTTGGGGTTGAAACATACTTTTGAATGTTTATTTTATATTAAATCATAATTTTGTCAATAAACTCTTGCGAAAATATTTTTTTGAATGTAAAATTGCTAAAAGCCTTATGATTGTATATAAGAGATAAAGTAACGAGAGGTAAACAATGAGTAAAGAAATGAGCATTGAAATCGGGCGAAGGCTTAAAGTCATTCGAGAATATAGGCACATGAAGCAGAATGACGTAGCAGCAGCACTAAATACTAAACAACAGGTCATTTCCCAATATGAAAAAGGCAAAAGAAATATCACTATTGCTTTACTCATGAAATTTTGCAATGTTTTGAATGTTGATCTAGCTTGCTTCGACCCACGAAGAGAGCTTGTAATCTGGGAACCCAAAACGGTATTAAAATATCCAGGTACTGTGGAAGAGTTTTTTACAAAATCAGAATTATCTATATAATCTTCCTTTGATCAATCATTTGCTTCATAACTCATTTTCAATTGACTTTGCAGGCTTACAAGTAAAACATTCAAACAAATTAAAATTTTTTTATTCTCCTTAAAAAAATTTACCTTTCCTCCTTTTATTAGATGTCTTTTGAGATATGGGCATCTTAATGACGATAACTGTATTATCAAAAAATTATGTAACATCGTCGGAAAAATTAGACTTTTTTCCTTGAAAGGGGAGTGATAACGATCCACAAAGTAAGCGGCATCATAAAAATTTATATCACGCATTCTCCTTTCGTAGAAACAATACGAATTATATTGGTAAATTCTTCTTCTATGTGGTTAAGCTTTCCCATGACTTCACACGAAAAATCTTTATGACCTCTTATTCTCTGAATACGCTCTAAAATTTCTTTTAGAATCAATAATAGGTCTGTGGAACAGACCGTTGGATTCTCCTCATGAGGTTTCTTCTCCAGAATGCTTTTTGCCGTTTCTTTCTCATCCACTAACTTCATAATTTCTTCTTCGCTGGTAGGAATAGGTTCTTGATTAGCTTTTTTTTCTACGATCTGTTTAGCTACTTGGATAACATTCTTTTTGTTAAGATTTTTTTGTCCATTGATTTTTTGTTTGGAAAGAATTTTTTTTGCAATTTCAGGAGAAGCCTCTTGTAGAGTGTCTATAGATTCAGCAAATTGGGCATCGTTACGGATGGTGCGTTCTGATACATGAAATTTTTCCGCCAGATTACGAGCGGTCTGCGTTTCACATCCTTCTGAAAACAATTCGGCAATTTTTGCCGAATTGTTTTGTGCGTTCCGATTTCCTTGTGGCGCGCCGATAATTTTTTTTTCTTGCTGATATATTTTTCCTCTTAGATAGCTTTGTTGCTCAATCGTCAATTGACGACGGAAGATATTTTTTTCTAAGATGTAGCTTTCTTGTAACTCTTCAGAAATATTGATTACTACAACCGGTACTTCAGAAATACCGAGTTCTTTTGCTATTCGAAAACGGTTGTGGCCGTCAAGTAAAAAATTTGTTTGCGTTATTTCTAAAGCTTCATTGAATCCAAGTCTGTTAATACGATGTTTCAGTCCTTGCTTTTGTTCTGGGCTAAGAGGCGGGAGTATTTTGTTAAGTGGATTCTCTTTGAGTTCACTTACTTTCATGAGCGTGAATACTGGCATAGTAGTATTTTGTTCATCAGTTTTTGTTAAAATTTGAGAGAAACTAGCACCTTGTTCGGTACCTTCAAGTTTCATTAACACTTGATCCCAAGTGCGTCCTTTACAAGCAAGAGTATGGCATACATAGCTCACTTGCCCAGCCGGATGAAAAACAATCATAGCTTGTTTATGAGTAGCATCAAAAATGCAGTTTTCGAGCGAAATTATCTCAAAACCATCCTTACTCTCTTCCGTCTTGATCTTGATGTTCTGTTTTTTTAATAAGAGCCGCAGTTCTTCACATCGGTCGTTCTGGACTGTCATTTTAGCCTCCTTTTAGAGTCTCTCCTCTTTTGCAAAGATGAGAGGTCCGGAAAAAAGCTTTTACCATTCAAAATTTTCTTTGAACTTGACCCATTTGCAGAACTTGTTCCATTCTCGCAAACGGCCTTCTTCTGAAATGTTGCACTGCGCTAGGCATTTTTTTTTGCGAGGACAGTTCTTTTTAGAGCAGACTTTTCCTATCCAACTTGCGACATTGGGATCACCAAAAATTTGTCTTTTTTTTGCTGGAAGATATCCTTTTTCAAAAAGTTGAAAAACCGTTTCGATAAAGTCTTGATTTCCCTTATATTCCGGAAGTTTTTTTCTCAGTTCTTCGATCTGCATTTTCAATTCGATCTCTTTTCTAGGCGAAATACTGTTTGTCTTTTCGTAATTCTCAGCCTTTTCTTCTTTCTCAAGCTTTTTGTGTTTATTCTCGATAAGAATTCGATTTTTGTGGCACTCGACGATAGAGAATGATATATAGGAACTTAATGAAGCCAATAAATTAAAATTTTTAAAACATTCAATAAGTTTATAAGAGAGAAAATCTTGAATGGTGTCCTCAAATTGCCTGGATGGAATATCAGTTTCATATCTGGTGCCGTACTTTGTTTGAAAGAGATTTCTTACTCTTGAGCTAATTTCTCGGTAGAGTAACTCGTGAAGCTCCTGAGAAAGACTAAATTTGTTTGGATCCTCCGTATAACGGGCCATATCTAGTGCCTCAAAGATTTGAGGTCTAAATAGAGTTTCTAGTGCTAGAAGAGAAGTTTTTTTTTTTGAAGGCATAAATTTTCTCCTTTTTTTATATTGATCCTGTCTTGAATGTTTTTTTGTAGGTAAACAAGTAAACGAATTTGAAAATTTTTTTTATTAAAAAATTTACTTTTTTTTATATTATTTGTAAAATGTTAATAACAATATAATTAGTAAATATTTATTCTTATCCTTATGGGGGATTTTTCTAAAAAATTGGAGCGAAAAGAAGAAATAAATTGTGAAAAAGTTATAGAAAAATTAAGGAGTGAATGTAGTAGTGAAGTAATGTCAGAGATAGAAAAACATGCGGAAAAATGTAAGTTCTGTGATGAATTATTAAGAGATTGGTTTTATAATGAGATTATAGGAATTTCTTCCGAAGAGGAAATGAAACAAAAAACGGAGGAAGCCATACTTGCTAAAATAATAAATCGCGAAAAATAATATAAATCAAATAGAGTAGAGTTCTAAAAGAAGCATAACTTAATGCTTTGTTTAGAATTATAAATCTTTCTAAAAATCGAGAATTTTTTTGCGTTTTTTAGGGACAATAACATAAATAATAATAAAGTATATTTGGATCAGAATTAACAATGGTAGAAAAAAGTGACAAAGAATTGATATCTATATGTAAAACTTCAGATAAGCATAGTCAAAAAGAAGCATTTACCATACTTATGAGGCGTTACGAAGAGAAAATAAGATGGTATATATCCCAAAAACTTCGTTATTCTGATGTTTCTGAAGACATTCTTCAAGATTTTTGGATCCGCATTTGGAATGAAATACGTTCTAACTACATTGAACAAAATAGCTTTTCTAGTTGGCTTTATACCATAGCCAGAAATTTATGTTTTGATTATTTACGAAAAATAAATCAAGAAGCCAGATCCTTTAAATGTATGAGAGATAGCATAGATCCAGCTCTGTCAGCAAATCCAGATTCAGATATAGAAGTAAGTGATACAATAGAATATATCTTACAATGTGTTGAATCAGAACTAGGCAAAGAATGCCTAAGAATTGGAGAATTACTTCTTAAAAAAAATAAAACTCCCAAAGAAATTGCAGATGCATTGTCTATTCCTTTACAAACAGTGTATGAAAGATTGCATAAACTAAAAAAATTGCAACAATCACATAAATTAAAAGAGGTAATTCAAGAATGAAGAAAAGGAGGAAATAGATAATGGACTGCAATGAAGTTGTAAAAAAATTAAAAAATGGATGTAATAGTGAAGTAATGTCATATATAGAAAAACATGCAGAAAAGTGTACATTCTGTGATGAATTATTAAGAGATTGGTTTTACAATCAAATTGTCGGCATTCCGGAATTAACTTTTGATGGTCAAGTGCATTGGGATACTATAGAAAAAAAGATACAAGAAAAAATTTGGCCGGAATATAAGGAAGCAGTGGTGCCTCCCCCAAAATTAGCCGAGTTAGAAGAAACCCAGCGTAAATTAAAAGAATCGTCTGAGAATACAGGGCATGAAGTTTCGGATATTTCTCCAGAATCTCCCTGCCTTCCAGAAAAGAAGGTGATACTTATAGAGTCAGAGGTAGAACAGGAAGTTTCGGATAAGAATATCTCACTAACAGTAGATTTTTTTTCAAAAGAAGTACAAGAGAATATAGGGCAGGAAGTTCCTGAATTTTTTGAAGACTCTCATCTAAAAATTTCCTCTTGTTCGGAAGAGATGGAAGTAAAGAAAGAAAGTGCTTATTTAGGATGGAAATATGATGTTAGAGAACTAGATGGAATAGAAGAAGACCAGTTATTTTGCATAGAAGAAGAAAATTACCTCGCTGGTAAAAGTGATAGGAGAGAAGTTATACATACGTCCGAAGAAGAAAGTATTTTTTTTATTTTCGTTTGTTATTTTTGCGAAAAAGAGAATCTAGTAAAAGTCCTACAAGAAGAACAAGATAAAATTAAACATTTGGCTGGTAAGAATAAAAAAATTGAGTTAGAAAGAGAATGTATTATATGTAAAAGAAGAAATAAATTTGAAGTACCAATTTATGTACAAAAAGAAAATAATGATATTAATATAACAAATAGAGTAATAAAAGTATATGGATTTGAACCTAATAAAAGCTAAGAGGATACTTATGAGCTATCAAATTTATTTGAATATTGCTGCCAAAAATGAGCATAATTTGGAGATTCAATGGCAAAGTCCAAGACACACTGTCCATTACACAGTTGAATTTTCTCCAGATAGTTATTATAAGTTATGTTATTACAAAATTTTTTCTGAGGATCAAGATAATTTAATAATGGAAAATAGAGATTTAAGAGAACGTTATGATAAACAACTCATTATAGATAAAGAACTAATGCTTTCTAATTTAGGTTCGGAACTATTTTCCAAGCTTTTTCCTGCTGATCGAGAATATTTATGGGAGGAACTATTTCAGGAAGAAAGCGCGGAGATAGTGATATGGCCTATAGTTGCGCCAATGATTCCTTTGGAAGCTTTGCGTCATCCTAGCATAGACTATCTTGCCCATCGCTGTAGCTTTATCCATTGTGAGAGAAATATAAAAAAAGAAGCAACACCATTATTGATATCTGGTCCTTTAAAAGTCTTGGTAGGAATTTCTTCCCCTGAAGGGCAGAATCATCTTGATTACGATAAGGAAAGCGAAAGTATTTATAATGCGCTTAAACCTTTAATTGAGAAGCAAAAAGTCATATTTAAAATTCTGCCAGAATGTACTCGATCTGAATTGATTACGGAGATCAATGCTATGCAGCCGCATATTTTTATTTTTTCGGGTCATGGTGGGAGCGATTCTAAGGGGAGTTTTATAATTTTTGAGACTTCGGCAGGGACAAAAGATCCCGTTTATTTGGAAGGGAATGATCGAAGTTTGGCTGGTATGTTACAACAAGCTAAAAATCTTGTATTACTTTATCTTTCTTCTTGTCGCACATGTAATGGAAATAGTCCTAAAATAAGTCAACAATTACTCTCCGTTGTTCCTTTTGTTATTGGTATAGGGGGCAATATTTTTGATTCTACAGCTATTTATATAACTCAACATTTTTTTTATGGAGTAAGCCAAGGTTTTTCTTTTGGAGAATCACTTTGTAAAGCACGGCATGAATTGTACATTAATCAAGATCCCAAGTTGACCAGGCATCCTGATTGGGTTCTACCTTGTCTTTTTGGACGATTTCCTAGTTATCCTTTATTTGAGATAAAAAAATCGATAGACTTTTCTCAACTCTCTTTGGATCCTAAAGCTTTTGTTGGTAGGTACAGAGAACTACGTGAGTTACGCAAAAATATTCAAAATGGAAAAAGAGCAATTGTTTTATATGGTGCTGAAGGTGTTGGCAAAAGTGCTTTGGCCCAAAAGATAGCTCAAGAACAGAAACTTCCTTTGCATAATATTCAGATTAGTCATTTGAATGCATCTATATTGCTAGAACAATTTTATAAATTGTTAAAGGATAGAATCTCTATAAAAGAGCTAAGAGTCTTACAAAATACAGAGTTAAAACTAGATGAGAGACTCCAACAAGCTTCCAAATGGCTCTATCATAATTATCCACACGCTTTGGTTATACATAATTTTGAAGAAATTGGCGAAAATATAAATCTTGAAGCAAATCGTTGTTTACAAATATTGCATGAGAGCTTAATTGATAGTACTCAGGGTTTATTAATATTAACTACTCGCCATCTTATCAAACTGCTAAAAAAAGATTGGTTTACTTTTTCTGTTCATGAATTGCAAGAATCTAGTTTAAAGTGGTCACTTCAACCTATATATTCCAAGCTTACTGAAGTACAACGTAGGCTTTTGTCCAAAGAAGTTGGAGGAAACCCTGGCTACATTGAGCAATTTATAGGATTTATAATGAAAAACCCCCAACTTTTGGAGAAGGAGTCGGAACTCGAAAGTCAAAAATTGCGTTTAACTGAAAATAGTGGATTGTTAAAATTAAGAGAAAGACTTAAGCTACCGGAAAGAGAACTATTGGCCCGGATTGGATTATATCGATGCCCAGTAGATCAATGCGCAATAGAATTACAAATTGTAAATATACTTACAGATGGACAAAAATATGAAGAGAAACAAAAGTGGGTCGAATTGCAGAAAAAAGCTGCTAATATTTGTCAAGGTGCTTTGAATATTTATCGAAGCCTTTCTTTAATTGAAATTAAAAAAATCTCTGGAAAAGTGCTTTTTTTTGTTCCGCCTATAGTGGCTGCTTATTTTGCGCAGGATCTTTCTAATCAAAAACGAAAAATGGCACATGTAGTAGCTGCCGATTTTTTTCAATGGAGACGGAAACAATTTGGCAGAAGTTCTGATGCTCTTTTTGCATTAGAACACTTTCGTACTGCTCAGTTTTATGAAGAGAGCAGAAAAGAGTGCCACGAGTTATTTATTATTTTGAAAAATATGGGAGACTGGAATAAAGCCTGCTCTATAGTAAAAGAAGAAATTTCTATAATTACAAATGACTTGGACAAAAAACAGCTTCTTTTTGATCTCGTGGATATAAATTTGAATCAAGGCAAATATGATGAAGCAATGGAAATTTGTAATAACTTGCGGGATATATCTAAAAAAACGGGCGATGAGCAAAGTTTTGCCGATGTTTATCATGAGATTGGTAAGATCTACTATCAATGGAGTAACTTTGATGAAGCATTAAAGTATTATCATGTTTCTCTTTCTTTAAGAAAAAAGTTAGGAGATCGTATTGGTATAGCTAATTCGTATTATCAACTTGGAAGAATATACGAAGAAAAGAATATGTTAGATGAAGCAATGGAGTATCATAAAAACGCACTTAACATCTATAGAGATTTACAAGATGATCTTAGTATAGCTGATTCTTTTCATGCTATTGGTATTATTTATCTAGATATGAAAAATCAAGATATGAAAAATTTGGATAAAGCGATGGATTACTATCAAAATTCTTTAGATATATATATAAAATTAAGAAATCTTAATAGGATGTCTTATTCTTATTATCAAATAGCGAGAGTTTTGCAAGATACTAATAAATTGGAATCATTAAGGTATTATCAAGAATTTTTTTCTTTAAAAAAAGTTTTTGATGAGCCTAGTGGTATTGCTGATTGCTGTCATCAGAAAGGAAGAATTCTTCAAGATCTTAAGAGGTTCGATGAGGCGATGTATTTTTATCAATATGCTCTCAAGATTCATGAAAAGCTAAACGAGGGCCGTAGAATAGCCAATGCTTGTCATAATATCGCGACGATTTATGCGGCGCAGAATGAGCCACATAAAGCTATAGATTTTTTTTATCGGACTCTTCATCATGAGCAAAAGATAGGAAATCAAAAAGATATAGAAGATACGTTAATTTCTATAAAAGAGTTATTAGAAAATTTAGAAGACAATCAAAAAGATGACCCAGTATTTATTAAAAAAATTTATAAAATTTTTAATGAACTCCAATATCCGGAGCGAAAAATTTTAGATGAAGTAATGCAGCGATTTTCTATAAAACTAGATTAGAGGGAGTGAATTTTTATGGTGTACCCCAAAAACTAGACAAAAAAAATTATAGAGCAATGATGTGCTCGTAACAATCTGTCTATAAAAGTGATACACTCTGTCTATAAAAGTGATACACTCTGTCAAGTGATTTGGTCTTGATTTCTATGGTGTATAAGACAATAAATTTTCCATTTTAGTTGTCTTTTAGTATTTATAAATCATCTGTGATATAATAGAACTAATTCCTAGCGAATGAGTTAGTATGAGTTCTATCTTCTGCTTGATTTAACAACTTTTTAGAGAATTTACTACATCTTATCTGATAAAAATTTTGCTCTAAAAATGGGGTACATGATATTTTCTCTTCCGACTTTTTCCTTGTTTTTTTGAATATTTTGTTCCAATCCTTCATTCCACTTATGCCTATCATAAGCGGCGATTTTATCTAAACTTTCCCAACCCCTTCAATCCCAAAAAAACACTTATTTTCCTTATCTCTTGTTGAGAATCCCCTCCAATTCTCACTCTCAACCTCTCGCAAAATTTTTTTTTCATATTTTTTTCACGCCATTTGTGGGTACTCAATAGAAATATCCAGTCATGATGTTTCCAAAAATTCAACAGCCTGAAAAGAAGAAAAAAATTTACGGAAAAATTTTCAGTTTTTTCCAGGGCTTTTTGTGGATTCTGAGGAATAGAAAGAGCCAATCATTCATCCACTCGAAAGGAGCAAAAAAGAAATTATATTTTTCGATGGTTTTTTGTGTTCTCAAAAGAAATAGAGGGTGAGGTTTCGATCAATCCAGTCCTTAAAAAGGAGGAACAAAATTTATTAAAGATTTTTTCAGTTTTTTGTTGGCATTGAATGAATAAAGGGTAGTGAGGTTTCGACCAATTCGCTCATTGGAACGGTGAAAAAAATTTTAAAAAATTCTTAAATTTTTCTATTTTTTTGTTGGCATCAAAGGAATAAAGGGTATGAGGTTTCGATTCATTCACCAGTTCGAAAGGAGAAAAAAAAATTAAAAAAATTTCCTAAAGTTTTTACCTGTTTTTGATGCCTGAGAAGAATAAAGGGTATGAGGTTTTTAATCCATTCTTGAAAAAAAGTTACGAAAAACTTTATTTTCCTTTCGTCTTTTGTCGTGCTGAAAGAAATAAGAGTATCCGATAAAGTTTTTCGTTGAAACCATAAATGAAAGGAGGAAGAGGAGAGAAAAAATTTTTTCCCATTTTCTGAAAAATCACATTTTTTTCGGTGATCTAAAAGAATATATCAAGAAAGGATAATTTTTATGCGGTACAGAGCTCCACCATATTTCTCAGAGAGACAGGCATTTTGATGTCCTTACGCCGTGTAGGGTCCGGCGGAGGGAATGGTTGTATGAAAGAAAGGAGGCTGCTTCGATGTTTTGAGGGGGAAAAAAAGAACAAGTACGATTATTTTTTGCTCGGTATGAGTCGAGCGAATAGCGAAAAAATCGAAGGCAATGTCGGGAGTTTCATGTCGAGATAATAGATACCGATATAACAAAGAGTCCGAACAATGTTGTTATTCAGAAGGAGGAACAATGCCACGTGGTCCACCAAAGCTTTTTTTTAGGTGAAGGAAACCTGGTAATTTTTTTGGAATCAGAATGAAAGGGATATATATGGCTATTATTACTTGGATTATCAGTACGATTATTGGCGTGATTGTTACTGCTGCTATTTGGAAAACACTCGAAGAATTTCTGTGTGCTATTATCAAAAAGGTACTCCCTGAGCGTTACGGAGAACAGATTGAGAAGTATGTAAAAAAAATCGTCGGCATCGTGCGGAAAGTGTACAATTATGCCGAGCTTGCCTGCGAAGTTATGGAACTTGTAAACTTCGCAACACAAAAATGTCAAAATATTGTAATCGGTACAAAAAAAGTGGAATGGAGCGAGGTGCCTATAGATATCAAGGATACCATAAAAAATAAAGGCGAATACCGATACGAATATTCAGACTAAGCCTTGAGGAGGGAGTTTGGCTCCCTTCTCAATAGGAAAGGAAGGAGAGTATGCAAGATCTCATCAATCACTGTATTCAAATCAGCCAGAAGAAAAATACTGTAGAATTCAAGCTCATTGGGATTCCCGGATCTATTAGCAATAATGGCGGAAATCGTAGTGCCTGCCCTGACCAAAAGATATTGGCTCATATCGAAAAATATTTGATAAAGCCTATATCTCAATTGATTTTAGCCTATGATCCTTTGAATAGTGATAAGCGGCCTTCGGTGAAGCTGGTGTTCGATCCTTCGTGCGAGCCGCTGCAAAATGAAGAAAAATCCGAAATTAAGGCGGATTTTGTTTTGGAATCGCCCCAAATAAGCCTGGATCGTGTGGCACTTCCCCAAAATACCATATCGCAACTATATGCTGTGCTTAAACTTATTTCTCACCATACGCTGATCTATGAGACATGGAACTTAAAGAGTGTCCTCTATACAGGCTCTGCAATTACATTGAATTTTTGGGGTCCGCCTGGGACTGGGAAAACATTCTGTGCTGAGGCCATCGCCGGTACCTTGGGGAAAAAGTTTATCAGAACCGACTATAGTCAGCTTGAGTCGAAATACGTTGGCGATACGAGCAAGAATATTACTCAGCTCTTTCGATACGCTTCCGAACACGATGCTGTGTTGTTTTTTGATGAGGCGGATAGCTTACTCGGCAAACGGCTGAGTCATGTGACTCAATCTGCGGATCATGGAGTCAATATGTCCAGAAGTGTGATGCTGATTGAGCTTGAGCGATATAATGGGATCGTGATCTTTGCCACCAACTTTATTCGGAATTATGATATTGCCTTCGCTGGCCGACTCCTTCACCAAGTGGAGTTTACCATACCAGACCAAGCGACCCGTGCTGCAATTTTTCAGCTCCATCTCCCGAAAGAGCTTCCATTAGAGGACGACGTGACTGTGGAATGGCTTGCTTCACAGTCTGATAGCTTTAGCGGACGAGAAATTCGGAACGTGGTTCTCAAGATGGCTGCCAAGTGTGCTTTGGAAAACGAAAAGTGTATTCTTCAGCGTCATGCTCTTCAGGCTATTGAGGAAATCAGGCGGGTACAGAAAGAAATAAGCAGCCAAAATGCTCAAGAATGGATTGAGAAGAAACTGAAAGCCCAGTAATGACCGATTCTATTGGAGGTGAAAGATATGGAAATAGTCATTCAAATTATTTCTGTCGTGTTTGGGATTGGGCTCGCTATAGTCGCTGTTTGTATTGGTATTATGCTGATCCTTGCCTTAATTGCCTGTATTTGCTACGTTTTAGATATTTCGTGGAGATTTTCTACCCATAAAACTACGCTTTTCGTGATAGGGAGGTCAGTAGAGTTTTTGTGGGGGATAGCGAAATTTTTGTTGAGATTTTTGTGGGGGATTTTGACCAAAATTCTCGGCGTGGCAGGGAGTGTTACGAAGGGAGTATCCATCTTTGGGGGCGGGCTTATTGAAAAAGGCATAGATTCCTACACGCATTTGCAAGCAATAAAACTTCAACATGCGCCACAGAGTGACAAAGAAAGGAGAGAAGAGAAATCAAATATGATAAAAAAGGTATATGGCGCATGGCAAAAAGCGAAACAAGGAAATTTTGAAGAGCTTGTTATAGTGTATACCGAATATGGGAATGAAGCCCTTAGCTTGATAAAAGATCTCGAGAAGATGTCTGAAATACAGGCAAGATCGATGATTGAGATAAAAGAACTGATATAACATCCAAAAATTGAAAGTAAGAACTATGGATGATGTGCAAAATGCGAAAAACATTACGGAACTTGCAGCTTTGCTGAAGCGTAAGGAGCCGAGTAAAGAGGCACGAAGTCCGGATGAACTTCATGCTTTGATGAGAAAGATCGAGCTTTTCGCCATACAAGGAAAGAGAGACGAAGCCAAATCACTTTTTACCCAGCTTTATCGGTTTGCTGACAAAATGGAGCAAAGCGACGTGGAGCATGGAGCGGATCTTTGGTCAAAGATTGATGTGGCGGAGAAACCGGGTCCAAAGCAGGAGGAGTGTACGGTTTCTTCAAGCCAGGCGTTGACGCAATTGCGAAAGCTCAAGATGTATATGGTGATGGGAAAGATTTCCGACGCGAGGAAGATAGCCGATGCGCTCGTGGAAGACGCTTCTTCCGCGCTTGACGATCATGAAGATGAGTTTATTCGAAAACTGCAAGAACTTTATAGTGCGGAAGAGCTGTCTCTGAGGGTACAGAAGCTTTCCGAAGAGAACAAAGATCTTCAAGAGAAGCTTGCGGGCGAGCAGAAAGTGATAAAGTCACAGGAGCTGGAGCTTGAGAATCTCAAGCCGCTTGCCGAGAAGGCAAAATATTCTTTGCAACTCGCTGTCTACATCCTGGCACACCAGTATGTAGAAAACCCCGCCTCGCTGCTTCCAGAAGTGAAGGAGACTATGGATTTTTTGGTAGACCAAAAGAAGAAAAAGTCACGTTTCGATGATGGGCTGCTTCCGAATATTGCCAAAATCGTTCTTGAGAACGCTGATATGTGTTTCGGTCCATATAAAGCTTTGTGTAAGGAGAATGAAAGATGAGAAATGAGAATGACGCTCCGAAACTTCCTGTGTTGAGTTCGCCTGCTTCGCCGATCCCCGCTTTTTTCAAAGATTTGCAGCCGCTTTCTCAAGATCAAAGGCTCGAAACTTCCGCCTTGCAGAAGGCATCGAGTATGAGTGAGCTCCTCAGCGATCTTTCATTCAGGTTTGGGCATGTTTCGCATGAAGAGCAGCCTGTGATAGCTGAGCCTTCTCAGCCTTTGCGTGAGCAAAAAAACGAAGCGCAGAGCGCATACGGGCAAGAGATAGCTTTGCAAGACAAAGCGTTCCAGGAATCCAGAGACCGGTCGCTCATAGATTTCGAAGACCGAAAGCGCGCTGCTTCTCAGAAGGAAGCGAAGTTCCAGAGCTCGTTCACGGCATTCCAAGAGAGTATCCGCATCCCGCAAAAATTTTCGGAACGGGAACAGGGTATGAGACAGCGTATCCAAAATATCCATAAGAAATTCGATGAAACCCAGAAGGAAATTGACGAGATCAAAAGATTTTGGAAGAGTTAGAAAAAGTGCAAGCATTTCCTTTACATCTGTATTTCCAGGAAGATGAAATCCCTCGAAATATCATACTAGGCACGGATATCGAGACAGGGAGAGATGCCTGTATTTCCGAAGAGGATATGAATGTCCACTGGTATCTTTTAGGGAAGACCGGGTGCGGCAAGAGTTTTTTTGAACTTTTGTTTTCCACGAACTTGCTTGCGATGGGCAAGCGGATCATTTTGATAGACCCGCTTGGCTCTTTGTACCGGATGCTGGAGGTTTGGACCGCGTACTTGGCCCGTGAATACTATCTCCGTGGCGAGAAGCAATTTTCTTGGTTCCGCAAAGATTTTCTGGACAAGGTGTTGTTTATGGATCTAAGTAAAGCGAACCACCCTTACCGCAGCTCTTTAATCCATCCTATCGGGCAGGAGAGCGTAAGCGATATGACAAACCGGCTTATCAAGTTTTTCGACGCGCTTTTTTCCACCGGGACCTCTGGTGATAACGGGATGAGCCTCCAGCTCCAGCGCAGGCAGGGGCTTGTGACCCTGATCGTGATTTTCGCTGTCACGGAGACGCCTCTGGAACAGGCGCGGTACTTCGTTTATAACAAGGAATTTCGCGCGAAACTCCTTCAGCAAGCGGAACTCAAAGATTCCTCGGCTGAAGTTCGGGACGCAATCGGGTACTGGGAGTTTTTCGGCGAGAGCTTTAAAGGCAGTTCCTACGCGAAAGAGGTGCTTTCTCTGCTGACCGGGCTTGCGCCGTTTTATGAGTCCCAGATCGTTAGAAAGTTTTTATTAACGAACGAATCGAATGTAGACTGGCAGGATATTTTCGATTCGAAATCGCTTATTATTCGGTTGCCGATCAACGATCTCGCGAGCCGCAGGATTCTGATGAATTACTTTTATAGTGGTACGCTCTTCCCGCTGATCTCCAATCGCGATATCCAGAAAAACGGGGATATTCTTTACATCGAGAGCGACGAATCATCCGTTGTGTTCGATGAGTTTTACTCCGAAACCATTGCGTTGAGCCGCAATAAAAGAGTGTTTTTCGTGAGTGCGCACCAGGCACGCAAGCAGTTATTGACCGAGGAGCGCATTCGGATCGCCGAAACCATCGAAGACCAGAGCGATGTCTGTGTGTATTTCAGGGTCGGGTACGAGGACGCTCTCAAGGTGGTTGAGGAGAAAATGTCACCGGACGGCAAGCGGCTCAAGCACGTCGAGCCTTCGGTAAGCATTTCGAAGAACCTTTCGGAGTCAATGAGTAGCGGAATCTCCCAGACGGTCTCCAGGCAAAACACGATGGGGCATGGGAAGACCGCCCAGGAGTCCCATACAAAAAGCCTTGGTGAATCGGTTGGGATGACGGTAAGCCAGTCTCTGAGTGAGACACTGAACCGCCAATTCGCGCGGGCGGAATCGAGGGGTCTGACCGAAACTTTCAGTCTTGGCAAAACTTTCACCATGACCTATTCCAAGGGCCTTAATATCGGTCGGACCAGCACGGACGGATTCTCGCTTACCTATGGTTTAGGCTCGTCTTCCGCAGAGATCAAGACAAAAAGCGGTACGGTCACCCTCTCCGAAAACAGCGGGGAAGGCAGTTCAGAGTCGTCTGGGAATAGCCATAGCACTGGCCAGTCGTCGAGCAAATCTCAAAGCATACCGACTTATAGCGTGAACTACCAACCGCTAAGCGGTAGCGCATCAGCTTCGAAAGGCGTGAGCTCGACCATATCCGACGCATTGCAGACAGCGAGAGGCACGAGCCATTCTTTTTCACGTGGAAAAGCTGAAGCGATCGGCAATTCCGAGGGTCATTCTACTGGTACGAGTGCGACTGAGTCGCTGGCGATGAGTAAGCAATTAGGTAACGCTGTCTCTGTCTTGAAAAACTATGCTGAGGGAGTAGCGGAAAGCTTTCAGAAAGGCAAAAGCTATAGCAGTAGTCTCACGGATACCGAAGCGGTTGGGAGTGGCTTCGGGAGCAGTCTTGGACTCGCGTTCAATCAGGCCAAAACCTTGGGCGACTCTATAGCTAGGTCGCACGGTGCCAGTATGACCGAATCTATGGGGCAGGGGAGTGCCTGGAGTGAACAGAATTCTCATTCTGAAACGGTGGGTGAATCGCTTTCGAGTTCCTACCATCCGGTGTATTATACGGTCGAAGAGGAGGCGAGACTGCTCGCACAGGAGCTCCGAGACCTCCCGCCCCGGCAGTTTATCCTGGCGATAAAGAATAAGAAGCCTCAGACGGTTGTGACCGCAACCTGCCTCAATCTACCATACAAATACGGTGAATTCAATTTTCTGGAGATTCTGCGCAATTACAATCGCAGCCTGTGTTTCGATAAAGAGTTTACGCTGTTCCCTCAAAACTTCCCGGAGAAAAAATTGGAGAATATCGAGATATATAGGGGCCTGCCGGAAGATTTCGGCCATTTCCTGCCCTCTGATGTCTAAAATTCTCTATTTGCAAGGAGCCGCACTATGGAAATCGCGATGGATGAAAAAGAGAAACGGATTCTGGATTATCTCTACCAGGACGGTTTTGCGACGAACCGCCAGATTGTCGAATATTTGGAGAAAATCGGGCAGAGTGGAGGTTCGATCCAGAACGTCCGAAACGCACTCCGCAGCCTCACTGACCATAAGATTGTGGAGCACAAAGAACTCAGGGACAATAAGGAGCACGTGCATTTCTTGAGCGAGCGAGGGCTGGAAATCCTGGGCCTGGAGAAAAGTGCTGTTAGCGCGTTCCAGAAACGCCTTGCGCGGATCAGGGTAAGCCATCTCCGTCATTACTGGCTGGTTCGGGCATTGGAAGATTCTCTCCACAAAAATGTGGAACAAGGCGGGTGCTATACGATAGAAAGCGTGAATGAGTTCAATGACGAGCGAAGTGTTCTCTGCGTGAATCTGAAAGACCAGGCGAATATCCGGTCGGACGGCGAGATCAGGATTTTCCAGTCAGGTTTTGAAAGGCTCGCATTTCGGGTAGAGATGGATACTGGCACGGAATCTTTGAGTAGCCAAGTCAAGACGAAGTTCAACACCTACCATCTCTACTTCCAGAGCGAGCGGATCAATACCGAATATCAGACCTGGCCTCTCTATGTGCTCTTTGTTACGCCACAGGCGCGGATCGAGAGTATTTTGCAGAAATTCGGGAAGCATGACTTTCTTCCGTACCTGATTTTTTTGCCTTTAGAGCATCTGGAGCCGTTTCCTGTTGACTCTAAATGGCAGAAATATCTGGACGAGAAAAAAGTTATAAGCGAGTTCCGCAAAGAAGTCCGGCATGAGGGGCATCTGATCTCGGACCAAGAAGTCGTGGAAGTCTTGGAGCCGGGGAAAACATGGTGCATTCGCGACCCGGTGAACCAGGTAGAATATACGGCAAGATACGAGACCAAAAACAAAAAAGAGTATATCATGCTTCAGGAACGGACCAATCTTTTCACCGCTCCGGTACTGACAAGAGGTGATGCGCAAAAATTCTCTTTGGAGTCTCTTGTAGAGGATCGTTTGCCGCTCCTTACTTTCTATAACGCGGTCAAGGAAGCGGGCGAGAAACAGCACGATTACGAGCTTATCGTGCGCACTGTATACTCGATGCCGAGCAAAGACCCGTTTTTCCCGATGCTTCTTGACATCAAGGGCCGCCAGGAACTCTGGCAGCCGCACGGCTATCTCAAGATCAGAAAACCGTTCCCTGATAATCTGGTACGGGACGTCCTGTTCATGCTGGTTTTCTCTGCTGAGAACGTTTCGGATCTTCAACTTCTCAAATACGATGCGTTCCTCAGTGCAAAACCCTATCTCAGCAAGCTCGCTACTCTCCCGGTCTACTACGGCTGCTTGATCCTTGCTAAAGACGAGGAGCAGGCAAAAAAACTATGGGAGTCACTTCGTGACCTTCCAATTCTCAAACGCAGCCGTATCATCCTTTTGTGTGACTGCGTACCTGAAAAGGTGTTCCATGCTCCGGTCTGGCTTACGGAAACCGGCGAAAAATTATCGCTTTTTAAACCGCAAACGGCAGAGCCGGTTAAGAGTGCTTCGCAGTGAGCTTTTCATTCAGCATCTTATAAAATGTGTGAACATCTGCCCTGTCAGGGAGCCCTGATACCTGCGCGTCCCCCAGTTCAACGATGAGCCATCCGCCGTTTTTCTGTTTCGCTATGTCCATGGTGTAGAAACGGCTTTTCACTTTTCGCATGACTTCACGGAATGCTTCGAGCTGCGGCAATAGCTCTTGGTAATCGCCTTCTTCCCAGTATTCCGCCAAATACAGCGGCTCGCCGTCAAGCACGAAGACGCGGAATTCCTTGGAAAGCGGCATTTTGCTTTTGGAATGGGTGGTAAGCGGTTCAAATTCGATAAACTCCCGAAATACCAGCCCTTCGTTCAAAGTATCGCTTTGTAATTCGAGAAACCTCTGAACGACGCCCTCAACGGCTTTCTTGTCTTCGGCTGATGGGATAAAGCAGGCTTCATGCCAGTAGTGTTTTTGCGATTTTACATAGTCCTTCACGATGACAGGCCGAGAGCCTAAAGGGTTTAGCAAGTTCATAATCTCGTCCATTTGCACATTGCCTGACACCGGGAGCCAGACTGACTTTGGGGTATAGGGTTCGATGATCGAATAAGAGTCTGGCAGATAGTGGCAGTGTTGATAAGCACTGGGATCGTTGATGAGCCGAATGCCTTTCTCATCCAAAGCAGTATAGAGCTTTGCGTATTGATAAGGACTGAGCATCCAACCTCGATATATTCCCAAGGCTAATGTATTTTCTGTTGCTACTTGTCTTACAGCCTGAATAGGGTCATTGTCGTTTACCAACGCCTCGAAGTTGACGATAGTGTAATGCAGGTTGAGAGCACTAGCAGCATCAGCTTCGCGCTGATAGACTTCATCTACTTGCCCAGAACGAAGAGTGTCTTCGCAGAAAATGATTTTCATTTCTTTTGCACCGATGGATTGTGAATGGAATAGTATTATAAAAAGTCCCTGTCCATAAAAATTCAGAATGTCTGCCCTGATTACCTTTCACAAAACAGAAAAGAAGGAGAGGACGCTCCTTCTTTTTGGATGTGAAATCACTGTCAACTGGCCTGTTCCATGCTCAGGCCGCCTGAGCTGACACTTCAACCAATGCCTCTTCCAGTGTTTGCAATTCTCTGATTTTCGTCTGGATCTCAGCAAGGATAGTATGCACTTTGCCCTGGAACTCTTTCAGATCTTTTGGCTTCTCTTCGATGGATACTTTTTTGCTTTCAAGTACAGGGCTTTGTGCAGGAGAGAGGTTCATTTTGCTTCGAACCGCATCAAGGATGCCCTGCACTTCTCGCCCAAATTCCGGAGACGGTTCTTCATCTTTGCTGTCATTTCCGGACTCCATTTCCGCTTGCGGAAGTGTATAGAGTTCCGGCACTTTCCCGTCCAAAATGTCTCGTATGGTTGCAATCGGGACGATTTTATTCTCCTTCTCTGCTGCATTCAATGCTTGCTCAATGCACAGCTCAGCAAGCTTTTGATTCTTTTTGAAGACCTGCGAAGTCCATGCCTCTGCCAAAAGCCGTTCGGTTTTGGTCTTCGTTTCGGCTTTCGCAGATATTTTCTTTTCCGCCCATGCTGTTTTCGTTTCGATACTCATAGATATAGTTTAAACGATTGTACACCTCCGGTATATCACGAAATAACTCAATTTGTCAACACTATTCAGATGACAAAAGAGCAGAATTGTTTTGAAATACAAGGAAGAAGCTCCTTATTGCGACTTCCCGTACTTTCGTGTTTTCAAGAACCCGTTCGTGTTGTTTGCATACCAGCAAGCGAGAGGTTTTCCCAAAACTTCCTCCATGATCCCCAGATAGATCGGCGACACTACCCCTTCGCTTTCCATTTTGGCAAGCAGATCAGGAATCACGTCCTGGCTTTGGTTCGGTAAGACGAATGCTGCACCTATATCGCTTACCGCAAGGTAGAGTTTCAACCGTCTGATCCATTTCTCTACCAATTCCTCTTTCGAGAGCCATGCGTTATAAGCTGTAATGGAGTCCCAATATTTCTTCACTTTCTCACCCGCCATATACGCATGGAACGCAGGGAGAAGAACGAAAATGAGGCATAATCTCTGCCCCTTTTTATTGAGGACAGCGAGAAAATCAGGATCAAGTGAACCTCGGCTTACGTCGCACCTTTTCATAGAGAGCCAGCGTTTTTTCATCGGGTTATTCGCAGAAACCCAGTCATAGAGCTGGCATTTCCCGTCCTCTTCATACGTCTTTTCTAACGCCAGCAGGATATCAATCTCCCGTTTTACGCCAGGAAGGAACTGCTTATCTTCTTCTTTAATTTTCTGCGAGAACACAGGCTCCTTCATCAAATCTTTGGCACTATCGCCGGTCAGGGAAGCGAACTCTTCGATGCTTTCCTTGCTGCAAAAGAAGAACTTTTCGCTGCTACTTTCTACGATCTCAAGCCGCATGTTCTTTGCAAGTTTTTCCGCTTTTTGTGTGCCTAGAATGCTGCATATCTGCGCAAAGGAAAGGAACCGGTACTTGAAAATCAGCGTATAAATCCGCTTTTTTTCTTCATGGCTCAGTTGCACTTCTTCGCTCTGATCTTTGCGAACTGTGATCGGTATTTTTTCCATCGCTTGATCGCAAGAAGGCTTCTCTTGAACAACAGGCTTGCTTCCATCGGGTACCGGTTTTTGCTCTTTTTTCGCTTCGCCTAAAGCATTGCTTTGGAGTACGGGTTCTTGTACGTTTTTCGCTTCGTTGCTGCTCCTTGGTTTACTTTCCGATTCCTCTTTTTGGTGTGCAGATACTTGTAGTTTCTCCGCTTCCTTGCTGCCCCCTGTGTTCATTTTCGGCTCCTCCTCCTTGACAGGCGATGCAGCAGTCTCCTGCTTCTTTTCTGCTTCGGGTTTTACTTCATTTTGCACTTTGGGACTGCTTTTCAGATTCCCAATAAGGCTCTCCACTTCCGACTTCTCATGCTCCTTCGGTCGCATATCCTGTGCAACTTCTTCCTGCACTTTTTCAGAAGACTTGCTTTTGAATAGTTGCATTTCTCGACTCCTTTCTGATTCTATAAAAACTATATAACTCACATATCACCAATATATTAACAGAAACTTTTTTACCATACTCCACCTCCGCCCAGAGTAATCGGAGGCACGCCAGTTTTTCTGCCTTCCAGTAATGAAGGTCACGTTTCCCCTCCGCTCAGAGTAATCGGAGTCCACACTTCTTTCTTCGCCCCAATGCTCGGAGGTCTCAAAATTTACTCAGCTCCGTTGTACGGAGGAATCAAAATTTCACTCCGACCCCAGTAATCGGAGGTCACGCTAGTTTATCCGTTCAAAGTAATCGGAGGCCACGCTTTCAAGTAATTGGAGACCGTTTGATAGCTTCTCTCCTAACTTTTATCTCCGCTTACTGTGTTCGGAGGACTCTTGGCTTTTGATAATTTTATTTGGCTTACTAAATAATTTTTATAGTTGTTTAAAATTTCTCTCATTTTCATTTGTTGTTGTTCGTTATAGCATTTGAGGTAACAAAGCGGTAAATGATATAATTCTAAATCCAAAGATACGAAATACAGGTACGAGACTATCATGTCTAATGGGAATAAATCTTTAAAAAGAAAAAGTTGTTTTGTATTGTTTGATCCATTTCTAAAAATAATTTGTTTGGGATTTGTAATGATATATGCACCATTACATTCGTCATTTGTTTTTAGGAAAGAAGTCAAGTGATGTCTGGTAAGCAAAGCCGAGACAATCTGTATTCCTTTATTTTTTTGAAACCAATGCTCAATGTATCCAGTAACATTCTGGCAAACAGTAGAGATAAAAACTCCTTTTTTTTGATCTACAATGCAATCCTGTGAAAATGCTAAAAGAATTGTCTTGTGCTTTTTCGCAAAGTTGGCCACTTCGAAAACTAGTCTTTTCTCCATACAGGGTCTTACAGAACAAACCAACTGATAATCTCCATTCGGCCATTTTTTTTTGATAAAATAGTATGCTAATTGGTCGAGTAAAGTCCCTTCATACGTAAAGAGTATAGGGCATTTTATTGTGTCTAGCCTTCGTAAGATCGTCTTTTCTACGATAGAAATAATCTGTATAATATTTTCAGAATTGGGCATGACCTCGCCTCATATAAAAAATTAAAATCAAACCCCGTTATTACGGGGTTGATATGATTATTATTGTATACTAAGCACGACTACTTGTCCTTCCACATTCTCTACACGTTATAGCACCAGTTTTGTGGTTGGGAATACCAGAGTGGCTACCGCTTAAATACTTTTTGGGATTACCGTGACAAAGAGGACAAGGGCAATATTTGCTACCGCATCGGTAACAAGTACTTGAACTACTAGAGCTATTAGAATTTGAATTTGTTGAATTACCCATGTTTTTTATTCTCCTATAAACTAACTTTTCAACTATGAAAGACAGCTACAAGCTTAAACATGAACTAGAAAATAGGCCCATTATTACAGGAATTTTCACTGTAGATAAAACTCAAGATGTTACTTTTCAAAATATGAAAATTATCAGAAAAGTTTTCAAAAACTGCGAAATAGCCTATGCAAATTTCAATCATTCCGTATTCCAAAATTGCACTTTCGACAATGTAATCTTTCATCATTGCGAGTTAACAGATACTGATTTTTTCGAGTGCCATTTTAGGTTTTGCAAATTCGTAAACATGCTTTTTATAGGTACCGGATTTATAAAGTGCCAAGTCAATGAAATGTATTTCACATATTGTGCAGGCATAGAAAAAAATCTTGAGGAATACAAAGACAACGTAGATGTATTAGAAAAAATTTATCGACAAGATCGAAATTACCTGCAATCAAAAAACATTATTAACTCTTAAGTCTTTCTTGAATCCTCCTTGGATGAACCAAATTTTTTTCTCCGCCTCAGTGTAATCTGAGGTCTCTTTTGTTTGGCAAACTCCTTAATTTTTAAACAGTAGCTCTTCAAAAAAAATACAGATGCGTTTATAGTTATTTCTCAATCCGCTTCAAAAAAACGCACAAAATTTTTTGAAAAATATTTTTTGGGGATAAAGGTAGGGGATAGGGGATAGTAGAATGGAGAGAAGCGAAAATTTTTTTTGGGGGAAGAGGGGAAATATTGTATGGCGTTTTGGGCGTTGAGTTTGGAAAGTCGGAGGTTGATGGGGAGGGATTTGGGAAAAAATGCCAAGGCATCCTTAATGCCAAGGCATCCTTAATGCCAAGGCATCCTTAATG
>CALKWO010000378.1 GCA_938003875.1 uncultured bacterium
ATAGTCTATAGTGAAGAAATAATCCTGCCGTAAAGAAGTGACGATTTCTGACGCTGTTTAGGAGTTCCACCGCCTAAAAGCAGCCGATCCTTGAAAACAGTAGTGACCGTTCCCAACGGGCAGATGGTGATTCTAGGCGGTTTATACGATAGGCGAGAGGTGGAAACCATAGACAAAATTCCCATTCTGGGAGACATACCCATTCTGGGCATGCTGTTCCAAACCAGAACCAGATCAGTATCCAAGACGAATCTCTATATATTTATATGGCCGAAAATTCTTATTGATCCAGAATTTAAGGACTTATATAAAATATCCCAGGAAGAGCATAAAAAAGCAAAGAAAGCGAGTAAAAATCCGTTGGAAAAAGTGGAAGAAGAATGACACCAGCCAGAGCATATAGAATTGCTGATCTATTGACAGGCATGAATGTACTTTTAGGGATATGCATTATCGCTTTAAGCATAAAGCTGGCCATGGTATGGGCAATTCCAAAAGCAGAGGAAAAAGAACAAGTGCTGCCACCCAAAAAAGAAATAAAAAAAGAAGTAAAAAAAGACCTGTCTTCAATGGAAATCTGCTGGAAAGCCCCCATTTTGGAGCCAGAGCCAGTACCCAAAAAAGAAGAACAAAAGATAAAGCCAAAACCAGCGAAAACCAAAGCATTCCAAACAACATTTGCCTGGTGCAGTGTATTTGTCCATCCTGATCCCCCAAAAAGCGTTGCTATCCTCTCAGATACAAAAAATGGAAAGCAAACTCTTTGCAAGATAGGAGACATACTGGAAAAAAAATTCCAGGTTTTAGAAATTACTTACGATTGGGTAAAAATAGGTTGGGAAGAACATTACGCCTTGATATCCCGCCCTGAGACAATCATGATTATCAAAAATACAGAAAAACAGGAGAAATGAAGAGATGAAATACTATATTCTGATACTTACGATTTTATGTATAGCCTGCACGAGTTCATCTCCCATAGTGAAAGAGGTTATCAGCGCAGACACAATCCTTCTGGATAATGGAATGAAAGTACACTATGCCGCTCTGGAATGCCCGGAAGACAACACGTCATTATGGGAACAGGCCCGCCAGGCAAACGCTTATCTGGTAGAAGGGAAATCTATAGAAATGATTCCAGAGCAAAACATATTAGAGAGTGTACAGGAAGCCTACATCTATACCCCTGTTCTTGTAGATAAGCAAAAGAAATACCTGTTTGTAAACGCAGAGATGGTACGTTTTGGATTTGCCAGAGTAAAACCTGTGGCAGAAAATGCCAGAGAAAAGGGCTTATGGGAAAATTTATGGAAACTTCAGGAGCAAGAAGCCCGTCCCTCAAAAAGAGGAATTTGGGCCAGGGAGAAAGAAGATAAGGATAGATAATAGAATAGAAATAGAATAAAAATATTTTTATATTTGATTTCAACAACAGGTATTTTTATAATGGAGAGAAAACTATTTTTAGGCAAATTTCAGTATTGGAGGGATTACAATGCGCTTGAAAATGCTGGTCTGTTCTATAGTATTTTTATTGATGACAACATGGTGCGTATCGCAGATAACGCAAACAATGGAAAATCCATATTTCAGAATAAGTGTAAACGCGGACAAATCGTCGTGTCAATCTGGTGATACGGTCGTTTATACCATAAATGTAACCTACAAAGGATCAACCGCATGGTCGGGTTTTGCGTCTTTGGGCTTCATAATTCACAAAGAAACACACCAAAATTTTAGTACTTTTTCCCCGTAGCCAGACAGCTTTTTCCCCCCTATCAGAGCATATTGGGATTTTAGCAGTTTCGCAGGAGGCGAAACCAAGACAGTGGTTTGCAGCACATCTATGAATGATCTATCAGGAGTGTCGGAAATTATGGATAAGATAGATTTTTACCATACCGACCCCTATCCTGGATATTATTTTTCAACAGATATAAATGTTCCAGTGGAAGGCACACCGCCAGTATCGCCTATAGAAACCCTGATTACATATAAAGATGGCAAATATGTGGATGAAGAAACCCCTACAAACAATGTGAGCAAAGCAGAAAGTCCCAACCATTATGTAGTAGGGAAATATATATGCGATCCCTGTAGCGATGGGAATTCGTGTAGTAATTGCGGTGAACTGAATTGGCGTTGGGTGTATCAAACCGTAAAGGGAGTGGGAGACCCAATCTATCTCAACAATCTGGAATTTATCGCAGAATCCGTAGATTTGACCATACATGGGCGAGGGATAAATTTCGATCTCAAGCGCACCTATCGAAGCAGAATCAGCTTCAATGGACCCATGGGGCGGAACTGGGATTTCAACCATAACCGCCGTTTTGTTCCCGACCCTACGGATTCATCGCTTGTGATTCTATATAACGGTTACGCCAGAGGCGATGCGTATAGCATCGTATCGGAAAGCCAGATAACGAGTCCAGGCCATCACTTCCGAAAGGTAGTAAAAGAAGCAGACGGAAGCCTTCTTCTGAGAGAAGGCAATGGAACGATATACAAATTCTACGCCTTGGGTCAGTCCGCCAGAGCAGGGAAGCAGTCAGCAGTGATCACGCGATGCGGAAACCGCCTGACTTACGAATATAACGATGCAGGGCAACTGGTGAAAATACTCGATTCCCTGTCTCGCCCTATAGAATTTGTCTACAACAGCCAGGGCAGAATCGAAAAGGTGAGGGATTTCATAGGGCGAGAGGTAAGCTATAGTTACGATGAGGAAGGAAACCTGGTTTCCGTAACATCCCCATCCGTAACAGTAACGCCACACGGCAATGATTTCAACAATGGACAGACAATTGCCTACACATACTCCAAAGGCTTCAGCGACAACAGCCTCAATCACAATCTTCTGACAATAACCGCCCCCAATGAAGTTGCATCCCAGGGGCCAGCGCGAGTCATCAACCATTATGACTCGGATGACAGGCTGATTTCCCAGACATGGGGAGGAACGAACGCAAGCGGAGTGGCAGCAGGAGGAAGCATTTCCTATACTCATGAAACTATGAACGACGGGGTAGAGCCGAACAATGCGGATATCGCCAGGGTCAAAGTTACGACAAACGACCGAAACGGAAATGAAAAAAGATTTTTTTACAACAACGCCCATCTTCTCATCCGCAAAGAAGAGAAGACAAAAGGCATCAGACCTGGCGATCCGACAGCGTTTGTAACGGAGTACAGATATACAGCAACCAGTCTTATGAAGGAAATCCTATATCCCGAAGGAAATCGCACGGTATATCAATACGACGAAAGCAACCCCGATCCATTCCAGCGAGGGAACTTGCTTTCTGTAACCCAATATCCCGTGCAACCAGAGGCGGAAATCAGCAGTATCACAAGGTTTCCTACCAATACGAACCCCTTTATAACCAGATTTGGAAAGTAACCGAGCAAAGAGGCAACGATGCCAGTTTCACCCCACAAAACGGAGGCTCTAACTCTTCTGTCCGCTACACTACGGAATATCTCTACGACTATTTCGAGGGAGGACTGGACACAACAGGATGTATCTGCGGATACACGCTGCGCCAGCTCACAGACAAATTCGGTATTAACATCAGCTCAATACAAAGCCAGCTCAACCAGGGCGACATCAACGGCGATGGGCAATACAACCTTTGCGGGAATCAAGTCATGACACGCTATCCTTCGGTAAATCTTCGTTCCAATTCGCCTCAGACACCAATCGAAGGAGGAAGCACACAAACAATAGCAACCCGCGTAAGCTTTAATAAATATGGCCAGGTAGAGTGGAGCGAAACCCCGGAAGGCGAAGTATCTCTCTATGTGTATTATCCAGAAAACGACCCTGATGGAGACGGACAGAACATCCGCAGTGGAAACAACAATGCAGGAGTAGCGTTCGATACGATGACTGGCGGTTATCTCAAGGAAGTCATCAAAGACCAGAACCATTCCGCCCGCTACCGTGGCTCGAATTTGCCCCTTCAAATTCGAGAAAAATGGGGATATGACCAGGTTGGGAATATTCTCTACAAACAAGACGGTCGCGGAGTGCGCATATCGCTTGCCTATAACCAGCTTAACCAGGCAGTGGAAATCACCAGAGCCTCGGATGTAAGCCAGAGCACAGACAGCGGACTTACGGCATATTCCTACAAGAGCCGAATCTACTACGACCACAACAACAATATTACCAAGATCGAAAGCCAATATAAGGATGGAAACAACCCTGATCTACCTCAATGGCTCACAGAGACATACACCTACGACATACTCGATAAGCCCATAGAAACCACAAAGACAGTAGACAAGAACAAGACCATAAGCATGAGATTCCGATACGATGCGAACCAGAACCTGATCGAGAAGCTTACGCCCATAGCAGTAGAAGGAACGCAGGAAGCAAACAAAGTGCGGATAGAATACGATGAGCGTGATCTTGTCTACAGAGTCCTGGCAGCCCCAGGAACAGCGAAAGAAAGCACGATAACCTACACCTACGATGCAAATGGAAACGTGCTTGGCATACGAGATGCCCTGGGCAATGTAAGCACACACCACTACGATGGCTTTGACAGGCTCGTCCGAAGCGTAGACAGCGCAGGCAACGAAAGCAAAATTCAGTATGACCCCGCATCGAATATCATTGCAAGCGAAGTCTGGGGAAGCATTGGCGGCCCAACAAGAAATAGCAACAGCACAGAAGGCAATGTACTTCTAGCAAAAGGATTTGCCTGCTATGACGAACTATCGAGAATGTACCAGAAAGAAGCTTCTCTCTTTATCCCCAGTGGAGTGACAACCATACGCACGCCCCTTCTAAACGAAGATGACCTGACCCCAGGAGACGGGAAAATCACGAGTTTCATGGACTATGACCGAAACTCCCGCCCAACCTTCATCACAGCAGCAAGCCAGGCAAATGCCCTCAAGCAAATGCGCCTATACTATGATGGACTGGGCCGTGTCATAAAGAAAAGCGATGCAGGCGGAAACGAGCAGGAAATTGTCTATGATGCCAATTCCAACGCAAAGAAAATCAGCACAACCGAGCGTCATCTCACAAACCGAATCGCACCAGAGACATTCATCACGCTCAATCTATACGATAGTCTAAACCGCCTGACCCGCACCACAGACAGCCTCGGACAGACAAGACGATTCTACTATGACAGCCGAAATCTCGTAATCAGTAGCACCGATGCACAGGGGCCAAAGATCAGCGATCCTCTCGGAATCTACACAGAAGACGACATCAACGAAGATGGAAACAGCATGGAAACCCTGCACGATGGCCTGGGCCGCAAGCTCCAGAGCATTCGATACCTGGATCAGACCAATCCATCCAACGAAGACGGCAAGATCATAGAGACAGCAACCTACGATGCAAACTCCCGCCTGGTTTCCATAACAGACGACAAAGGAAACACAACGAGCTACGAATACGATGAGCAAAATCGCATAGCAACCGTAGCCTTTGCAGATGGAAAAACGCAGCAATTCACATACAACCCCAATTCCCAACTCATCAGCTTCACAGACAATAGCGGGAACGTGTTCAGCCAGACCTGGGACGTACTGGGCAGGCTCACCAAACGAGAAATCACAAGAACCGCCTTGTTCAAAGGCACGACCCTCCAGACCTTCGAATATGATGGCCTCTCCCGCCTGACAAAGGCAACAGACAACAATAATCCCGATACAACCCAGGATGACAGCCAGATACAAAGGCAATACGATTCCCTGGGCAGAATCCTGGAAGAAATCCAGAACGGCAAGGCCGTTTCTTATAACTGGAAGCAGGCTGCTACACCTGTAGACCTGACCTACCCCGATGGACGCAAACTGGTTTACAGCCTGGATAAGCTCAATCGTCTCACATCCCTGTCCGAAGCGAATGCTTCAACCCCTCTGGCAACCTACGATTACATAGGCTCCAGGCTCATAGAACGAACACTGAAAAACCAGAGCAAATGGACAACCCTGAACAACACAGGCGACCAGAACGAAGGCTATGACCGCTTAGGAAGGCTGATAAAGCTCCGCCACACAGCAG
>CALKWO010000379.1 GCA_938003875.1 uncultured bacterium
ATGGAGTAGATGCTATTGCCATAGCACTACTCATTTTGCACAGGATCATTTTGACAAATCAGAATGGTGAAAATTATGTCCTATGCTCAAATCGCTTTGCCATTGCCTCTGGAAGATTCTTATGATTACAGGATACCTTCTGTTCTTTTGCCTTATATCCAAACGGGAATTCGAGTAAACGTTCCTTTTGGAAAGCGTATGATGAAAGGCTTTTGCGTTGGTATCAGGGAAAAAAGTGATGTTCCTCCTGATAAGATAAAGGAAATATCGGATCTTGTTGACACAAAACCTGTGATAGACTTGAAAATGCTTGAGTTCGCACGATGGTGGGGTTCTTACTATCATTGTTCTCTAGGAGAAGCCTTGGATGCCAGTGTCCCTTCGGAAACCAGGGAATTCCATGTTTCAGGCAATTACATGCTTTCTCTTGCCTCTCCCGATACAATAGAAGAAGAAATCGGCCAGTTGCAGGAAAAATTTCCTTTGCAGGCAAAGGTACTGCGTTTATTGAAAGAATGCCAGCATCCCATAGAGAGAGAGGAACTCCGCAGAAAGCTCAAAATCTCTCTCTCGCCTATTAAAACCTTGGTACAAAAAAAATTTATTCTTTGCACTTTTCAGGAAAGCTCTCCTGACCCTTTTGCCAGCCTGCCCACTTTGTCTGCTAAGCCTGTTATGCTGACACAAACACAGCAGCAAAGTCTGGATGGAATTGTCCAGGCAATGGAAGAAGAAAAATTCCAGACTTTCTTGCTGCTTGGCGTGACAGGCAGCGGGAAAACCGAAGTCTATCTTCAGGCAATGGAAAAGGCCATAGCCATGGGAAAGGAATCCATCGTACTCGTACCCGAAATCGCCCTTACCCCACAGACAGTGACGAGGTTCAAGCAAAGATTTCCCAAAGTAGCCGTGCTACACAGTGCCCTGACACCAGCACAAAGAGCATACCAGTGGAAGCAGATCGATTCTGGCAACATACAGGTTGTCATCGGCCCAAGGTCTGCTATTTTTGCTCCTGTGCATAGACTTGGCTTGATTGTCGTGGACGAAGAGCATGAACCAAGCTTCAAGCAACAAAATACGCCACGCTACCATGCCCGCGACATTGCGGTCAAAAGAGCACAAATAGAAAATGCCATTGTACTCTTAGGTTCTGCGACTCCTTCGCTAGAAAGCTATTATAATGGACTGCAAAAAAAATATCATATCTATCGTTTGCCTCAAAGGATAGGAAGTGCTAAATTGCCCAAGATGGTCATTGTGGATATGAAAGAAGAATGCAGGGAACAAAAGCGTTTCGTTTATTTTTCCAGGCCATTGGTTCGATCTCTTGAAAAGGTTCTTCAGGCAAAAGAGCAGGCCATTCTATTTTTGAATCGCAGGGGCTTTGCCACAACCGTAAACTGTCCTGCTTGTGGCTATGAGCTGAAATGCCAGCATTGCGAAATCAGTCTTACATACCATCGAAAGAACAAGCAAGCTCTATGCCATTACTGTGGGTATGAAACACCAGCACCAGAGGATTGTCCTGTATGCCATTTTCAAGGCATTCGATTTCTGGGCGCAGGAACAGAGAGAATCGAAACCATACTCAAGTCCACCTTTCCCGATGCCCGTGTGCGCAGGATGGACAGTGACACTATGGTTTCCAGAAATCACTATGAAGAGGCATTCCAGTCCTTTAGCGAAGGGAAAATAGATATACTTTTAGGAACGCAAATGATCGCTAAGGGGCTAGATTTCCCCAAGGTGACATTGGTGGGAATACTTTCTGCGGATTCTGGTTTGCAGCTTCCTGATTTCAGGGCAGCAGAAAGAACCTTCCAATTGAGCGTGCAGGTAGCAGGGCGAGCAGGCAGAGGAGAAAGGCCAGGGCTGGTCGTTCTGCAAAGCTGGAATCCATCACATTATGCAATACAGGCAGCTTTGAGCCAGGATTATGAAAAATTTGCCCAAAAAGAGATGGAATTCCGCCGACAATCCCAATACCCTCCTTTTGGAAAAATTTTGCGCTTTATCATAGAAGGCCAGAATGAAGAGCTTGTCAAAGAAAAAGCCAAAGAGATTGTCCAAAAGGCAAAAGAAAGCAGCTCCAGTATTCTAGGCCCTGCTCCAGCCCCCATTTCTAAGATCAAGGATCGCTATCGCTGGCACTTTATTATCAAAGCAGCCAAAATATCAGAAATTTTGCATACCGCTAAATCCCTGAAACATTTTATTACTACATCCAAAAACATCAAAGTGCAGATGGATATTGATCCTATTTCCTTATTATAGGTCGGGTGACAAAAATTTTTTGACATTATATTTTATTGAACCACAGACTAACATAGCGCAGCAGAGCTGCAAACAAAAATGGAACATATTATTCTGTCTGATGATAGAGAATTCTGCAAAAACTGTATTGAGCATGTTCAGAAAAAAAGGAAAAGAAAATTTTTGTATTTCTGTTTAAAAAATATTTTTTTTTGTTACATTCTCCTTTCAAGTTGTTTTTTCTATTTTTCTATGGGATATTTTTTTCTCTGTCTTTTGATGCCTTTGGTTTTATTTGGATTTTGCTTAACTAAAAAATACCAGGCATGGGAATGCGCTTACTGGATAGACAAACACTATCGCCTGGAAGATAGGGTTTCTTCTGCGTTTTTTCTCATACAAGAAAAAAAACAATCCTTTTTTTCTGAATCTCTTATAAAAGATGCAGCTTTCAAATTAAGAGAAGTATGGAATGAAAAAGAAACCTTACCTCAAGAGAATTATGCCATCTGGCAAGGTATACTGCTATGCTTTTGTCTTCTTTTCTTCTTTGTCTTTTTGGCTGATATAAAGTCTTTAAAGCAAAATGCTATTGTTAGCCAAGAACAAAAGATCGCTTTAGAGAACCTAAACCACTCCATACAGGCATTATCTAATTCAGAGGAGAAAGACTGGGCAGAAAAATTAAAAAAAATTTCTGTTTTAGCCTCAGGATTTTCTGCTGTCCAAAATCCTGAAAAGGCAAAAGAAATTGCTTCTTATTCTAAGGAAGTTAAAGAAAGCCTGGATTTTTATGTGAGAAATATCTCCCAAAATCGTGAAAATAGATCCCTTTTGGATACAAAAAATCTGGCTTTAGGAAAATACACTTTAGAGAGAAATAGAAAAGCTTTCTTTCCTGACAGATTGAAGGAGGGCATCGAGAATGATTCAAAATCAGAAAAAGAAAGAGAGTTTTTGATAAGACAGAAAGAAATGGCACTCCAGTCTGCTCTGAATTCTCTTCATGGCATAGTCAGTTCTTTTTCTTCAGGTAGCTCAAGTTCAAGCGTTACAGAAAATTCAAGGGAAGCCAAAAAATCTTTTGATGCTGAAACAAAACAAAAAATATGGGAAAAAATCCAGGGCGCGAAAGAAAAAAGAGAAACTCTTGCTGGTTCTAAGAGGCATAATTATAGCTTAGAAAAAACAAGCTTAATGCATATAGACTGGCCGAAGAAATATTCTAACACAATTCAAAAATATTTCATGCTCCATAAGGAATCTTCTAAGTGATTTCTATACAAATAATTATTGTATAAAAAAATTGATAATTTTTTTCTTGACCAATTGGTCAGTCATGGTTAAAATATACTAACCGTTTGGTCAATTTTTAGACAATAATTAAAAAAATATCTGGCTGGATTTGTTGCAATAAGAATTTTATCAAGGAGATGCTATGAGACGTCGTTTTTGTTCGACGCATTTTTATAAACTGACTCCAGAAGAAAGATTAGAGAGAGTAGCAGAGTATGCTGATTTGAATGACGAAGAAATGCTCGCACTAAAAACATCGGGGGGCTTGAGTTTAGACCAGGCCGATAGAATGATTGAAAATGTGATCGGTACTTTGGAAATTCCTGTAGGCCTAGGAGTTCATTTCCTTATAAATGATAAAGAATATCTTGTGCCTATGGCTATAGAAGAGCCTTCTGTTGTTGCAGCAGCATCCAAAATGGCAAAAATTGCCAGAAAAAAGGGGGGATTTACAACCTCTAGCACAGACCCTGTTATGATAGGACAAATCCAGATTGCTTCTTGTAAAGACCCTTATGGAGCAAAAATGAGAATTCTGTCGCAAAAAGAAAGAATTCTTCAGATGGCAAACGAAGAAGACCCTATTTTGGTCAAGTTGGGGGGAGGAGCAATAGACCTGGAAGTAAAAGTGCTAGATACAGCGTCAGGGCCTATGGTTGTATGCCATCTTTTGGTCAATTGCAAAGATGCTATGGGAGCAAATGCTGTCAACACTATGGCAGAATCTCTAAAAGAGGAACTAGAACGGATTTCCCAAGGGAAGGTCTATCTCAGAATCATTTCCAACCTTGCTGTTTATCGCATTGCCAGAGCTTATGCCGTATTCGATAAAGAAGAGCTGGGAGGCGAAGAGATAGTAGACCGAATTATTCTTGCTTACCATTTTGCCGATGCAGATCCTTTCCGCGCCACTACACACAATAAGGGAATCATGAATGGAATTTCCGCTGTCGCCCTGGCATGTGGGCAGGATACAAGGGCAATCGAAGCAGGTGCTCATGCTTATGCTTGTTTCAAGGGGAACTATCGTTCCTTGACTACCTGGGAAAAAAATCAGGAAGGCGATCTTGTGGGTACACTAGAACTGCCTATGGCAGTAGGAACAGTAGGTGGGGCAACTAAAACCCATCCTGTTGTAAAAGCCAATCTGCAAATCTTAGACATACAAACTGCCAATGAACTTGGCGAAGTCATGACAGCGGTAGGGCTTGCACAAAATATAGGTGCCTTGCGAGCTTTAGCTGACGAAGGGATACAAAAAGGACACATGTCTCTACATGCTAGAAACCTTGCTATTATGGCTGGCTGTCCTCCCACAATGATAGACATTGTTGTGGAAAGGCTCAAAAAAATGGGCAGCATCCGCCTGGACAAAGCACAAGCCATCGTAAAAGAATTGACACTAGAAAACCCTTTAGAAGATAAGGTTGTCTACTAATCATGGATACAAAAGAAGAATACATGCAGCATCTTGTGTTTCCCAATCTAGCTTCTAAAGAAAGCTTTGAAAAGGAGTACCCTTTCCAAAGCCATTTTTTCGATTGTAATGGAATTCGCATGCACTACCTTGATGAAGGATCAGGAGATGCTTTGGTCATGGTGCATGGAAACCCAACCTGGTCTTATTACTATCGGAATCTTGTTAAAAATTTTAGCGGGCAATATCGCTGTATTGTACCAGATCACATTGGCTGTGGACTTTCCGATGCACCAGAGGAAAAGCAATATTCCTATACACTCGCTTCCAGGGTAGATAACCTGGAAGCTCTTCTGGAATCTCTTGGTCTGAAAAAAATTACTTTGGTACTCCATGATTGGGGTGGAATGATAGGCATGGCTTATGCCCATCGGCATCCTGAAAAAATCCAGAAAATTGTTCTTCTGAATACAGCAGCATTTCCCTTGCCTGAAAAGAAAGCTTTTCCCTGGATGCTATGGCTGACACGTCTATTCATAGGAAAATTTTTGGTTTTGCGTTGCAATGCTTTTAGCAGAATAGCCTCCAGAGTATGCTGCACTCGGAAGAAAATGCCTGCAAAGATTCGAGATTCTTATATAGCACCATACACCAGAAAAGACCGCCGATTGGCTACATTTCGCTTTGTAGAAGATATTCCTTTGAAACCCAAAGATACTGCTTACTCCATTGTCAAAGAAGTAGCAGAGGGTCTGAGAAAATTCCAGGCTACTCCTGTTTTAATTTGCTGGGGAGCTAAAGATTTTGTCTTTGACAGAGCTTTTTTAGAGGAATGGAGAAAACGATGGTCCCATGCTAAAATCCATTTTTTTCCAGATTGTGGCCATTATGTTCTGGAAGACAATACAGAAGAAATTATCGCGCTGATAAAAGACTTTCTAACATAAAAGAACAAGCAGGAAAATAAATCAGTTCCTCATTTAGACGATAAAGATAGCGACATTCGTGTTAAGTTTTAACATTTTGTTTTGCAATAGATTGCAACCGCCTCTTGCAAGACAAAATATTAAAACTTA
>CALKWO010000380.1 GCA_938003875.1 uncultured bacterium
ACGAATTAATTCCCAAATCTTTCGTAAGCTCTTGGTAATCAATAATCCAGATTTAGCATTGTCAAAATAAAATCTGCGGATCAAAAAATATTCTTTGCAAAACGTTGAGTATTTGTGTTTAGCTGTGGTTCTTTTTAATGTATGCAATCCATCTGAGATACGCTGTAATATCTTGTTTTGCAACAGATTGTAGCCTCAGTGTTGCGCCAAAAAAGTCATGTCTGCCCAAAAGCCTAACGCCAGCGCAATCCCTGCGTCTTTGGGTAATCCCCTATCTCTCAATGGAATCGATCCCGACACCGATTTATAAAACTATATCCTGTATTCTCTCTTTGCTCAGAGGTGCCTCAATCAGCCCTTTTTCCGTGATGATTCCGCTGAGATAGCTGGCTGGAGTTACGTCGAAAGCAGGAGAATAAACAGAAATTCCTTCAGGGGCGATGGGAATTCCATAAGGTTTTGTTACTTCCCAGGGCGAACGCTCTTCTATTTTTATCTGGCTGCCTTCCTCCAGAGAAAGATCAAAGGTAGATACAGGGGCAACGATGTAAAAGGGGATACCATGTGCTTTAGCGAGTACAGCTAGGCTGTAAGTTCCTATTTTGTTGGCGGTATCGCCATTGGCAGTGATTCTGTCGGCCCCTACAAAAATCATATCTATTTTTTTTTGCTGCATCAGAAAACCCGCTGTGTTGTCGCAAATAAGAGTACAGGGGATGTTGGCCTTATGAAGCTCCCAGGCAGTAAGCCTTGCCCCCTGCCATAAAGGTCTGGTTTCATCTGCATAAACATGAATTTTTTTTCCAGAGGCAAATGCTGTATAAAACACGCTCAAGGCCGTTCCATAACCTGAAGTAGCAAGCCCCCCCGCGTTACAATGGGTGAGAAGGTTAGCAGTGCTTTTCACTAAAGTATTGCCTATTTCCCCCATCTTCTTACAGACTTCACGATCTTCTGCCAGAATTTTGTTTGCCTCTTTCCACAAAATTTCTTTTAATAACTCCAAAGAGCTATTTTTTTCTTCCCATGCTTTCTTTTGCATGCGTTTTAAAGCCCAAACAAGATTGACAGCAGTGGGTCTGGAACTCTCCAGATATTGAAAATTCTTATCCAGAAGAGAAAAGAATTCTTCTTTTTCCCTTGCCTCGCGGATGCCTAAAAAAAGTCCATATCCCGCTGCGATCCCAATGGCAGGTGCCCCACGCACTTTCAATGCCTTTATGGCATCCCACATTTGTTGTGGGGTTTCTATGGCAGAGTATTCCTCTTTTTCTGGTAATCTGGTCTGGTCTATAATAACAGCATGGCCTTGCTGCCAGCTTCCCGCCCAGTCTATTGGATTAATTTTCATTTTTGGATTCCTATAAAAAAAATGGAAGTAAGGCTTTTCCACAGAATATTCAAAACAATCGTTCACAGACACTTGCTCTAAGCATCCCATTACCCTTATTGGGAGAAAAAAAATAGCACCAATTGGCTTGAGCCTTCCTTAGCCTTCTGATGCAATCAATAGTATGTCTAAAATTTTAAATAGCACTCCACTTATCATCGCCCAGGCTATAAGCTTTCGCATTTTATTCATTATCATAAGCTTCTGAAAAGCCATGTATCTGGAATAACGGAAGGTAGCATACCAGATTTGGGTATCTGATTTCTGATCTTCATAAAGATAATTTTTAGCAATGAAGGCATCAAAAGTCGGAGCAGTGGAAGCAAACTTATCGTAAGTCATTTCCGTAATGGAAATTCTTTTGCCAATAGAGTTACGAGAGTTTTCTTTGGCATGGATGGTTCTTCCTGAGATCAAATGAAAGATAAAAAAATACATAAAGCCTAGCAGCAATACAATAGAAGCAATCCATGCTATTAATGCAAAGGTGGAAAAATTGAAAACGCTTTGCTCTACTTCTATCCTGGCAAAATAAGAATTCAGATTTACATTCAAAAGGTACCCTAGCATCAATACCCCAAAGCCCATTAAAAAATTTCCCAGATTATCCAGGCTCTGAAAAATTTGCGTTCCCTCATGCACGTAATATTTGAGAAGCTCTTGCCTGTTGAGAATATTTTCTTGTCTATTGTCGGAATTTAAGTATTCTCTTCTTTTGGTTTCTAATGGTATAATTCTATTTTCCATGATATATCCTCCTAAATATTTTTACACTCTTACAGTAAAACGCCTGTAAGAATTGAAAAGTTTTCTTGTCTGAAGGAAGATATTAACAAAAACTATTCCAAAAATATTTTTTATGGAATTATTTCCCATGATAGAAGCTTTTTTAGAGCAAACAAAAGCACTTCCCGTGAACAAAAATATTTTTTTTGAATGTATTTTATACAGCAGCATACCTATCAAGGGTATTCCAAAATTGAACATCTGTTCCAAAATAGAATATTTCTTTGTGCTTCCGTTTGAGGGTTAAACATTGTCCAATTACAACAGAAAGGCTATCCTTGAAAAAAATCAATATTTTCTGGTTTCGCCGAGATCTCAGACTGCACGACAACCATGCTCTATCCCTGGCTTTACAAGAAGATTTGCCTGTTCTGGCAATCTTTATCTTCGATACAGAAATTTTGGATAGGCTAAAAGAAAAACAGGATGCAAGAGTCTATTTTATCTATAGCACATTACAAAAACTCGGAGAGCAAATTTCCCAGAACAAAGGAACCCTCCTGGTTCTGCACGGACAGGTAGTGCCAGTGTGGCAAAGTCTGATCCAGACATATAGTATACACAAAGTCTTTACAAATCACGATTATGAACCTTATGCCATGGAAAGAGATTTTCAGGTAAATCATCTTCTTGAAAGCAAGGGCATTTCTTTTATTCCTTGCAAAGACCAGGTAATCTGGGAAAAATCTGAAGTGATGAAAGACAATGGCACTCCCTACATTAAATATACACCTTATGCAAAAAAATGGCTATATTGTCTGGCTAATTCCAGCATCCCATACTATGCCTGCAATCTCTCTGAAAATTTTTTTTCCCTACAAAATCATAAATTTCTTTCCCTGAAAAAAACAGGCTTTTTGCCAACACCATGCTATATTCCTCCGTCTGCAATCCCCCAAGACAAAATTTCCCAATACCATCTCCATCGGGACATTCCTTCCCATTCTGGGACGAGTCTGTTGGGCATACATCTGCGATTTGGAACGATCAGCATCCGAGAGTTGCTGCAAACAGCTTTGTCGCTAAACAAAACTTTCTTGTCAGAATTGATCTGGCGAGAATTCTTCATGCAGATACTATATCATTTCCCTCAAGTGGTAGACCATTGTTTTCATAAAGAATATGATTCTATCCCCTGGGCGAATGATGCAGAACATTGGGAACGCTGGTGTAAAGGTATGACAGGCTATCCTATGGTAGATGCTGGAATGAGGCAGCTCAATGAAACAGGCTATATGCACAATCGAGTCCGCATGATTGCAGCATCCTTCCTGACAAAGCATCTATTGATAGACTGGCGATGGGGAGAAGCCTACTTTGCCCAAAAATTGCTGGACTATGAGCTTTCTTCCAACAATGGCAACTGGCAATGGGCAGCAAGTACAGGATGCGATAGCGTTCCTTACTTCCGCATTTTCAATCCCATGCTCCAGCAAAAACGTTTTGATCCTCAGAATCAATATATCCAAACGTGGGTTAAAGAGTGGAATACCCCTCGATATCCCAAGCCTGTTGTGGACAACAAAACAGCAAGAGACAAAGCTATCAAAGTTTTCAAAAGCTTAGTCACTTACAAGTGAAATCTCGTGCAAAATGTAAAGATTTTTCACCGCAGAGACGCGGAGAACGCAGAGGAGAATAAAAAATATAAAAATTTTTCTCTGCGACCTCTGCGGTAAATTTTTTTCTTTTTGATTACGGTTTATCCGTGTTAGGTCAGGCATAAAGATTTTGGGAATTTACCTATTCCAGAAAAAGCCAGTTTTTTTCCTGAAGTATGGCGGATTTCCATTCTATAAAGCCCTCATAGCTGCAAACAAAATCAGCATTTTGGAATTTTTTCCATCGCTTTTCTGTCTCTACCTGGGATTCTCGCAGGGAAGAAAGTTCCAGAACAATATCAGGAAAATTTTCTGGTTGGAAGTCCCTGGACTTCAGGTAATAGAGTCTGGTTCTGTCGGCCAAAGATTCCCATTGTTCAAGGTTTATGGGAATCTGCGATGCCTTGCGTAAAAGATTCCGCAAATCGCTTTCGATTCTGCCTTTTTTATCAAGATCGCCAGCCACCCAGATACATAAAATTTCCCTGGCAGAATCATACCATGCAACCGCCTCATAAGCCTGGCCTGTGTCTACAAAGTAGGATACCATTTGCTGAGAAAGAAATACAGCCATCGCATGGCAAAAAAAATACTCTTTGCTTCTTACCCCAGAGACTTTAGTTCCCGCCATACTGTAAGCAAGATGGGAATCTATTTCGTATTCCTCAGGAAAGGAGATTTCCGTAGCATTTCCCTGAGCGAAGATTCTTTTCGCATGATTCTCTAAATCATGCCTGTCAGCATCCATAGCTAGAGCGATAAGAGGACGGACAGGGTGGGAAGAAGCGAGAGTATCGCACAACTTCAACCAGAGCTTTTTCCTGGGATTTATGCTCTTTGTTTTCAATATTTTCGAAGGAGGCCTATTGTCAAGCATGCTAAAGTATTCAGGAGACACAATACGATAGGCCAGGCTCTGATTTTTGTCTTGCCAGACAGTAAAGTCTCTCTGATGAAAATAAGAAGCCAGAGCAGGGCTGCCTTGTTTGGAGAATAAAGCAGCCACTCCAGCCCATTTGCGATCCTGGCAGGAAAAAAGCAGAAAGTCTTTATCCCAGTGTAAATCAGCAGGCTTCCAGTATACAGGCGACAAAGCCAGTGCCTTAAAAAAAGGCATTCCCTTGTTCAGTACCTGTTTTCTGCTAAAACCAATAGAAATTTCTTTCCATATCCTGGAAATTTCCTGAACGTTTTTTTCAGGATGGGCAACACAAAGCATAGCATTCTGAGGTTGAAAGAATTTTTTCTGAAATTCCCGAATACGCCAGGCCAGATTTTCTTCTTGAGGAAGAGAAGCCTTTGGATTATGCAATCTTTCGTATTGCAAGACACGAAAGGCCTTCTGGATTTCTTCTTCTGACCATTCCTGATTATGGCAAAGCATTTCCAATAAAGCTCTATAGGCCTTTTGACTATCTTTTGCTAAATAATGGCATTGAAAAACGACAAATTGAGAATTGCTTTTCCCTTCCAAAAGGATTTCCCTATATTGATTTCTTTTTTTCTGTATAAGAAGATGCTCCAAAAGATGCCCCAGACCTGTATCCTGAAATTCTTCAGGAGCCTTTATCCAGATTGAGGCACTCGACCACATCTTCTGTGGTGCTTCCTGGATGACAAGAGAAAGCCCATAGTCGCTCTCATAAACAAAGGCATCAGGAAAAGTAGACAAAGAAGGCATCCAGGAACTACAAGAGAAAAATAAACAAAACAGCAGAATAGAATATTTCATTTACCTAAGTCCTTCTGGTAAAGGAAGGTTTAAATATAGTATCATCATCTTTGCCGTTGCTTTCGTAGCCTTATGGAGAAATTCTGTATCAAAGGCTTTTTTTCCTAAAATTTCTAATAGAATATCTCTATTATGATTATAAAACGTAGCGATTCCAGGTAAAAACATACTCCAGATAGAAGCATCCGCTTCTGATCCATCTGGCTTAACCAGAAAATAGAGAGATTTAATGTCTTCATAAACCTCTCGGAAAATTTCTTCCACAAGGCGAGGCATGACAGCAGAAGGATGATAGAGTTCTCTTGTAATCAGGCGGTTTTTCCACTCTGGTGCTTTTTGAAAAAGAACATCCTGGAAAAAATCCAATATGGTTTCCCAGACAATTTCTGCCAGTCCTTCTGGAGAACCCAGTCTTTTGGGATTTTTATCGACGATTTGTCGAACTGTCTTGCGTTTGCCCTTGGAAACTGCATAGCGAAAAGCCTCTATATATAGCTTTTCCTTTGTCTGAAAATGATAGTAGATGCTTCCTAGCTTAGCATCTGCTTTTTGGGCTATTTCTCTGGTGCTTACCCCATCGAAACCCCTTTCCGAAAAAAGCTCACCTGCTGCCAGCACTAAAGCTAACTTTGTATTCGGAGCATCATAGTCTTTCATGTTTTGCCTTACGAAACACGGATTCGAAAAAACATAACGTACAACAACGGCACAATGCAGAGCGTCAATCCTGTTGCTATCAATAGCCCTCCCATCATGGTGGCTGCCATAGCAGCAAAAAAAGGATGCCAGACCAAAGGCAGCATACCGAGAATGGTTGTTCCAGAAGCCATAGTAACTGGCCTTAGCCTGCTGACAGAGGCATCCAGAACAGCCTGATACGGTTTTTTCCCTGCTTGCAAATCCAGATTTATCTGGTCTAAAAGAACAATGGCATTTTTTACCAGCATTCCTGTAAGACCCAAAAAACCCAGTATTGCCATAAATCCAAAAGGCAGACCAAAGCACAGAAGACCTGCTGTTACCCCTACAAAGGCCAGAGGGATCGTCAGGAAAATAACAAGAGGCTGCCTTAAGGAATTGAACATCATCACAACCAAAAGAAACATACCCAGAAGACAGACAGGAAAAATTTGCTTCAGGCCAGCCTGTCCCTTGAGGCTTTCTTCGTGTTCGCCTGCCCATTCCATAGAATAGCCTGGTGGCAAAGGTATGGCATCTATTTTTTTCAGGATACGATCCCGAAGCGTAGATGCCTGCCCGACAATAGGATTGCATTGCACCATGAGGCTTCGTACCCTGTTCCTGCGCTTGATCATACCTGGCTCAGAATCGGTATCCACAGCACTCACTACCTGACGCAGAGGAATATAGCTATTGGCTATACTACCCCATACCTGTATTTTATCCAGATTCAGAACCGAAAATCTTTCCTTGGGGACTGGTCTTGATATGATAGGAATCAAATCTTCATTTTCCCGATATAGACCAATCGCAATTCCTGAAAAATTCCATAAAAGAGCGTTGGCTACATCAGATCGAGTGACACCACTAAAACGCCCTGAAACCTGCGAATAGCGAAGGTTCAGGAGCTTAGCACTTTGCCTCCAGTCATCCCTGATGGTCTTCGCCCCCTGGTCTTCATACAAGATTTTTTTAGCCTGCTCTGCCAGAGAATACAGCGTTTTTACATCATCGCCCCGAAAACGAATTTCCACCGAGTATTCGACAGGAGGGCCTTCCTGGAATCGATTGACCTTAGGATCAGAATCTGGGAAATTTTCCTTCATATATTTTTCTACACGAGCGATAAGTCCAGCGATCTGACGATAGTCCTGAACTTCCACAAGAAGCTGTCCAAAGCTCGTATTAGGAAGCTGAAAATTATAGCTCAGAAGGAATCGCAATGCACCCTGGCCAATAAAAGACGTAACAGAACGAATCTCTGGCTGCGAAAGCAGAAAAGCCTCGATTTTTTCCATATCCTGGGAAGTTTCTTCAATATGGCTTCCCTGGGCACGCCAGTAGTCAATATAGAACTGGTTGCGAGTGGATTCACTGAAAAAAAATCGGGGAATCTTTTCAAAGCCATACAGCGAAAGAGCGATTAAAAAGAAAAGAAAGAATAGTGTAACAATTTTTTTTTGGATAATCCAGTGTAAAAATTGACGATATATCTGGTATCCTTTTGTGGCGTATGGATCTTCTTTCGCTTTTTCTGGTGTTTTTAAAAGATGCACACAAAGAATAGGTGCAAGCGTGATGGCTAATATCCAGCTTAGCATAAGGGAGATTGCCATTACATTGAATAGAGAGCGACAGAATTCCCCTACGTTTCCAGGGTTGAATCCCACGGGAACAAAAGCCAAAATCGCCACCAGCGTGGCTCCCAAAAGAGGAATCTGGGTTTCTTCCACGGCCTCAACAGCAGCAGTATTCCTGGGAATACCTCTTTCTGTTTTTATAAGAAAAACGTCCACGACCACAATCGCATTGTCAACCAGGACACCCAGGGCAATAATGAGGGCCCCCAGAGAAATCAACTGAAGATCAATATCCATAAGAAGCATGCCAATGAATGTTCCCAATATGGACAAAATCAAGACAGCAGCGATGATAAGGCCCGATCTCCAGCCCATAAAAAGCAGAAGGAGAAAGATTACAATCGCCACTGCCTCTACAAAATTTTCCAAAAACATATCCAGCGATTCTGTGACATTCTCTGCCTGGAAGCTAATTTTATGAAGTTCCACGCCTGATGGTCTTAGCTTCTCTAAGTCTTTCAATCTTTTCAGCACGGCATTTCCCATGCGCACGACATTGGCCCCTGACTCGGCAGAAATTCCGATTCCAATGCCTTTTTTGCCATTAAAGCGAAGCAAGCTTTCTGGAGGGTCCAGATACCCCCGCGAAACATGAGCTATGTCCCCCAAACGCACCAGCTTTGCATTTTGCCCTGCAAGATAAAGATTCTCGATGGAATCTATACAAGAAAAACTGCCAGAGGAGCGTAAGGGAAGGTATTCTGATTCTATTCTTACTTTGCCCATGGATTCCACGGCGTTTTGCAGAGAGATGGTCTGGTATATCTGAGCAGGCGATACGCCTGTCTGAGACATCTTTGCCCTGTCAAATTCTACATAGATGGCTTCTCTTTGAAGCCCCCAGAAATCTACCTTCGCCACTTCAGGAACGAGCAGCAATTCTTTTTTCAGAGAACGAGCATATTTTCTTAGCTCTTCGTAAGAATAGTCATCGCCAGTGATAGCAAAGAAGATTCCATACACATCACCAAAATCATCGTTTACAACGCTTGGGCCTGCACCTGGAGGCAATCTTTTCTGAGCATCCGAGATTTTTCGGCGCAGCTCATCCCATGCCTGGGGTACCTGCCTGGAATGAACCGTTGGTTTCAGCTCGACAAAAACCATAGAAAGCCCTTCCTGGGATGTGGACTTGACAGAGTCTATCCCCCCCAGGCTTTGAGCTGCTTCTTCAATGACATCCGTCACTTCTTCTTCCACTTCCCGTGGACTTGCCCCAGGATAGGATGTACTGATCAATGCTATTTTTATGGTAAAATCAGGATATGAAAGCCTTCCCAGATTTTGATAAGAGGTAATTCCCAGAGCGATCAAGAGAGAAAAAATGACACTCATGGTTACTTTGTTTTTTAAGGCGAATTGTACGATTTTCACATCTCTATCCTTTATTCTGAGAAGACATTATACTCAATGTCTGTCCTTCTCTTATGAATTTTGCTCCAGAGGTAACTATCCATTCCTGATCCGACAGACCTTGCAGAACCAAGATTCTACCGCTATCATAAAAACTCCCTAAAGTTACATCTCGAAGCAAAGCCATCTGATTTTTTCTATCCATAATCCATAGCTTTCCTGTCTGTCCTTGAGTAGAAACAAGGGCAGATAAAGGAATGCTGATACATTCCGCATTTTCTGAAGTGGAAAATCCACTAACTTCCGCTGTCATACCTGGCAATATTTTGATATTATTTCCCTGCTCGATGCAAAAGACCACAGAATACGTTCTTGTCGTAGGATCAGCACTGAGCTTCCATTCATAAAGAGAAGCATCATACAAATGATCCCCTAAGGGCCATATACGCACTTTATAGCCAGTCTTTTTGTGGTAGGGAAAAGACGCCATGTCCTTTTCAGGAATGGCAACTGTAATTTTTACGGTGGAAATTCCTAGCAAACTCAAGACAGGCTGTCCTGCCGTGGCCATTTCATATTCTTCTAAAAATTTATCTGTGACTATACCATCGAATGGAGCTGACAGCTTTGTGTCCTTGAGCTGATCCAGTGCAATTTCATACTGAACCTGCAAAGCATTTAGATCTGCCTGGGCAGCGAGTATATCTTCTTCTCTCGCTCCCTTTTTGGCCTTGGCCAACTGTTCTTCCATGGCAGCCACTTCTGCTTCATATATCTGATAGGAGCTACGCATTTGTTCATAGGAATCTATAGGAGTTGCTTTTTCCTGGAACAACTGGCTATAGCGACGATAGTCGAGCCTGGCTTTTTCCATACGGGTTCTGGCTGCCTGGATATTTTTTTCCAATATGCGAATGTCCTCTTCCCTCGCTGTTTTCATGGTCAGCAAGCGTGCCTGGGCTGCTTTAATTTGATGTTCCAGATAAAGACTGCGCTTTTTGAAATCTCTTTCGTCCATTTCCATAAGGATTTTGCCTGCCTTTACCGCATCTCCTGGTTTTACATGAATTGTGGTCACAGGGCCAGAAACACGGAAAAACAGCGTAGCCTTTTGAGAAGCAGACACAGTCCCAGGATAAGACAGAGAAGATTTTTTCTGTACCAGAGAAACCTGCTCTACTTTAACAGGCCTGCCCTGCGCTACTTTATTCTCCTCTTCTTTTTTGGTCTGGCCTATACAGGCATATAAGAAAAAAACACAGAAAACCAAAACCATTCCCCCAATCCATTTTCGTATCATGAGATATTCCTTTCATAAAAAAGTAAAGAAACTGCTCCTGATAGTAAATGCCTTATTTGGTCATACGAATGACTATAAATTTGGTCATTTGTACAAATTTATACTATAAAAAAAATATATTGTCAAGAAAATAAAGTACACAAGACCTAAAAATTTTTTTTAAAAAAAGCTTGCATATAATAAAAAATTGGATTTAATTTAGTATATACAAAGTGAAAAAATCGTTAAAAAATCAGGAACATCTTTATCCTATTTTAAGGAGATAGAGCTATGAAAGTTCTAAAATTTTGTAATGCTCTTTTTTTCTTTCTTGTCTTAGTAAGCTGTGTGTGGATACATGCAGATGCCATCGCTGCCAGCACTATCGTCAACAACTGGACACGCTATGCTTCGGTTGTCAATGGCTCTACCAATACCAATAACTGGTCAGTCAGTGGTTCCACCATAAACTACACAAGCAACAACGGTGGCACCATCGCCAGCAACTACACTGTAGCCAACGATTTTAGCTTTTCTTCTGATGTTAAGGCTATAACCAGCGATAATGACAGGTATGGCGTTGTTTTTGGATTTCAGGATGCTGAAAACAACTACCGTATTTCCTGGGAAGGGGGCGGGCTGGCTGACCATGGTTTCCGAAACCTTAATTTTATCAAAGAAGTTGGAGGAACAGCCACCAGTTTATATACACTGGCAACCAACTGGAAATTGAATGAAGTTCACACATTAACGGTTTCCAGAACAGGCAACAACATCAGCATGTCTGTGAGTGGTGTAGCATCTCAAACCTTTACAGACACTACCTTCATGACTGGAAGGGTTGGTTTGTTCACCTTAAGCCAGACAACCAATTTTGCCAGTGTAAACCTCACTCAAAACAACAAGATGGCTGCCTCATGGTTGGGTGGAAACTCCAACTGGAGCAATACGGCGAAATGGAATCCTTCTGTAACCATCAACAATGCCAGTGGAACTACCTACGATGTAACCATAAACAATGGCACAAGCCAGGTAGCTCTCGATACTACCGCTACTATCAACAGCCTCACAGTAGGGGCTAACAACAAGCTCACTATCAACTCTGCCAAAGTCCTTACAGTAAACAATGATGGAACGACCAACGCTGGTAAGCTGACCTCCAATGGTAATGTAACCATTAGCTCTGGAGGTACGCTGACCATGAACAATGGAACTTTGTTGGGAAGCGGAAGTCTTACCAACATTGGTACCATAAACCTGAATTCAGGCGGAAATCTGTTAGGGAGCGGAACAACCGCCACCATAGCTAACTCTGGCACTCTTAAGCTGAATAGTGGAACGGGTACGATCTATGATTTGAACCGTATTACCAACAGTGGTACTATCCTGGCAACAGGCAGTTCTACCTTGAACCTCGGTGGTGTAGGAACTCTGAACAACACAAGCGGAACCATCAAGGCCGAGAATGGAACTGTGAACATCAGCAACGATGCTGTAATACAGAATGGAACGATTCTGTCTGCTGACGGAGGCCTTGTCAAGCTGAACAACGCAACCTTGAACAATGTGAATCTGCAGAAGACGGGGACAGGGCAGTACCAGCAATTGGGTGCCAATGTATACTGGCTAGGAACTATCCAAAACCAGGATACCTATAATGTGGAAAATGGAAGCAAGACCGTCATCAATGGAAATACTATTTTGAGCAATTCTGGTAATATCAACATCAAAGGAAGCGGCTCGGATACAGGCATTCACCTTTCCACAGGCAATCTTACTTTGAGCGGTGGTGGAACCATTACCTTGAATTCAGCAACAAACAGCAAAATCACGGCTGCTGATATTACCAAAAAATTCATCAACCAGAATGGCAAGCTGAAAGGCGCAGGACAGCTTCTGGCAGCTTTGGAAAACATAGGCAATGTAGAAGCCGATGTTGCCAACCAGGTACTTAAAGTACTCAACAAGCTCAGTGGAATCAAAAACCAGGGGCAATTGCGTGCTTTGAACCAGGCGAAGCTCTATCTGGAAGGTGTGATTGACAATGCTCAGGGAAAAATCGAAGCCCTGAACAAAAGCACCGTGGAAATTGGCGATGTAGGCAAAATCCAGGGCGGTACTATGAATCTTGATACAGAAGGAAAATTTGTTGCACAGCAAGGATTGGAAGCCCAATCTCTGGCAATCACCATGAACAATTCAAGCCGACTCACCGTTGCAAACGTTCTTTCTCTGGATCAGAATTCTTCTCTTGCTTTGGGTACGAGCCGCAACACCATTGTAGATGCAACTACCATCATCAGTGCAGGAACGATTAGTGGAAGCGGTACTTTGAATGCAGATGTTATCTCGCAAGGAACCTTGAGTGTCGGTAACTCTCCTGGTATGATAGAAACCACAGGCGACCTGACTCTTGCAGGTATAACCGAAATCGAAGTCTGGGGAACGACCACAGCAGGCGTTGACTACGATAAAATCGTCGTGGGTGGCAATGTTGTCTATGGTGGAATCCTGGACATTCTTGTGGATACTACCCAGGTTACTATCAGCGATATTGTCAATCTATGCTTCTTAAGCTATGCTGGAAGTGCTTCTGGCTGGTTCTCCGAGATCAAATTCTGGAATGCAAACAAAACCCAAGCCATCACAGGACTGACAGTATATAACGATACATTCAACAAAAAGCTTTTCCTGAGTGGTGCTGTACCCGAAATTTCCTCTTTCTTCTTTATGCTTCTCCCTCTATTTTTTGCTTTTGCATACAGGCTTAAGAAAAAATAGTGTTTACACTATTGTAATGAAAAAAACAAGAAAGCCTCTACATCTTCTTAAAAGACATAGAGGCTTTTTTTATCTATTACCGCATTTAAAGGATAAAATTATGTTTCTTAAACTATATTTAATTGCCCTTCCAATATTCTTGGCCATTGATATGTTTTGGTTAGGATTAGTGGCAAAAAATTTTTATCGTTCCCAGATTGGTTCGTTGATGAAAAGTGAAATTAATTGGATAGCAGCAATTATTTTTTATCTGCTTTTTATTGTTGGGTTGGTTTTATTTGTAATTATTCCTGCACTAGATAAAAATTCATGCTTAAAAGCGGCAGTATTTGGTGCATTGTTTGGGCTTATTGCTTATGCCACCTATGATCTTACAAATCTTGCAACGCTTAAAGATTGGCCTCTTATGCTAACGGTTGTTGATCTGATATGGGGCATGGCACTTGCATCCTCAGTATCTGTAATAACATATCTCATCGCAAGTAAAATTGGTATATAATTCTCGTCCTTTTACTTACTACAAAATCAATTTTTTATAAAAATATTCCTTCCAGAATGCTTCCCCTCCGCTTTTGACAACTATTTTCAACTCGAACCTTTCGATTTGTGCAATTTAACAGCTCAGGATGAACTATATAAGGATGAAAGAAGAGGATTTGTAATCATTGTTTTACCAATTCATAATAACTCTTCTTTCCTTGACCTATACGACATAGTTTACCTGATTTAACTAATTGGTTCAAATCTCTTGTAGCAGTAGCTAAAGATACTTTGAGCAGTTTAACGTATTCTTGATGTCGAATTTTTTGATTTTTTTGAAGAAATGAAATTAGCTCAAAAGTACGCTTTTCTATAGGAGAAAAAGGAGTTGGTTTTATTTCGTTTTGATACTTTACAGGCGTAGCCATTTTAGAATACTCAGTCAGGCAATAATATATTTTTTTCCCTTCTTTATGGTCTAAATAAATTAGATTTAAATCACGTAAATGCTCCATAGCTCTTGCAGCATTGGAAGAGGGAATATGAAATTGATCACTGACCATTTTATTTGTAAATTTTTCTTTTGCTTTACAAAAACAAAGTATTTCCCATTCTAAAGAGGTCAAAGAAGTTGAAATTTGTTCTGCCATTAAATGTTGTAAACATAACGTTGCTTTTTCAGTAGGAATTGTATATTCTGCTTGATCCAATAGATTAGGTACTGCCATATTCAAAGCATCCATGATATACCGCATATTTCCTTTATAAAGATCATATAAATATTCAATTAAAGTATCTTCCACTGGCTTTACAAATTTTTTCTTATCTATGGACAAAATATGATATCTTTTATGAACTGCTTCAACTACCTGAACTTTGGTTAAAGGCGAAATTATAACAGGTTTACCAAAAAATATACTGCGTACTCTAGGAAGACTTGCAATAATATCCCGAAAAAAACCCTGGTTACTTACAAACACAAAATAAACATCAGGAGTTTGTAAACAATCACGGATGTTATCTAAAAAAGCTCGAATGGAATGAGTATCTTCTCGTCGCAGAATTTCTAAATTATCAATATGAAGGAAAACTCCTGCATAGTTCATTCGCTTTATTTGTCTTACCATCTCTCGGAAATAGCGTATCAATTGTATTTCTGGTAAAGAAGGTACATTTACATTTTGAGATCGAGAGAAGCCTCCTCCAAATCCCATAAAAGAACCTTCAATACTAAGATTGCTTTGAAAGAATACACGAGATAGAGCTAGAACTTCTTGGAAGACAGGAATTTTAGAAATTTCTTTTTCTCCAATCACTAAAATTAGTTTAGAAATAAGAGAGGAAAGAATATTTATAAGAAAATGTGAAAGCTGCCAGTGTTCTGTTACTGCAATTTCTTCTTGTGGCGTAAATAGACGATCCTGACTATGGTTTTCCCAAATATATCGGTGGTAATTGACAAAGGTTGTTTTTCCTACTCCTACCTGTCCCTCTATAATGACTCTAGCCCCACCAGGATTACAAAGAACATTGTATAGACTACGGGATTCGTAAGTTTCAAATCCTCGTCCAACTATAGCTTCTGCTATGGGAAAAGAACTTTCGCTTGTTAAAGAAAGAGGGCTAGTATCAAAAGGATTTGCTCTCATTCCATATTTTTTCCATAGACGTTGGCCTAACTGTGGTAAAATAAAATCTTCCATTTCCAATCCTTTCTTTTTAATGCTTATTATATAATTATTACTATCAATATATAAATTTTATGAGCATAATCAAGATAAATTATAAATATTTTTATTTATTTTTACAATAATATGTTATAACAAATTTATAGAATAATAAAAAAAATTTGGCAATAATGGAACTATGATAGTAATGATGAATATAAAAATCTGTACCTAAGGCAATGTCTTCTTTCAGATTTATCAATTTTTATATAAATTTGTATAGATTTGTATAGATTTGTATAGATTTGTATAGAGAGGAGGTTGTGTAAATGAGAAAGGCACCTGTCCAAAGCACGCAAAAAACAAAGAAAATTTCTTTAGTGTTTGTGGAAAAAAGCTTAAGCATAAAAAAAAACGTTGTTTATGCGGTGAACATGTGTTGTAATTTGATTATGTTTTTTAGTTTGACAATGTTAAATTCTGATTGTTGTCTCCCAATAGGTTATATAAATTTAAAGATTTATTGAACCACAGATGAACACGGATGGACACCGATAATTTTTAAAATTAAGAGTTATTTTATTTTTTATCCGTGTTTATCTGTGTTAATCTGTGGTTCTCTTTTCTTTAATCTTGGATTTAACATTGTCAAATTACTTACTGCAAAATCATTCTTTTATAAAAATATTCTTCAAGAAATATTTCTGATAGTAATCCTCTAATAGAGAAATGAATTCGCTTCTAATGAGATTCTTTTCTTTAGTCCAAAAAAATGGATAGGTTGGTCTCTTTTTCCAATCAAAATAGAACTCGCCACTTGTTGAAACTTCATTGGAAAGTAACAACCAGATGATTGTCTCTGCGCCTTGTGCTGGTGTTCTTAGTCTGTTCTTCGTAAATTTCCAAAAACCTGGAATAGCGTTTCTAACACCGGCGGTGTCTACCCACCCAGGATGCATAGCATTGATTAAAAATTGCGAATATTTTTTATCTTTTGTTAATTCCTGGCAAAGAACAACTTGCGCTCTTTTTACATTGGCATAAGTTCCCACCTTATCATATTGTTTGCCAGAAAAAGAAAAGAGATCACGCAAATGAAGTTTTGCTAGATACATACCACCTGAACTAACCCAAACGACTCTTCCTCCTGCAACAAGTTTTCCTTGCTCAACCATATATCTCATTAAAAAATAGTGACCGAATAATTGGGAAGCCATTTGGTGTTCAATTCCATATTTGTTCAAAACAAAGCTGTCAGGCATCCCTCCAGCATTTAAAACTAAATAATGAAAACTTTCAGAACTATCAACAAATTTCTTGATAGCATCCCAGTCGCTCAAATCTAGTTGAACAAACCTTGATAAACTGTCAGCTCCTCTGCTGATGTATTTTTCAGGAGTTCTGCCAGTGACCGTACAAGGGATTTTTAGTGAGGTCAGATAATCAGCGCAAGCATTACCTATGCCCATAGTCCCACCAGTAACCAAAGCATGTTTAGAAGAAAGATTTTGTGCGATATCCTTATTAAAATCATCTTTAACGAATCTCTTATGCCGATGATAGCCACTTTGGTCAAAGCTCAAGTAGACACTCAAATCTAATAATTTATCAATAAAAGCCATCAGTAATCCTCTCCTTATAAATTGCGAAAAACTCTATTGTCACCTTTCATTAAAAGGAGCTTTACAGCTTTCCAATCATTTAAATAAAAATCGACTTCCAGTCCTGGTTTTCTTCCTTTAAAAATGATTTTCCGATCATCTGGAGTAAATAACGATATTACACATTCTTCTAAATTTTCTAAAATTTTTAAAAATATTTTCCCTTCGTAAGGAATCGATTTACTCCATTTAAAGGGAGAAACATGCAAAATCTTTTTTTTAAGATATGAAAAATCATACCTGATAGGTTCTCCATTTTCATGAATAACGTAATTATCATGAGAACCAAAGGTATTGTTGACTTCTGCGATAACTGCAATGACTTTGCTCGAATCGTCTTTAGCAAACCAAAAACTTACCGGAATAAAACCATATCCAAAAATTCTTGGAAAGGTCATCAACTCAATCTCTTTAACATTACTAATATTTTGCTCTGACACCTTTGCTTTCTTATAGATTTTTAATAACTATCATTGAAAAGAAAGAAATTTAGAGTTATAATGAGCCTAACTCATGATGAGTCGTTTGTTGTAAAAAAAAAATTATTGATTCATTCGCAACGCGTATTATATATTATATTTCATAAAAATGATCAAAAAATTTTATGTTTTTGCTTTGATCAAGCCAGTAATAGGACGCATTGAAAAAGTATAATTTTAACTTCAATAGCTAACTTCAATAGCTACAAATTCATATCTTTGGAGTATATTATGATTATGATAAAAATAAAAAGTTTTTTCATTATAATAGCACTAATATCGTGGTCCATGAATATAAATTCAGCGGAGATTGATGGTGTTTCTTTTCAAGATGAATATATTGTAGGAAAAGAAAAGCTTTTACTCAGGGGGTATTCAACTCTGACCTATATGCTTTTTATCAAAGCTTACTCTGGGGCATTATATCTAAGGTCGGAAATTTCTTCTGAACAGGCTTTGGGGGAAACTCCACGAATCATTCAGCTTCATTACTTTCATAAAATAAGTGCGGTGGATTTCCGAAATGCTACTGTTGAAATGATTAAAAAGAATACCAGTTCTGCAGAATTCCAAAAAATCAAAGACCAGCTTGATACATTTAACGGATTCTACAAGGATGTTAATCCTGGCGATAGATATACTGCAGCGTATTTTCCCAGCCATGGTACCACACTCTATCTAAATAAAAAAGCTCTCGGCACTTTGAAGGGTAGTGAATTTTCAAAAGCTTTTTTTTCTATATGGATAGGACAAAAGCCCATTGATAAAAAATTCAGGGATAGGCTCCTGGGGAAAAAATAATGGGAGAACAACTACCGCTCTTAAAAAAAATATCCTATGCTCTCCCCGCCTTTTCTCTTGCTGTAATAGGTATACCTGTTTATGTATATATGCCCAAATTTTATACTGATGTGATAGGACTTAATATTTCCTATGTAGGGGGTGTTTTACTCGCAGCAAGAATATTCGATGCCATAACAGACCCGGCCATCGGGCTTTTATCGGACAGAACCAATACCAGATTTGGCCGACGAAGACCATGGATAGCGGTCGGTTCTTTACTCACAGCTATCGCTGTAATATTTCTTTTCAATCCATCTTTAACTGGTCAAGCAAATTCAGATTTGTGGTTTGCCGTGAATATCTTTTTGCTGTTTCTTTTCTGGACAGTTGTTGTTGTCCCGTATGAGTCTTTCGGCCCTGAACTTACCTTTGATTATAATGAAAGGACTTCTCTTTTTAGTTTTAGGGACGGATTTTTAATCGCTGGGACATTGGCTGCAGCGGCATCTCCTGCAATTATAAAAGGAATATTCAAAATAGGTTCCTCTCCAGATGATGAAAGATATGTATTTTTTATTCTTTCCTTTCTTTATGCACCTCTCATTGTGGGATCTTGTATATGGTGTATTAAAGTTCTAAAAGAAAATCAAAACGTCTCACACAAAGAACACTTGAGCCTTGTAAAAGGTATGAATTTCACCTTTAAAAATCGCCCTTTTATAATACTGCTCGCTGCTTATACGATAAGCGCAATAGGAAATAATCTCCCTGCAACGCTGATTCTTTTTTATGTTCAGTATGTTCTAAACTCTGCACTTGCCGATTTTTTTCTTCTTCTCTATTTCTTAACAGGTATTGTATTTCTGCCTCTATGGATTAAAATTTCAGAAAGGTGCGGCAAGAAAAACGCATGGCTGTCTGCAATGGCTATAAACACAGGAGCATTTATCGGAGTATTTTTTCTGGGTTCAGGAGATACTTTAGCTTATGGGATTCTTGTTTTTATATCAGGAACAGGATTTGGTGCTACACTAGCGATACCATCTTCAATGCAGGCAGATGTTATTGACTATGATGAGCTTATGACAGGAGAGAGACGTGAAGGGCAGTATGTAGGGATATGGTCATTCTCCAAAAAGGTAGCTGCTGCATTTGGTGTCGGTATCGGTTTATCGATTCTTGGAATGTCAGGGTATGAGCCAAATATTATACAGAATGAAAATGTAAAATTTACTCTGCGAGTGCTTTACTCGCTCGTGCCCTGCATCTGTAATGCAGCGGGATTTATAATTGCCCTTTTTTATCCGATTACCAGTGATAAATTTGAAGAGATAAGGCGTGAGATTACACAGAGAAAGAGTAGCGATAAGCTTAATATCTGTAAAAAATAACTTTTTCAGATTTTTGTAATGAAAAAAACAAATTACCAGGGCAACGCCCCAACGCTGTTAAGATAAGCATAACAGCATGCGATTCTTAGACCTAGACATTATGTGAAAGGCCTGTATATACCAGCCCACAACACTGTTGACTTGATTTAGGAAGGCATCGGTCCAAAAAACGATAGAAGCCTATAGATTCAGATAAAAGTTCGTTTGGCAAATTTTGTATGATTCGTTATCGTTATCTTTATCATTCTCATTATCGAAATAACAGTATTTATTTGTGTTTCTCTTGATAAAGATAACGATAAGGATAAAGATAACGAATCGATTATGATGATTAAATTGTCAATCGAACCCTACATCATTTTGGACCGATGCCAGGTTCGATTCAGGCGGTATAATGTCTTTCTAATTTTCAGTTGCCCCTTGAGGTTTCAATTCCTTAAAGGTTCGATTCAGGCTATGGATGGATGATCTATGGAGTTTCAATTCCTTAAAGGTTCGATTCAGGCACAAAGAAAATGACGCACCAATTGAGGAATTTCCCTCGTTTCAATTCCTTAAAGGTTCGATTCAGGCAAGACCCATTTGACGAGAAAACATATGTTGTTAAGTTTCAATTCCTTAAAGGTTCGATTCAGGCATGTCTGATGAAGAAATGGCAAATTATTATGAATCGTTTCAATTCCTTAAAGGTTCGATTCAGGCGCAATAAAGAACCTGTTGGTCAGTGGTTACGCTCTGTTTCAATTCCTTAAAGGTTCGATTCAGGCAAAGCTGGCCAGAGGAAATAGACTATTGCCAGGTGTGGTTTCAATTCCTTAAGAGTGCGTTCAAGTTTTTAAGTATTTGTCAAATAACAACTTAAAAATCCTATATTTCCAGTCCTAATCCAAAATCCCGCCGAAAAAAGTGCGTTCAAGAATTATTTGCCAAAGAACAAAAAAAATCCTTCCTTTGATTTCTTTATAAAATTTTACACAAAATTCGAATCAGTTTTTGGGTGTATAGTTTTGAATCCAGGAACGAGCTTGCTCGAATTTATCCTGGGGAAGATGAACATAGCGAGTCACATCAAAGTGCTTTTTGAAAGCGAACCAAAGCTGGATCATCTGCTTTTTAGTTTGGGCTTTTTCTTTTACCAAATTGCGAAGGATGCTACACTGAGAAGAAGAAATCCTTTTCCCTGGAAGAGGAATGGGCGTAGTTTCCAGATGAGAGAGGCGTAGATCAAAAAAATTCATCTTGTGTTTCAAAGTATGAATTTCCTGGTCATGGTTCTCGATCTGTCTACGGCTTTTGTACATTTCTTCTGCCAGAGTGGATATCATCCTGGCTTGCAGTAAAACCAATTCCAATGGGTCTTGAGGCACTAGAGAACCAGAGAATTCTAGAGCAGTAAAAGCTCGAATAATTTCTACCGCTCTTCTTGTGGCCTGCTCAGATTTCAGGATCGTTGCCAGCATATTGCATCCAAGATGAGTGAAAGCATAGGGTAAAAAATTGGATTTTTTTAAGCTTTCATAGCGGTCACAATTTGTGACCACATCTTGTAACTCCTCTTCTGTTAATTGGTAATAGAAATCAGGAGGGAACTTATCAAGATTTCTTTTGATAGCTTGATTAATATGTTTAGTCTCCACGCCATAGATTTCAGCAACAGTTCGATCCAAAAGGGCTTTAGGTCTTCCATTTAAGGTCAAAATCGGGTAAGATTGGCTTTCGATAGTAATTTTTAAACTCTGACTCGTCATCTGATGATCCAAAAATAAGTGCAAAATTTTTATAAAAAAATCAAAGAAAGGAATTCACTTATGCCTGATTTTACAATATCTGAAACAGTATTGCAACGAATAAATCTTATGGAAAAAATATTGATGGAGATCAAGAGAAAATCGCCCAGGATATTGTGAGGATTGTATCTCGCGGTTTTATGGCCAGGGATGTATGTTATCCAGCGCATGTCATCGTTGCTAAAAGGCCTGTCGAAGTGGTAGAAGAAAAGAAAGAACAGGTCAAAGAAAAAAAGATTCCGATCCTGGACTATGGCTCCCACAAGAAATACGTGAGCAAGAAGTTTGCGAAAATGAAAGGTGATACCCTGGCACAGCAATGGCTGCTTACATATTATGATGACATGCTTGCGGTGATGTCTCTGAATTTCGATTCCATAACAAATAGAATAAAAGCCTTGTATTCCAAGGATAACAGAGGATGTCCACCTTGCGACCCCATCGCATTGCTCAGGTCATTGATATTGATGTTTGCCCTGGGCTTTACGAGCATACAGAAATGGACAAAATTACCAGGGGCGTTGCCCCAACGCTGTTAAGTTAAGGCTAAGACTATGCTACTTATAAACCTAGACATCATGCGCATTAAGCAATAATGACTTACATAGCAATGATTTGTAGCCGCAGGGTTGCGCCGAAAATGACCACCTATTCGGAAAAGATGGCCTTCAGCGCAATCCCTGCGTCTTTTGCTAATAGATACTAACGAATCGGACCTTTTTAAGTGACCCAGTTATAAAGGGTATTACCCAAAGACGCAGGGATTGCGCTGGCGTTAGGCTTTTGAGTAGACATGACTTTTTCGGCGCAACCCTGCGGCTACGGATGCGGCCAGCAAGGCTATAAGTCTGAT
>CALKWO010000381.1 GCA_938003875.1 uncultured bacterium
CATGAATGTCAGGAATTTATAGTTCTATGTAGTTCTATTTAAAAAGAAACGGTTGGATTTGCATCATGACATGGAATATTGCTTTATGGTTATGGAATATATTCCTGGAAAAAATGTGGACGAAGCCTTGCAAAGATATAAACGTCTGCCTGTCAAGATTGCAACGGAAATTGCTTTGCAAGTCACCAGAGCACTTGTATATTTAGAAGAAAAAAATATTTTTCATAGAGATATAAAACCAGGGAATATTATTTGTACTGCCCCAAAAATTGTAAAACTGGTGGATTTTGGTCTTATCAAAGTAGACAATATTCATTTGACAAATCCAGAATATGTACTTGGAACACCTTATTACATGGCTCCTGAGCAGTTGGACCCTCAGAAAACTATTGATATTCGAGCCGATATTTATGCATTAGGAACTACTTATTATCATATGCTAACAGGAATCATTCCTTTTTTTGATCCAAATGATAGTAATATCCAATCTTATTTTATGAAAAAATTGAGAAATATGCCTATACGCGCTAACCAGGTCAATCATGCGCTATCAGAAGAAATCGCAATTTTGGTCGAGAATATGATGCATCCTAATAAGAATCTTCGTATTCCTTCCCCAAAGAATATTATACCTAAATTGGAAAAAATTCTTAAAGACTATTCTCAAGACCAAAGTGATCTTACTATTATGCTGTAGTATAATCAGAGTCTCAACTGGGTTGAGACCACTGTATTGCAGCAGATGAATAACGCTTGATTTGTACCCAATCAGCACAGTTGAGCATCTGCATTATAAACTAAACAGACTATAAGATATACTGTAATCGAAAGGGAAAATATGAAAGTCTGGAAAATTCTTGTGGGGATAGTTTGTATTTTCTGTTTTACCAGTCTATATCTCCAAAACATTTTTGAAAAGAAGATAGTGCTTCTATAGAAGAGGTAATTTCGGAATCAAAAAAAGTATTTCAAGATATAGAATTTGAAAAATATATAGATATATGGGCTGTAGGAGATGCTATTTGTCAGGGTGATGTTTCTAAGCTACACGGGCTTCTATTGCAACTTGTAGAAAGCGAAGAAAAACATTCAACATCCTGGCCAGACAAAGTCACATCGCTGTTGCCAGAAAAAATACTATGATGATAGTACACTTTTTTTTCATTTTATCCGCCTTTTTCTTAAAATAACTCCTTTAAAGAATAGAAGTTACGATGGTATTCTCTGCTCTTTGATAATGAATTAGAGACAATGGCACAGAGAGACAGAGAGACAGAGAGACAGAGGAACACGGAGAACAAAAAACTATAAAATTTCTCTAAATTCCTCTGAGTCTCTGTGTTAGCAGGGAATTCAAAAAAAATTTCGATAAAGATAATGATAACGAATCGCAGTGCGATTCATAATCTTAATCGTCGTTATCATTATCGTTATCTTTATCGTCTAAATGGGGAACTTATTTAATTCTGATTCTTTATTTTAAACATCTCATATTTTTGTATGCAACTCACATGATAAGTGCTGTAATTGCGAAATAAAGCCTATAAAAGCAAAAAATGATGCAAAAACTCACAATATCAGCTATCAAATTATTTCTCCTTACATATTTCATCAAGCCGTGAGGCATAATCGGGTATGACTTCCAGTGCGTGATCCTTAATAAAAAGGTATTCATGTCCGCAATATGCATTGTTTATTTTTTTCAAAAAAGTCATTATTTTTTTTATATATAGTTCTGATCTTACTTTATGCTGTGGGGTTGTCGGAAGCCCATACCTGAGAGATAGTTCCAGAAAATAGTCGGCTTCCTCGTTTCTATTGGTATAAAAAGCACCAGCATAAGCATACATAAATTTTAAATCACATTCGGTTTTTTTAATAATGGATGGCAAGAGAGTACGCAATTCGTTTTGTCCTTTTTTTGTCAAAAGGCAACGATACTTTAGATAAAGAGGATGAAAGTCAAAAGGGGAGTTTTGCATCAGAAATTCCAGAAAAGGTATGCTTTCTTTTGCTTGGTTTTGATTGAGCAGTCTTACGGCTTGTATGAATTGTGCATCAAGGAAACCAGGAGACAGGGATAGAGATTTTTTGAACAGATCAAGAGATTCTTTACCCTGGGACAAAGCACATACTCCTTGATAGAAATAATACCAATGCTGCCAGCGAGTTTGGGAAAAAGCTATCTGTGACAATGTTTTTTCCATCTGATCATAAGCACGCAGAGAAAAAAGATTATGCGAATGAGAAAGCAAAAGCAGAGATACATCCTGGGAAGGGGAAGCTGCGAATGCAGGTGCAGCGAGAAGTTTTTTTAGATATCCTGCAAAATCATACACACAAAACAATCTTGAATTGATTACAAATAAGAAATCGAAAAGATGGTCCTGGTCTAAATCGCAGATCAAGTAAAAAATCGGTACTTCTTTGGGAAGATTGTATTCTTGAGCATGACCTAGCCAGCGTCCGTCTTTGCCTGAAAATATAGAAAAGAAATATTTTTCATTGAGCATGACGAGATCGTTGAATCCATCTTCATTCAGGTCTGTTTGCAAATTCACAAGAGCAACATTGTGTCGATTCAAATCGGTATCCATTACCGAACCATGATTCTCACAAAGTACATGACTCCATAAAATTTTACCCGACAAAGCATCCAGACAGTGAACATCATCATTCGCTGTTGTAACGATCACCTCCATCTTTCCATCCCGATTGAAATCGGAAACTGCAGGATAGCATTTAACATCCCCTCCTCGAAGACGTTGATGCCAACAGGCCTGCCCTGTTTTTCCATCCAGACAAGAAAGTCGGCCTCCAATCTGAGTCACAAAAATCTCAAGAATGCCATCGTTGTTGACATCATAGAGAGTAATCTCGTTTTGGCCTTCGGAAAAGCAAGAAATAGGAGAACTCCATTGGAGACTACCATCTCTGGCATCTAAGCAGCGGAACAAGCCGTAATTAAGATTGGTATAGAACGTACTCGTTGTAGCAACTATTTCTGGATAGCCATCTCCCTCTAAATCGCATATCTGGGGGCTGCTATAGAGTCTATCTATACAATTTTTCCATAATATTTTTCCTGTTTGTCCATTAAGACAATAAATGAGTCCTTTATGATTTGTGGTAATAATGACTTCCTTGCGTCCATCTTTGTTTACATCGGCTACGAAAAATAATTTGCTATAACCTGCATCTTCTGTTGGAAAACTCCATAGTATTTTTTTTTCTTTAGAAACTGCCATAATGGTTTTTTGAGCATAAATAAGAATTTCTTTTCTGCTATCTCCGCAAACGTCTGCCATTATGGGAGGATGACTGATAGGCTCTATTGGGTCGGGCATTTTATAATGCCATATTTCCTGCCAGGATTGTCCATCAAGGATGAAGACTTCTCCTTCTCTATTGCCAAGAATGATGTCTTGTGTACCATTGTCATCGAAATCTGCCAGGCCTAGCGCAGCGTTGGAGAGGTTATTTTTTTCAAAAATTCTGATACGGTGTTCCGAGCGATGGCGAATACAAAATACCTGATTCCCTGCCAAAAAAAGAATTTCCATCTGTCCATCATGATTGGCATCGAAAAGTATTAAAGATTGCACTGACTTTGTAGTGCTAAACTCATTGATCTTAGCTCCTGTTTGTGCATTCAAAATATAGATTTTATTCTCTGGTGTATAGACAACCACTTCGAAAGAACCATCCTGATCTAAATCAGCTACCAGAGGAGCAGTCTCCCACTTTTCGGTATGGATTTCTCTTGGCAGCTTCTTGGGATTTCGAGTATCAAACCGCCATTTGACCTTTCCTGTACTCATATCTAAACAATAGAGCTGTTCCAGATGGATGAAAATTTCATCCTTTCCATCCTGATCCATATCGGCTAAGGTCATAGCCTGGATATTTTGGGGATGATGTTTCCAGTGCCATAATTTTTTGCCAGAGATTAAATCGAAACAAAGGAGTCCTTCGTCCTCACTATAGCACAAAATTCCCTGCTTATTTTCTAAAAGGGATACTATCCGAATATCATCTGCATTGCTTGCATTATCAGAGTATTTTAAATAAATATCTTCTTTTCCATTGGTAATATCTAATTTTAAGAATTTACCATCTCTTGCGTAAAGCAAATTTTTTTGATTCAGCAAGACAGGTGAACAAAAAGTCCCGACTTTCTGTTCATTTTGCCAGAGCTGATTGCCAGTTTGGGAATCATAGCATTCGATACCATGATAGGCTCTCATCAAGATAAAGTCTTCATATCCATCCTGGTTAGCATCGGCGAAAGCAAATGTCCATCCCCAGTAGTTTGGTAAGGAAAATAATTCTCTATGAGTTTTACCACTGATCGCTAGAAAACAATGATGATGGGGCAAAGTGAAGTCAGGTATACCATCTTTATCTATATCATGAAAAGCGGCTTGGTAAGCAATTTCAGGAAGCTTGTAAGGTATATGCCATAGTCTGGCTTTTTTCCAGAAATCATAGGCAGTAATACTGCCTTGAGGAGAAAAACAGAGCAATTCTAGTTTGCCATTCCCATCTACATCTGCTAAGGATATGCTCTTGGTTTCTTGTTCTTCTCCCAAAGTCCAGCTTTCCAAAAGCATGGGTTCAAGATGAATGGGGAAGGAAAGGACTTCTTTTTCTCGAATCGTTACTCTTTTTGTTTGGGAAAAATAGTTCTCTTTCTGGAATGTCATTTCATACTCCCCGACATCCAGAGTATGCTCTGCATAGTCCTGCTCTCTTACCAAAAAATAAAATTTTTTTCCGCTTTTTTGATTCACAAAGCGGGCTTCCACAGGAGGGACAATAGAGGATAGCCGTACTTTGCCCTTACGATGGACAAAATGTTTTTCTAGCTTTACCTGTTGACCAGCAGGAACATAAATCGGAAACTCAAGAGGTTCATAGTCTTTGTCTTGCAATTTCATGAGGATGCTATGATTGCCAGGCGGCAGAGAAAGGGTTGCTGATTTTTTCTGAGGGATTTTGTCTATGATAATTTCGGGAAATACAGAAGATAATTTCCCTTGAATCTCGGCCCTGGCTTCGATGGTAATTTGTCCAGGAGCGAAGTAAAAAGAATATAAAAGAATGGCAAAGAGTAAAAGTAACGAGGTACATATAGAGGCTATTGGCAGTTTATGCCTCTGGATATTTTTCCCTAAACGATACAAGAGATTGGCTGGTCTGGCAGAAATGATTTCTCCGTTGAGGAATCTTTCGATATCTTCGGCAAAGGCTTGAGCTGTTTGATAACGACGCTTTGGCTCTTTCTCCAAAGCTTTCATACAGATCGTCTCGATATCCTTAGCAATATAAGGATTGATGTTACGAGGAGGAATCACTTCCTGGTTTACGATATTATGGATTAGATTATATTGTGTATTGCCTTCTACAATTTTATGCCCTGTGATCATTTCATAAAGGATAGCACCCAAAGAATAGACATCAGTAGCGGGAGAAATGGATCGAAGATTCCCTTCTGCCTGTTCTGGAGCCATATATTGTAAAGTACCAAGCAATTCTCCTGTTTGAGTGAGCCCCTTTTGCTTCTTGATGTTTTTGGATATTCCAAAATCCATGACAATGGGTCGTTTGCTTTGTGTCTCAATGATAATGTTTGCTGGCTTCAGATCTCTATGGACAATGTCGTTCTTATGGGCATAGTCAATAGCCAGAGCTGTATCACGAATGATTTCCAAAGCTTTGCGAGGAGAAAATTTTGTTTTTTTCAGAAGCGTTTCCAGAGAAGAACCTTCGATAAAATCCATGACAATATAATCTAACTCTCCCATGACAACATCATGGATATTTACAATATTGGGATGAGTAAGTCTGGCGGTATTTTTGGCTTCGGAAAAGAATCTATCTCGTTGCTTTTGGGAGTTGCTTTCTACATGAAGCATGACTTTGATGGCAACGGTTTTATCGAGGTGAGGATGGTATGCTTTGTAAACTTTCCCCATACCTCCCTGGCCTATTTCTTCGATAATTTTATAATCACCGAATTTTCCCTTTGTTTCTAGCATAAAGAATCCTTGATCCTTGAAGAAAACAAAAAAAGCACAAAAATTACCAGGGGACAAGCCCCTGGCTATTATATTTTGTCCACTTCAGGAATGCTGAGACAAACAGTCTGGCAAGGCTCCTTGCCTATAAGTTTCGGCGTTTGGACAGATTTGTTTTGTCAATAGTTTTGCCCATTCCTTGAAGTCAAAAATTCTATTAAATTCTCTACTTCCTTTTGTAAAATAGGGATTTTATTTTCTACAATGTCCCAAGAAATATTGCTATCTATGGTAGCATAGGCATGTACCAGTATATTTCTAAAGGCAATAATCTTTTGGCTTTCCCTAATCCGAATCAAAATTGCAGTATCTATCTTTTTGATTTGAGATAAAGCCTCACCAACAATTTCTAATTGTCTTTCTACAGCAGAACGCAAAAGAAGTTGTTCCAAATAATCTGTCTTCGTTTTTCCAACACAAAAAATATGAATGGAATCCATTGCTATTTTCATGTCATGCAATAGCTTAAGAACCTGTATTTCCTTCATATAATATCTTTCTTTCTTCTTCTATTACTTTTTTGAATATAGGATTTTGAATGGCTTGATAGGTAATAATATCTATCTTGCGGTGGGTTTTTTCTTCCAATTCCATCATGAGATCCATGTAGCGGTCGAATATGTGTTTTGTTCCCTCAAATTCTACCAATAAATCAATATCGCTCTCTTTCGTAGCATTGCCTCGAGCAAAGGAACCAAAGATATCCATTCTTCTGACCCCATATTTTTTGCATAAAGGAATAATGTTCAATTCCAAATCTTCAAATTTCATGGCCTGCCTTTCTGTGTCAAAGTTTGTCAATGCCTTGTAAAATAAGGGGTCGGATTTAACATTGTCAAATTATAACCACCGAATTTTCCCTTTGTTTCTAGCATAAATAATCCTCGATCCTTGAAGAAAACAAAAAAAGCACAAAAATTACCAGGGGACAAGCCCCTGGCTATTATATTTTGTCTACTTCAGGAATGCTGAGACAAACAGTCTGGCAAGGCTCCTTGCCTATCACTTTAAAGGTATGGATAACATCAGGAGGGGCAATGATTATATCCCCTGGTCCAACATCTTGTATCTTTCCATTAAGATCAAATTGCATTCTGCCTGATCGGACAACGATTATGTGGGTTTCCTGGTGTCCATGCTTGGGAGCTTCCTGACCTATGGGATGCACAACCATATCTAATTTGGCATTGCCTATTTCCATAGATCTCGGTTCTTGATTGTCTTTTGCCAGGATAAATCTTGGTTCTAATTTTTTTTTATCCATAGAAGCACCTACTTTATGATAACAAGTTCTGATGTCAAAGGAATAGGATTTTTGATGGTATATACAGCAGGACAATTTGCCATGACTGCGTCCTGAACTTCTTTTAGCTTTTCTTGGGAAGCATTGCTCTTGACTTCAAAAATAATTTTCATGCCTGTGATGATGGGTTTGGGTGCTACTCCAAAGACCTGTGTCCAATCAATATCCGCTTCTATTCTGCTTTTCAGCTTTTCGAGCTTAATTCCCATAAAGGAAGAGACAATAGCGAAGGTTCCAGCAGCACAGGATGCGATCCAGAAATAGCCAAACTGTAAGGGAGCTGGCAGATTTCCACCACCACCTGCAAAAACAGCATGATCCATCTTGAAGTTCGTAGTACGATTGTCTGGGCCGTAAGTGATGTTAGAGCTGTAAGAATAGCTTTCATCTTTTAAAGACCATTCTCCCTCTATAACCATTTTTTGCTCAGCAGATTTAGGATTTTGTTTAATCTTCTCAGCAAATTTACCAATTTGTTCCAAATCAACATTGTTTACTCTTGGCATAAAATACCTCCTAAAAATAGGTATAATTAAAGAGAACCACTGATAAACACAATTTTTACCACAGGGCAGTCAGTTGGATAAGCCAGGCGTTTTCCAGACCACCTGCTTTTCCATTGTCTTTGGAAGTACCATAGAATGTTTTTTCGTCTAAATCCAGGATAACCCAGTTAAAAGCAAATCGAATATGCCTGCTAAGAGCATAGCCTAGAATAAAGGTATAAGAAAATATTCGCTGTCCAGGAATGTTGTTATTCGCTGCCATGCTGTCTGTAGAATCGTTGTCCAGGTCTGTATAAGAAAAAGCGAACCCGCCTATCAGGCCAGAGCCTTTTATTTTGGGATTAAAGCAATGGCGATAGACAAACTGGAACAAGAATCCATAGCCATCAAGATAGCTTCTTCTGCCTGTTGCCAGATCCCTTTCCCATGTTGAATACATAAATTCAGATTCTACGCGCAAACTGTGTTCTTCTGGTAAAGCTAAATCCATGCGGAATCCTGCATCGGCTGATGTTCTCCA
>CALKWO010000382.1 GCA_938003875.1 uncultured bacterium
GCTATGATAATAGCATCTGCTCCAGCAGGCGGTATTCAGCCTTATTTTTTTTATATGCTTCTAAAATATTTTAGCCGAAACAATAGACGGTGTCAAGAATCGTTATGGATTGTAAACTAAAGGAAAATGAATTGACAGAGATCCCATTCTTTTCGGGGATCTCTGATTATGATTTTATCGGCAGCCTTCCAAAGGCTGAGAGGCATGGTATACATCAATGGCATGTTTGAGTTCTAAGGCCTTTTCATATTTTTCTTGCAAAAGAGCCAAAAAATACTCACGATACAATGCAGGTATTTCTTCTTTTAACCATACAATGCAATCTTTTTTTACTGTGAAGAAAAAATCGCTTTCCAGCACTAGGGGATAGTTTTCCTTTAAGGTTAAAAAAAATACATCAATATAGTCTGCAATTTCATGCCAAAGGCAAGCATTTCCCTGGGTCAGCGATGGAATCATTTTTTGCAAATTGAGTTGGGGCAAATCTTTTTGCAAATTTTGGATTAAATTGCTAAAATAAGCAACTTCAATCTGATTGTCTTCTCTCCTACACCTTGTGATCAAACAAATCCATTCAGCAAGCTTAAAGAGAGATACATAGATAGGCTGTATAGGAAACCTTCGTTTTTTACGGAAAATTTCATTGGCAAGCTGGTGAATCAACCTTAGATAAATATTTTCTTTAACAATGGTTGTATACCTGGCTATACCTTGTTCTATGATTCTATCCTCTGCTTGATTTTCCAAGGATAGAGAAATCATGTCTCGCTGGTCTTTATTGCTATAGGCGATCATATCTTCTAAAGATAAGGTTATATCCATACTAGAAATAGAAACAAAGAATGGCTCGAAAACATCAGGTAAAATCAAACGGCCATCTTTGATTTCATTATATAAGGCTTCCTTCAAAGATGCCCCATCAATATCAATCGCTCTTTTGATTATAGGATTTTTTACTTTTTCTGAGTCCTGAACATAAAAAAATGCCCTTCCTCTGGCATCTTCAATATTGCCTGTAGCAAAATGTAAATAATGGCTAATGAAGGGATTTGTCATGGGGTTAGAATCCTTATAAAATAACTATCTTTTATTTTAGCATATTTATCAAAAACTTGCAAAATTTTTTTTCATGCTAAAAAGAAAGAGGGCTAATATGCTGGAATCTTTCATTCGATTATACGAACAAAACCATCGTTTTGTTGTTTTTGATGTGGAAACAGTAGGATCATTTAATGATCCTATCATTGTAGAAATTGGTGCAGTGGAAGCAGGAAAGAGCTTCCAGAAAAATTTTCAGACTTTTCAAAAAGTTCTGAGGTTCCAGCCTCTATCCTGGAAACCTTATCAAAGAGAGCTGCGGATTCATCAAATTCCAACCCAGGAAATAGAAAATGGAGAAGATAGAGTTTCTGTGTTTCAAAATTTTTTTCAATTTATAGAAGGCTCTATTCTGATCTGCCACACTGGATTCGACATTCGTGCCATGCAAAAAAATATAGAGAAGGATTGTTTGCTGAAGTCTTATATAGAATGGACTATCTGGAAGGACTTTATAGATTCTTGTAAGCTTTCTAAAACCGTCTGCCCTTATCTGCCTGGATATTCTTTAAGCGGGCTTGCAGAATTTTTCAACATCGTCAATCCTCAGGCTCATAGAGCCTTGGCCGATGCGATGACAACCAAAAAAATCATTGCCAAACTCTTGCAAGTATTTTACAAAAAAAATGAGTAATAATATATCCTGGGGATAAATCCCCAAGATATCCCTTAGCCAGGCTATTTATTTTTTGATTTTGTGTATAGCCATAATCCTACAATGGATGCGGAAATAAACACCATTAAGGCCATCATAATCATCAAAACTCTTTTATACTGAGCATCTCTGCTCTGTATACTATCTACTTTATCGAGACGAGCCGATTCTCTTTGGTGCGATGAAATTTCTACTGCATCATCCATTATCTTAAGAATATCCAGCTTATTCGGGTCCATATTCGCTGCTGGATATTTCTGTCTTTGAAGTTTTTCTATTTCTTGCAAAGAAGATTCCACCATAGCTACACTTCTCATCTTTTGACCAATTTTTAGGCTTTCTTCCAGGCATTTTTGAGAACTCTTATAGTCTTTCTGGCTGAGGTAGTAATCTGAGAGCAAATTCAATGTCTGAGCTACACCGCCATCATCTCCTAAATTTCTGCTCATAGAAAGACTTTTTTCTAAATAGTCTTTTGCCTTTTTATATTGCTTTTTTTCTAACAGAATAGCCCCTAAATTGTTTAAGGATGTGGAAAGACCAGCCTGGTCTTTCAGCATCGTATAATAGTTCAGGCTTTCCTCAAAATATTTTTCAGCATCATCATATTTTGACCATGATTTATGCAATGCTCCCAGATTATTGAGAATAGTCGCTCTGGCAGTATAGTTCTCCGTTTTATTTGCATATTCCATGGCTTGTTTATAAAAAGAATGTGCTTTTGTGTATTCTTTTTCGGAATATGCTAAAAGTCCCAGAGAATTGAGATTTTTGGAAACATTGAGATTGTCCTTGAATTTTATATAGTATTCCATGGCCTGTTTAAAATAAATAGTAGCATCATTGAGTCTGCCCTGAGAATGAGACAAAAATCCCAAAGAATTAAAAATTTCAGCAATAGAATATTCATCCTGGATACTATGGCAAATCTTTAATGCTCTCTGATAAAGCTCAATATGATAAACGACAACTTTTTCTTTATAGGGCAAAAGAAGATACTTTTTATCAGGGTTCCCTCCTTTATCGTTGATGAGCCATTCTTTTCCTTTGTCTTTGGCTTCTATAATTGCTAATGAGGAAAGAGGGCGTTTATTTTCTTCAAACTGTTTCTTGATTTCTTCTGTTATCTGATTATTGTCCAGGGCACTCTGATGAGTCGGCTCTACACTGAAAAGATACATAGCATTGTTTGTCATTTTTGCCTGATAAGCGAGCATGATCGCCTCCAGAGCAAGCCGTTTCTTTTCTTTAGGAAGAGCTTCATAAAAGCTTGCTTGCTGCATCAATAACGTGTTGCCAAAAAGCTGATTATGCATCTGTGCGATACTTTTAAGCACATTTAAATTTTTCTGGGCTACTGTATCATCGTCTTTAAGAAAAAAGGACAAATACCCTGTCATCAATCGCTTTGCATACTGCTCTGACCAATCGGGATATTTGCGCACCAGATATTCTTTTCTCATATCTTTTTTCAGGGAATAAGCCTTCATATACTCCAGCCATAGCTCTTGTTCTGAATTCACAGGCTTATCAACTTGCGCTATAGCACAAGAAAAAAATACAATCAAAAGAAATAATGATAGAAAATTTTTCATGATTCCCTCTCTGGTTTAGTTTATGATTCATATATCCATTTTAATGAAAACTGCTTTTGAAATTTTTATACCTGATTTAGTGCGTCATACTGTAAACAACAATATTAAAGCCAATCTGTATAGCACTTTGCATTTGATACCCCCTGCATAGAACATGTTCGCAACTCTGCCAGTGAGCTTCCATATCCAGAGGGCTATAAATTACACGAAGGTCGCCTCCTATGTTGATTCCTTGCAAGCAAGGCTTTTGGTTTTTATACCAGGGGCTGGCATCGGGTGTATAGTGCATTTCCTTGATATTAAAAAAAGAGCTGTACAAAGCATGGCCAGGAGGTACAGGAACAAGCTTGCTCTCTGGCAATACTTTTTGCAATTCTCTGCGTACTGCACGATCAAAGGTTTGCATACCCAAACCATTGTTTATAACGAGAGTCCCATTCGCATGGAAGAAGTTTTTCATGGCATGAACTTCCACATCGTTCCATTGAAAATCGTCCAGGCCTGTCAGATAGAGAAAGGAAAAAGAGGAAAGGTCGTCTTTTCCTGGCTCTACAGCGATACGTTTCAATGTTACCCTTATAGCAGTATCTTGTCTTATTTTGGTCAGCAAAGATAAAGCTGCTCCAGGATGTACGTTCCATGAGCCATTATGTTTGATCTGGGCAAAAATAAATTCATCCGTGGCAGGCTTCTCATCAAAAGTGCCTAGTAGCTCTGATTTAGCTTCGGTTCTCCCCACATGCGCATAGGATATAGAGTATGCTATAATATTCACTCCCAGACGATTGGCAGAATCTACATCATAGTATTGTGCTTTTTCGATATAGGGAACTTCATGGTTATCCCAACCGCAGCCCAGGCCATAGGGAGAAATCAAAACACCTATGCGACATCCGATATAGATTCCTTCCATAAGAGGAGAAACGATTTCAGAATTTTTGGGAACCTTGATCCTGGTGGCGTTATACACAATTTTATACAAGGGATGATCCAGAGGGATAGTTCTCAGGGTAAAATCAGGAAATGCTTCGGCTATGGTTTTTTTTATGGATGTATAAAAGTAAGGCGAGCCTGCAATGGAATCGCATACGAGCATCCCTCCTCGTAGCACATAGGAACGTAAAAGATCCAGATGTGTCTTGCTCAGGCGTATCGTTCTAGTTCCACTGAAAAACAAAACAGGCAATTCGTCTGGGGAGCCAGAAAAAGAGGTAAGATCCACTGGGTCGCTACCATACTCCATACCAAGATTGCATTGCCTGGCTTTACGAAAAAGCTGAGGAAGATCATCTGGACAAAGATTCCAATCGGCATATTTCTGTAGCTGTCCCTTTTCATCTTTAAAGGTAGCAGTCTCTCCCCATATCACCTTTCCAAAAAGCTTGGGAGCCGCAGGCTCTCTCTTTCTTTCACTACGTCTCAAAGGCGTTACAGGAAGAGGCAAAGGAGGAAATCCCTCGCCTCCAGAGATTCTTCTAGGCTTTGCTTTAGGTGGCATGCCTAAAGGTACAAACCATTCCCTTTCATCAGAATATAACAGAGAAGCAAAAAAGATAAGAAGCAAGAGAAACTTTTTCATTTTTTGTTACTTTTCAGAAATTTTTTAGCGATGAGAATTAAATAACTTCCCCATTTTTAATTTAATAAAAGACAGATTGTGCGGTTACGACCTTTCTTATTAAGTTGTGATGAGATTTTTTTCTCTTATGTCGATTTCTTTTTCTATTTCGCGGATTTTTTCTTTTGTAAGCCCGCCTAATTTTTCTATAGCCTGTACCAAGCGATAGCGGCATAGGCTAGGGCCAAGAAATTCCATGGATTCATAGAGAGGGGGAGCGACTTTTTTGCCTGTAATGGCTACGAATAAGACCCCTGTTGTCTCGCGTATCTTCCACTTCCATATTTCTGAGGTTTTGCGGATGATATTTTCTATAATCGCCTTTGTCCAGTAAGGCTCTTGTTCTGCTTTAAAAACGATACTCTGTAAGACATTGAGAGTTTCTTCTTTTGTCTTCTTAGCAGGAATGAGTAGCTCTTCTGCAGGATCGACTTCATTGGCCCAGAAAAAAGCACACTTGGGCATAAAATCGCTGAGAGTTTCCATTCTTTCCATCATCAGAGGAAGAAGCTGTGTAATAAAAGCAGAATTCATTCTCCAGCTTTCCATTCTTTTGCAAAGAGCTTCAGCAGAATGGTTTTCACGCATATACCTGCCGCATAACCACCTGAGTTTTTTTAAATCGAAGACAGATCCGCCTAAGCTAATACGGCTTATATCAAAATCAGAAATCATTTCTTCTATGGTGAATTTTTCCTGCCCATTAGGTCGGGAATATCCCATCATGCCTAGATAGTTGAGTAGGGCTTCAGGAAGATACCCAGCATCGCGATAATAAAAAATAGAAGTAGGGTTTTTTCTTTTAGAAAGCTTGCTTCCATCAGGATTTAGTAACAAAGGCATGTGGATAAACTCTGGCTTTTCCCATCCAAAAAGATTGTATAAAAGGACATGCTTGGGGGTAGAAGGCAGCCATTCTTCTCCACGAATGACATGGCTAATTTTCATCAAATGGTCATCTACTACATTGGCAAGATGGTAGGTAGGAAATCCATCCGATTTTAAAAGAACCTGGTCATCGACTTCCTGATAGTCGTACTCTACCTGCCCTCTCAATCGATCCTGGATAACACATTTGCCCTCAGGTACTTTTAACCTTATAACATAAGGCTCGTTAGCTTCTAATTTTTTAGCGATTTCTTCTTGCGTCAGGTTTCTGCATCTGCCATCGTATTTGGGGCTAAGGTTTTTTTGGGACCTTTCTGTTCTCATCTGCTCCAGGCATTCTGGGGTACAGAAACAACGATAGGCTCCCTGTTTTTCAAGCAGTTCCTGAGCATATTTTTGATATAGCTCTGTCCTTTCACTTTGCCGATAGGGAGCATATTGCCCCCCTATGTCTGGGCCTTCGTCCCAGGTAATTCCAATCCATCTCAAGGCCTGAAGAATATTTTCTTCATAAACAGGATGAGATCTGGTCTGATCAGTGTCTTCGATTCTTAGAATAAATTTTCCTTGATGTTGTTTTGCAAAAACATAGTTGAACAGAGCAATGTATGCTGTCCCAACATGGGGTGCTCCTGTAGGGGAAGGAGCGATTCTGACTCTTACTTCTGACATAAAATTTTCCTTTAAATAAAAACAGGGCACGATAATTCGTGCCCTGTTTTGTGCCCAGAAAGGGCTATATATAACAAACCCAGGGCAACCCCTGGGTAAAATTATTAATCTTTCTTAGCTTGTCGGCGTTCTTTTTCTTTTTGAACTTTTGCTCTTTCTTTCTCTTTGAGCAATGCTGCTTTTTCTTTTGCTTTCTCTTTTTTCTCTTTTTGTCTGCGTCTCATATCTTCTCGGGATTTTTGCAGCTTTTCTTTCTCTTTTTGTCTTTGTTCTCGAGTTTTTTCTCTTTGAGTTTCATCAGGAAGAGCTTCTGTAAGTCTGAGAAGGGCTCTCGGAGAATTATCGCCCAAACGAGATTTGTTCAGGTGTAGTACACTGGTGTATCCACCTTGACGATTGGCAAACAAAGGTGCAATGTCATAAAAAACTTTTTGTATGACTTTAACATCAGGAACTTTTGCCAGGGCACGACGGAAATCAGCAATTTTAATCGCTTCAGCTTGTCTTGCAATTTCTTGCTTTAATTCTGAAGTCATCTCTTTATCAGCACTAAGCTTCTTTTCCATTTCTGCTACTTTTCCAGATGTTCTTTTAGCTATGCTGATTAAGCGGTCTGCAAATGCAGAATATTCTTTTGCTTTGCTTAAAGTAGTAACGATTTGCCCATGCGTAAAAAGAGATATTAAAAGATTTCTCCCTAAAGCCTTACGATGGGAACTATTTCTTCCGAGTTTACGTCCTCGATTTTTATGCCTCATTGTATCATCCTCTAATCTTTAAAACTTTTTATTTATTTTGAACTGCCTGCATCCACCATCATGCCTAAAGACAGATTCATTGCTTTGAGTTTATCTTTAATATCCACTAAGGATGTCTTTCCAAAATTACGAATTTTCAATAAATCTGTTTCTAAACATTGAACCAAATCTCTGACAGTGTGGATACCTGCAGAAGATAAGCAATTGGCTGCTCTTACAGATAATTCTAGTTTTTCTACAGGCATATCTAATTTTTCTAATAATTTTTGCCTGTTTTGGTCTTCTTCTTCCCCTTCTTCTACTATTTCTATGTCTTCATGAGCTATTTCATCGCCCATATCAAAATATTGGACGAAGGGGTTCAGATGCTTTCTTAATATTTTTGCAGCTTCTACCAATGCCATTTCAGGCATAATGGTTCCATCTGTGCGTATGCCCATAATCAGACGATCATAGTTGGTTATCTTTCCAACACGAGTATTTTCGATCCAATATTGAACATGCCGTACAGGAGAAAAAATAGAAGCAATAGGTAAGACTCCTATAACCTGAGGGTCGAGATAGTTTTGATTTTCTTCTGCTGTTACATAACCCCTATCTCGTCTTGCCTGCATCTCTACATGGAATTCTCTTTCTTCTGTAAGAGTTGCAATCACAAGATTTTGATTGATAATGCTTGCTCTGCCTTCTGCAATAATATCCGCTGCAGTTACTAGCCCTTTTCTTTTAACATCGATTCTGAGCTTGATAGGACTTTTTTCTTCTATATCCATGTGGATACGGAGCTTTTTTATATTGACAATGATGTCAATAACATCCTCCATGACTCCAGGCAAAGAAGTAAATTCATGCTTTGCTCCTTCTATTTGTATAGAAGTAACAGCACATCCTTCTATAGAGGAAAGCAAAACACGACGCAAAGCATTGCCAATTGTTCTTCCAAACCCTCTTTCAAAAGGCTCTGCTATAAACTCTCCATATTTATCATATGAATCGTCATTTAAAGGTGGAACATCTGGATTAGAGACAACACGTATAGGTAGCTCAAGGTTACGCCACCGAATTCTCATCATAAACTTGCCTTTCGAAATAATCACATCTTTGTTATTTTGATGTTGCAAGTAGCATCTGGTTACTGGGGGATTATAAATTAAGGCAAGCCAAAGGCTTGCCCAAAAGTCAGCAATAATGCTATTAAAATTCTAACGAGCACAGAATTCAACGATGAATTGGTCATTGATTTCCAGGGCTATTTCAGCTCTTTCTGGTAAATGAGTCACTTTGATTTCTGCTTTGTCTGGAGTTTTTTGTATCCAGGAAGGAACTTCTCTGGCTGCCAGGGATTCGTAAACTGTCTGAATCATTTTTTGAGATATTTCATGATTTACATGAGTGATCACATCGCCTTCTTTTACGAGATAAGAAGGAATATCTACTTTTTTACCATTGACCAGAATGTGTCCATGGTTGATAAATTGGCGAGCCTGAGCTCTTGATGCTGCAAGTGATCCACGGCAAACAACATTGTCCAGACGTCTTTCTAGCAAAACCAGAAGGTTTGTTCCACTATTGCCTTTTTGCTTTGTTGCTAAAGCAAAATAATTTTTGAATTGGCGATCAAAAACACCATAATATCTTTTTACTTTTTGTTTCTCTCGAAAGCGAACACCGTAATCAGATAGTTTGCCTTTTCGCCAATTATGCATTCCAGGAGGATTTTCTCTTTTTGCCAGACTGCACTTTCCACTATTGCATCTTTCGCCTTTAAGATACAATTTGACACCTTCGCGACGGCATCTTTTACATACAGATCCAATATATCTTCCCATTTATTATACCCTTCGTTTCTTGCGAGGTCTACAACCATTGTGTGGTAAAGGTGTGACGTCTTCAATGCCTTTGATATCCAACCCTGTTGCTTGCAAAGCACGAATAGCCGATTCTCTGCCTGCACCAGGTCCTTTGACTTTAACTTCAACCTCTTTTACTCCAAATTTTACAGCTTTTTCTGCACATTTTTCAGCAGCTTTTTGAGCAGCAAATGGAGTACTTTTCCTGGATCCTTTGTATCCAATTGTCCCGGCACTATCCCAGCATAAAGTATCGCCATTTACGTCTGCAATGGTAATGATAGTATTATTAAAGGTTGCCTGAACATGCGCAATCGCTTTGACAACATTTTTTTTGATTTTTTTCTTTTTTGCACGAACCATGCATTCTGCCTTTTTAATGAAATTTCTTATCAAGAAAAGTTCTGAATTTTTAGTCGTTATATTCTAGCAAATTTTTTTAAAAATGCTAAAAAAATATCTTTTTTTTTAAGTATTTTTTTTCAACTAACCTTTAACGGCTTTTTTCTTGCCTGCTACAGTTTTCTTAGGTCCCTTACGAGTACGAGAATTTGATTGTGTTCTCTGTCCACGTACAGGAAGGCCTCTTCGATGACGTATTCCTCTATAGCATTGAATGTCTTTTAGCCTTTGGATATTTTGTCTGATTTGACGATGCAATTGGCCTTCCACAACATAGTTCTTCTGAATTTCGGAAGCCAGTCTGGAAAGATCCTCGTCACTAACATCTTTTGCTCTGAGGTTTGGGTCTATGTTAACTGTCTTTAAAATATTTTCGGAAAGCTTAGGACCAATGCCATAAATATATGTCAATGCAATCACAATTTTTTTACTACTGGGTATATCAACACCAAGAATACGCGGCATATTATTTTTCTCCTTCGGATTAGATGCTCGCTACCAAGATTAACCCTGTCTTTGCTTATGGCGGGGGTTAGTACAGATGACCCTAAGTACCCCATGGCGACGGATTAATTTACAATTTTCGCAAATTCTTTTTACTGAAGCACGTACTTTCATGTATTCAACTCCTTGTGTTCCACTTCCAAGTATTTCAATTGTCTTCTTCAGGCGATGTCAAAATAATTGGACCATTTTCAGAGAGTGCTATACTATGCTCAAAATGGGCTGACCATTTATTGTCTTTAGTCAAGACAACATCCCAACCTTCACGTCGTACGATTTTTGTTCGATAGGTTCCCATATTTATCATAGGCTCAATCGCAATACAATGACCTGGTTTCAAAACTATATCGTAATCCAGCCAATCTTTCCCAACATAATTAGGAACTTGTGGATCTTCATGCATTTCCGTACCAATACCATGTCCTGTGTAATCTCTGACTACACTATATCCATTTTTTTCAACATAGGTTTGTATAGCAGCGGAAATATCAGATACTCGATGGCCAGGCTTGGCAGCCTGTATTCCTAAGCGAAGGGCTTCTTCGCAAACACTTAACAGATTTTGGGAGGCCTTGGATATTTTTCCTACAGAAAAGGTTTTAGCAGCATCGCCTATGTATCCTTCATAGCTCACGCCAATGTCTATGCTGACAATGTCGCCTTCACAAAGTTTTCTTGTGGATGGTATGCCATGAACTATTTCTTCGTTTATAGAAGCACAGATACTGGCTGGGAATCCTCTGTAACCTTTAAATGCAGGTATCGCATTTTTGGATCGAATATATTTTTCTGCTTCTTCTTCTAAAAATTTTGTTGTAATACCAGGTTTTATAAGAGATTGAATCAATGATAATGCTTGAGCTGTAATTCTGCCAGCCTGTCGCATGATTTGAATTTCACGTAAACTCTTTACTGTTAGCATAGTTATTAAACACTCTTAAGGCAAATTAATCTTATGCAGTTAAGCAGCGTCATGATAACAACATCTGCTTCAGACTGCGGTAAGGACAAAAAATTTTTAAATTCCTATACCTTTAAATATTTTAAGGTATCTGAAAAAATCTCTTCTATTGCTCTATTAGCAGAGATTTCTACCAAAATCCCTTTTTCTTTATAGTAGGAAAGTAAAGGGGTTGTTTTTTCATAATAAGCTAAAAGCCTGGTTTTCATCACATCTTCTTTATCGTCTGATCTTTGAAAAAGCTCTCCACTGCAAATATCGCAGATATTTTCCTGCTTTGGGGGGTTATATTTTACATGGTAGATGTTATTGCATTTTTTACAAACTCTTCTACCTGCAATACGTTCTATTGCGACTTCATCATCGATTTTATAATAAATCACGTAATCTAATTTCCATTTTTTGCTTTGCATAGCTTTTTCTAAAGCTAGAGCCTGGTCGATGGTACGTGGGAAACCATCTAATAAAAAACCTGGAGATTGCTTTTCTTTTTGCTCTAAACGATGGATAATGATTTGGATTACAAGAGGGTCTGGAACAAGAGAACCTAGTTTGACATATTTCTCTAATTCTTTTCCTGATTCATCTTGCTTTTGAATCGCTTCTCGAAGAATATCACCCATGACCAAAAGAGGAAGACCAGTTTTTTCTTGAATCAATTTTGCCTGGGTTCCTTTTCCAGCAGCAGGAGGGCCAAGAAAGAGGATTCTCATATCCAATACCTTTATTTAGTAAGAGGATTAAGCCAGGCTTAATCCTCCTGATACAATGTGAAGAGAACGATTACTATCTACCTCTCATCTTGCCTTTTTTGGAAAAGCCTTCATAATGTCTCATTAAAAGATGAGATTCCAGCTTTTGTGTAATATCCAGAATTACGCCTACGATGATCAATATACTTGTACCACCCAGGTTATAGACAAATGCCTGGGTTCCAGAATCTTTGATATCCAGTCCCATAGTAATAATCTGGGGCGCAAGTGCAATCATTGCCAAGAATGCTGATCCTACGAAGGTTATTCTGGTCATGACTTTTTCCAGATATTCAGCAGTCTTATCTCCTGGGCGAATGCCTGGAATGAAACTGCCATATTCTTTAAGCTGGTTAGCCATTTCGACAGGCTGAAACATAAGGCTTGTCCAGAAATAGCTGAAGAAGTAGATCAAAAGAATATAGGAGAAAATATAGGAAAAAGTTCCCCATCCAAACCAACCAGCAAGGTCACCACGATCTGCTCCAAACCAGGAAGCAATAGTCATGGGGAAAACCAGCAAACTGGATGCAAAGATAACAGGCATTACACCAGCTTGATTGACTCTCAAGGGCATAGAGTGTTTTTGTCCACCATAAACACGGCGGCCTTTGGTGTGTTTGGCTTGCTGTATAGTGATTTTTCTTTGACCATAGGTCATGTAAATTACAGCACCTACGATTATCACAAATAATATCATCAAAATCAAGAATTTTTTAATTTCTGTACCGCCTTCGCCTTTGCCAGCAATGATTTGCCCTAATTGATAGGGCATACGAGCAACGATACCTGTCATGATCAATAAGCTGATTCCATTGCCGATTCCATATTCTGAGATTTGCTCGCCCAGCCACATCAAAAAGATCGCTCCAGCGGTCAGTGTAACAATGGCAAGAAAATCAAAATATCCAAAACCTGGAGTTGGATCGGCTACCAGATACGCCCCTTGAAGAATAGGGCGTTTCAGCAATTTTACGATCATCAAGGATTCTATAAGACATAGGGGAACAGTTGCATATCGTGTATATTCGTTGATTTTACGGTAACCACTAGCCCCTTCTTTTGACAAAGCTTCCAAAGAAGGAATGACTTTTGTCAAAAGACTGAAAATAATGGATGCACTGATATAGGGCATAATACCAAGCGAAAAGATAGCGCAGTTGGCCAATGCTCCACCAGTCAAGGTGGAAAACAATGTCAAGATATTGCCGAATGCATCCGTCATCCCGCCTTCTTTCTGGAGTGTCTGTAAAACATCCAACTGGATTCCAGGTATAGGAATTTGGGATCCAATACGGAAGACAATCAAAAAGAAAGCTGTGTAAAGAAGCTTGGTTCTTAACTCAGGAATTCTGAATAAATTACGGAAAGATTCGAGAATCATGAGGTTTTTCTCCGCCGTGATTTTTTAACTTTCTTTATTATTTTGAGAATTTCGACTGTCGCTTTGGCTTTTTCCAACTGTTCTTTTGCCTTTTCACTAACCTTATAGGCTTTGATTTTCAGGTTCTGAACAGTAAGCTCGCCTCTGCCCAATATTTTTAAACGAGCAATTTTTTTGCTTTTAGGGAACTTAACAATACCTTTTTGGGCGACAGTTTCCAGGTTTACCTCTTCGCCTTCTTGGAATAAATTAAGTTGATCGAGATTTATGGCTACCCATAAATCATCAAAACGATCATGCTGAAAGCCACGTTTAGGGAGACGACGGAAAAGAGGCATAGTTCCGCCTTCAAATACCACTAAATCTGTATTGCCCTGGCGTTTATACTGGCCTCTCAAACCTCTCCCGCAGGAAGTTCCTTTTCCGCTTCCACTTCCACGGCCAAGTCGTTTGGAAACTTTGCGAGGGATAGGTGTTGTCTTTATTTCAAAAAGATTCATTTTATCTCAACTCCTCTTAAACGTCTAAGCTGCTCTTTGCTACGAATGTTTAGTAATCCATCCAAAGCTGCTTTTGTAAGATTGACAGGATTGGTGGATCCATAAGCCTTGCTAAGAATGTTTTTGATTCCAGCAGCTTCTGCAATAGCACGTACGGCAGCTCCAGCAATTACTCCTGTACCTGGCGCAGCGGGTTTAAGAAAAACCTTGGTTGCTCCATATCTTCCAATGATTTCATGAGAGATGGTATCACCGCAAAGATCAATTTTAACGCTATTTTTCTTTGCATCTTTGACTGCTTTTTGGACTGCTGGCGGAACTTCATTTGCTTTACCAAAACCAATTCCTATTTTTCCATTTTTATTGCCAACAACCACTAATGCACTGAAACTAAAACGTCTACCACCTTTTACTACGGTGGCGCAACGATTGATTTTGACTACGTATTCAACGTACTCCTGGATCTCTTCCTCCCTGGGAGGCTTCATACTGAGTCTCCTGTCCTTCTAAATTTAGAATTGTAATCCTGCTTTACGAGCTGCCTCTGCTAAGGCTTTCACTCTACCATGATACTTGTATCCACCACGATCAAAGGCTACTGCTTTGATACCTTTTTCAAGGGCCATTTTGGCAATTTCTGTTCCTATAAGTTCTGCTGTCTTGATGTTGCCACCATTTCTATTGACTAGTTGTTTAGCAATGCTTGGTGTCAAAGAAGAACAGGCAAGCAGTGTCTTTCCAGAACATTTTGCATTTTTATCTATGAAGGTATCATCGATAATCTGGCAATAAATATGCTTACTGCTTCTAAAAATCCCCAATCTAGGTCTTTCCGGGGTCCCAATCAGTCTTTTGCGAATATGACAATGGCGTCTCCATCGTCTGAGATCTTTTAAAGTACTATCCATTTTTTTTAAACTCCATAAATTCCTATAAACTTCCGACAAAATAGGAAGCTCTACGGTTCACATCAGATTTTAACCACCACTTGTAAAGCTCTTGCCTTGTTTCAGCTTGAGAACTTCACCTTCCATACGAATTCCTTTTCCTTTATAAGAATCAGGAAAACGGATGGCTCTTACGTTTTCTGTAAATTGTCCTAATTGCTGCCTATTAGCAGATTTGAGAACAATTTTAATGGGGGAAGGTACTTCTGCTGTGATACCTTCAGGAATTGGAACAATTTGCGGTTGAGTATAACCAATTTGAATTTCGAGTTGTTTGCCTTTCAGCCTCGCATTGTATCCTGTTCCGGAAATCTCAAGAGATTTTTGAAAACCAGTGGTAACACCAACGACTGCATTGTTAATCAATGCTCTGGTAAGACCCTGGAAAGCTTTCGATTGCTTCTCATCATTTGGGCGACTTACCTTAATCAACTTATTCTGTTCATCTACTTCTACTTTGATAGAAGTAGGAAAAGTTTCCTTCACAGTGCCTTTAGGACCAGTTACTTGCACAGAATTTGCTTCAATAGATACTTTGACACCTTGAGGAATGGGGATAGCTTTTTTACCAATACGTGACATGAACTTCCACTTCCTTAAATAAAAACTACATTAGCATACGGTGCAAAGTATTTCACCGCCTATTTTTTTCTCTCGACATTCTTTATCTGTTAAGATACCTTTGGAGGTAGAAACGATTGCTATTCCTAAGCCTCCTAATACTTTTTTCATGTTCTTAACATTACTATACACTTTACAGCCAGGACGACTTTCTCTTTTGATCGTGCGAATCACTTTTTCACCGTCACCACCATATTTTAAAGCAACAATGATGGTACTATGAACACCTTCTTTGTGGATTCTATAGTCTTTGATATAGCCTTCCTGCTTCAATATCTTTACAATATTTTCTTTCATAATGCTATAAGGAATACTTGCTTCTGCTTTATAAACTTCATTGGCATTACGAATTCTGGTCAATAAATCAGCAATTGGATCGGTCATCATAATTATTTTTTCCTACTTTTTTTCTTACCAGCTCGCTTTTTTCACGCCAGGGATTTCTCCTTTGTTGGCGAGGGAGCGAAAACAAAGTCTACAAATTCCAAACTTTCTATAGTAGCCTCTTGGACGGCCACAAAGATTGCATCTGTTATAACGGCGTGTTTTGAATTTAGGATCTTCCTTCATCCTGTTGCATTTATTCATCATCGCGATTGTAGCCATTAGTCATTATCTCCAGTTTGGGTTCTTTTGAAAGGCATGCCAAAAAGTCTCAACAACTCTAAAGATGCTTTGGGAGAACCATTTTTGATAACCATAGTAACGTTCATTCCCTGATAGAATTCTACTGTATCCAGATTGATTTCAGGAAATATGGTATGATCGCTGATTCCTAAAGTAAAATTACCCCAGGGGTCGAAAGCCGTAGTGCTAAGTCCACGGAAATCGCGAATACGGGGAATTGCAATACTGACCAGTCGATCCAGGAACTCATACATTTTATCTTTACGCAGAGTAGCTTTACAACCAATTTCTTGGCCTTCTCTTAGCTTAAACCCTGCTACAGATTTTCTGGCTTTTGTGATTACAGGACGCTGACCGCAAATCAGGGAAAGATCTCGTACTGCACACTCCAGTCTTCTTTTATTTTCCAAAGCCTTTCCGACTCCCATATTGATAACGATTTTTTCCAATTTGGGGACGGCTAAGTTATTAGTGTAACCTAACTTCTCTTTCATGGCTGGAATAACTTCTTCAAAGTATTTCGTCTTTAACCTTGCCACAGCATTCTCTCCCTAAATCTGCCTATTGCTTTTTTTTGCATAGCGGACCTTGATCCGTTTTTCTCGTTTTACTACATCCTGTACTTTTCCGTCTTGCACTGCTTGATCCTGGGGCTTAGTCTGTGCTTCTTCTGTTTTTTTGCCAACAGGCTCTTCATAACGATAGCTGACTCGGCTAGGGGCTTGAGCATGAGGACAATATAACATAACTTTAGAAATATCCATAGGGGCTTCTTTTTCTACTCTTCCGCCCTGAGGATTTTGCTGACTTTTTTTCATGTGGCGATAAATATAATTTATGCCTTCTACAATGACTTTATTTTTACGCGGGAAAGCCACCAGAACTCGACCTCGTTTTCCGGCTTCTGCGCCAGAAATCACTTCAACATAATCACCTTTTTTTATCCGCATATTATATCACCTCTGTTGCCAAAGAAACAATTTTCATAAAGTTTTTCTGACGCAATTCCCTGGCAACGGCTCCAAAAATTCTAGTACCTTTGGGATTTTGGTCATTGTCTAAAATTACGAGGGCATTTCGATCAAACTTTACATAAGAGCCATCTTCTCTTCTCAGGGCTTTACGAGTTCTTACAATGACACCCCTGACTACTTCACCTTGCTTGATGTCCACACCTGGCAAAGTCTTTTTAATACAAGCAACAATAATATCGCCAATCTGCGCATATCGTTTACGTGTACCGCCTAATACTTTGATACACATTGCTTGTTTGGCTCCAGTGTTGTCAGCGACATCAAGAATTGTTTGCATCTGGATCATCTATTCACTCTCTTTCGCTTTCAGAATTTTCACCAATCGCCAATTTTTCGTCTTTGATAAAGGACGAGTCTGCATAATTTCTACCTGGTCACCAACTTTGGCTTCAGATTTTTCATCATGTGCCTTTAAGGTTGTATATTTATGCACATATTTTTTATAACGTGGATGTTTTACCAGTCTTTCAATAGTAACAACGATTGTTTTTTGCATTTTTGCACTGGTTACAACACCTATTTCATTTTTACGTTGTAATCTTTCCATTTTTGCTCTCAATTAAAGAATGGGGATGCTATTTACATTATGGTATGTTTATGCAATTTTTTGGATAGAAATTGCATATCTCAGAAATCAAATTGTCCGTAAGCTTTTTTTTTGTGATGCCCAGGAGATTTACCTGGGCTTATAAATACATACGGCAAAATTTACTATCCTACTCAACGAGCAAGTAGAATTATTCCTGAGTTGCTTGTTGTCTTAAAAGAGTTTTTATTTGGGCTATCTGTTTTCTTGCTTTTTTGCTCTGGGTAGTATCTTTAATCTCTTCTACCACTTTTTTAAACCTGAGTTTGAAAACAGTTTCTTGAAGAGCTTTCAGTTCTTTTTCCAGATCTTGAACAGACATTTTTTTATATACATTAATATTGTTGGATTTCACTGCCCAAATCTCCTCTCCACAAATTTTGTCCTGAAGGGCAATTTGTGAGCAATGCGGTTGAATGCTTGTCTGGCAACATCTACAGGAACACCACCGATTTCAAATAAAACGGTTCCTGGTTTGATTACCGCAGCATAAAACTGGGGTTCACCTTTTCCTTTACCCATACGAGTTTCTTGAGGAATACTGGTAATGGGTTTGTGGGGGAAAACCCGAATATAAATACGACCTTCGTGCTTTAAGAAGTGGTTTGCCGCTATACGGCTAGCTTCTATTTGTTTTGCACTTAACCATGCACGATCAAGAGACTGCAATCCAAAATCTCCGAATTGTACGGTATTTCCCTGGGTTGCATTTCCTTTGATATTACCGCGCTGGCTTTTTCTGAATTTTACCCTTTTTGGCATTAACGCCATCGCTACCTACCTCCTCGCCATAGATTCCATGATAAATCCATACTTTGATACCAATTTTTCCGTAGGTTGTCATTGCTTCTGCAAATCCAAATTGGATATGCGCATCCAGAGTCTGTAATGGGACTTTACCCAATACGGCAGCTTCTGTTCTAGCCATTTCAGCTCCAGCAAGACGACCAGAAATCTGGACTTTGACACCGAGCATCCCAGATTCCATAGCAACTTCCATGGCTTTTTTCATGGTTCTACGGAAATTAGCCCTTTTTAGCAATTGATCGCCTATATTTTCAGCAACCAGTTGTGCGTCAACATTGGGCTTAGTGATTTCTTTGATTTCCAGATTGATTTCACGATCGGAGACAAATTGCTTCAGACTATCTCGAATTTTGTCTACGTTAGAACCTTTACGTCCAATAATCAAACCTGGTCTGGCTGTATGCAAAATAACATTTACTCTCTCTCTTGTTCTTTCGATTTCGATACAAGAGATATTGCTGGAATAGTATTCCTTTTTGATGTATTTACGAATTTTTTGGTCTTCGAATAAATACCGGGAATAATCGTTCTTTTTATTTGCATACCAACGACTTCGCCAGTTTTCTCTAATGCCAATTCTAAATCCGATTGGGCTGACTTTTTGCCCCATATTACTCTCCTCGTTTGTCCTTTTTTGTTTCGGCTTTTTTGTCCTGTTTTGCCCTGGCGGTTTTATCCTTTTTTGTTTCGACTACTATCTCTTTTTCGATAAGAGTCACTTCAATGTGAGAAGTGTGCTTAAGGATTCCCATGGCGCGTCCCATAGGTCCTGGACGATATCTTTTCAAAGTAGGACCACCATGCACTCTGGCTTCTTGTATAAAAAGATTGTTCAGTTTGATCCCTTGCTGCTGGGTAGCATTAGCTATAGCAGAATTGAGAACTTTCTTCACAAAATAGGCAGCCCTTTTAGGCACAGTTGCCAAAATTTCCAAAGCTTCATTGGCAGCTTTGTTGCGAATCATGTCTACAACATATCTTGCTTTACGAGGGGTTATACGTGCATATCTATGAGTTGCATAAAATTTCATTTATTTCCCCTTATCTTTCTCTTTCTTGCTATGACCTCGGAAAGTACGAGTCAATGCAAATTCTCCTAGCTTATGTCCAACCATCTCTTCTCGCACTGCTAGTTTAATAAAAGTTTTCCCATTGTGTACTAAAAATGTATGTTCCACAAATTCAGGAAGTATTGTGCAAGAACGTGCCCATGTTTTTATAGGCTCTCTATTGTTAGTCTCTTTTTGCTTCATTACTTTTCCAAGAAGCTTGACATCATAGTAAGGGCCTTTTTTACTTGATCTGCTCACTACTTCTTTCTCCTACGGATAATGTACCTATTGCTAGGTTTTCTTTTGGATCTGGTCTTACCACCTTTTGCAAGTACTCCAGTGGGAGAACATGGATGACGTCCACCACCTGATCTGCCTTCACCACCGCCCATAGGATGGGAAACAGGGTTCATTGCAACACCACGAACGTGAGGTCTCCATCCTCTCCAGCGACTGCGTCCGGCCTTACCAATAGAAATATTCTGATGGTCTAAATTTCCTATCTGACCAATGGTTGCTCTGCATTTTATACAAATTCTTCGAACTTCGCCAGAGGGGAAATTGATAATAGCATATTTTCCTTCTTTGGAAGCCAGTTGACCTGCTGACCCTGCAGAACGAGCGATTTGGCCGCCTTTGCCTGGTTGCATTTCAATATTATGAACCATAAGTCCAACAGGAATGTTTTCTAGCGGCATACAATTGCCAACTTTCGGCTCAACTCTTTCACCTGACATCAAAGTTTCGCCTACCTGCAATCCTGCAGGAGCGAGAATATATCTTTTTTCTCCGTCTACGTAGAAAAGAAGAGCTATGCGAGAAGAACGGTTAGGATCATATTCAATGGCTTCTACTTTGCCAGGGATATTATCTTTATCACGCTTGAAGTCAATCAAGCGATAGTTTCTTTTGTGTCCACCGCCACGAAAACGTGTCGTAACATCTCCCACATTATTCCTGCCTCCTGTTTTTCTCAGAGGTTTTGTCAATTGCTTTTCAGGAACTCTTTTGGTAATTTCTTTAAAATCGGGGAGAATTACAGTACGTGTCCCGGGTGTTCTTGGTTTTAAGCTTCTAGTACCCATAATTTACTCTCTTCTGAGATAGATAAACACACGACGATTAGAACAGCTCTAACTTATACTCTTTATCCAAAAAAACAATAGCTTTCTTCCAGGCTTTTGTATAGCCTTGTCTGAAACGAAAACGTCGTTTTTTGGGATGTTTGTTCATAATATTTACTCTTTTTACTTTGATGCCTTTATGGGCATAAATTGTCTCAAGAGCTTTCTTTATTTCTACTTTATTTGCGTCAGGAGCGACTTCAAAATGATAGACATTTTCTACTTCAACGGCGACGTTGGATTTTTCCGTCATGATCGGACGCAGAATCATACTATAAGCATCTCTTGCCATACAGACGGCCCCTTCTACTTATATAATTGCTCGCGGGTCAATGTTTTAATTTCTCCTCCTCTTTCTTGCACCAATGCTTCGAAGGCACCTTTGAGAAGTACGATTTTATGATTGTGAAGAAGAAGATAAGGATTAAAACGAACGATCTGCTCGTAAGAAACTTTTGGAATATTGTTTAAAGACTTAGCCAATACTTCATTCGTTTCGTGAAGACCTACCAATACCCGAGAACCTATGAGATCCATGGTTTTCAATGTATTATAAACAGGTTTTGTTTTAGGTGTGGTATCCAAAGGAAATCCTTCGATTACCATAATTTCTTTATCCAGCAATTTTGCAAGCCAGGCACTGTTTAAAGCTACCTTTCTTGCGCTTTTTGGCATACTATAAGAATAGTCTCTTGGATGAGGGGAAAATACCTTTCCACCGCCTTTCCAATGGGGAGCTCTGGCAGCTCCGACTCTCGCTCTTCCAGTACCTTTTTGTCGCCAAAGCTTACGACCACTGCCGGCACATTCTCCTCTGGTTTTGGTGGAATGTGTTCCAACTCTTTGTCGAGCTTCATACATCAAAATGGCTTCTTTTAAAACAACTTCACGGACTTCTTCGCCAAAAATTTTTTCATCAAATTCTAAAATTTTTTCTGTCCGTTGCCCTTGTGCGTCAAATACGGGTATTCTCATTACTAATTTCCTTTGATACGAATTTCCACTCCAGCCGGTATGGTAAGTTTTGTTAAAGCATCTACGGTTTTAGGAGTGGTATCCAATATATAAATCAATCTCTTATGAGTTCTAATTTCAAATTGCTCTCTGGATTTTTTATCAATATGAGGTGATCTTAATACTGTATAGCGTTCAATGCGAGTTGGCAAAGGAACTGGCCCTGATACTTGCGCACCAGTTTTTTTCGCAGCTTCTACCAGATCTAAAGCAGACTTATCCAGTATTTCATGATCATAAGCTTCCATTCGGATTTTAATTTTATCACTATTCATTCGAACATTTCTCCCGAAATTTTGTTTTCTAGACAAAAGGTCGTAATATAAAATCAAAAAAAATTTTCTTTGTCAAGTAAGTTTTGGAGAAAAAGAAATTTTTTAGGGAATTTATTTTAAAAAAAATTGAAACTATATATGATTCCAATAGTTAAATAATCAATTTTTTTTGTATTTCCTCTGGTACAACTGCATATTCTGAAGGTTCAAGGCTATAACTGCCTCTTCCTTGTGTCAAAGCTCTGATTTTATCGGCATAACCAAACATTTCTGCAATAGGCACTTTCCCCGTGACCATCTGGAAATCAGCCTGATGCTGCATTTCCTGTATGATTCCCCTTCTACAGGTGATGTTGGAAATCACATCCCCTAAATAATTGGAAGGAGTTTGTATCTGAAAGCGCATAATGGGTTCCATAAGAACATATCCTGCTTTACTCAAGGCATCTTTAACTGCGGCAAAAGCAGCAGCATAGAAAGCTTCTTCGGTAGAATTGGGATTGTGGCGACCTTCCAATACTGTAACTTTAAGGTTAATCAGGGTATAACCTGCTAAGTCACCGCTAGATGTAGCATTTTTGATGCCATCTTCTATAGCAGTATGGTATATTTTAGGTACCTGCTCTTTTGTCAATTTATTTACAATTTCTACTTGTGTTTTAGTAGAGGGCTCTACTTTGACTTTAATATAAGCGTAATGCTCTTTATTCCCAAACTCTTTTTGAAAAAGATGCTCGCCTTCTGCTTCTTTCTGGATTGCTTCCCGATAAGAAACACGAGGTTTTCCAACGTTGACTCTAATCTTATGCTCTTTTTGCAAACGATTGCAGATAATATCCAGGTGCAGCTCACCCATACCAGAAATAATAGTCTGCCCATGTTCTTCATCGATACGGAATCGAAAAGTAGGATCGTCTTTGGAAAGTACTTGTAATGCAATCACTAGACTATCTTTGTCTGCCATTGTCTTAGGCTCGACAGATTTGTCTACTACAGTTTGAGGGAAATGCATGCTCTCCAAAATAACAGGCCTTTCCTTCTTGCATATAGTATCTCCCGTAAAGACATCCTTAAAGCCTATTACACCGATAATTTCACCTGTATGAGCTTCTCCACAGTTTATTTTCTGATCGGCATGAATATAGCACAAACGGTTGACTCTCTCTACCTTTTGCCGAGTTGCATTATAAACTTGCATTCCTTCCTGTATCGTTCCAGAATAGATACGCAAATATGTTAGCTCGCCATGCTTGTCGAATGCTGTCTTAAAAGCCAATGCAGTAAGGCTTTTATCATCAGAAGGGATAGCAATGGATTTATTGGTTTTTACATTGATTCCTGTGATGCTCTCAACATCTTGAGGTGAAGGCAAATAATCCACAATAGCATCCAAAAGCAATTGAACGCCCTTATACTTTAAGGACGAACCTGCAAATACAGGCGTTATTTTTCCTGCTAAAGTCGCCTTGCGCAAAGAAGATTTTATGTCTTGAATGCTCAATGTATCGTTGGAAAATTTTTCAATAATGCTATCGTCAACATCTGCTAGACTATTCACCAAATCTTCATAGTAAGACTTTCTCTGCTTTCCTAAGTCTTCTGGTACTTCATGCTCTATAATCTCTTTTCCTTGACTCTCAGCAGTAAAAGTATACGCTTTATCCTTTAGTATATCAATAACTCCCTGAAAATTGCTTTCGCAGCCCCAAGGCATACTTAATACAACAGGTTTTACATGAAGACGCTTTTGCATGGATTGCAAAACATTATCAAAATTCGCCCCAATTCGGTCTAATTTATTGATGAATGCTATACGGGGAACATGATAGCGATCTGCTTGTTTCCAAACGGTTTCAGATTGTGCTTCCACTCCACCAACAGCACAGAACACGCCGACTGCACCATCCAGAACACGTAAACTTCTTTCTACTTCTGCTGTAAAATCAACATGTCCAGGAGTATCAATAAGATTGATAATATAGTCTTTCCAATGGCAAGTTGTGGCAGCACTGGTAATGGTTATTCCACGGTTACGTTCTTCTTCCATGAAATCCATAACAGTAGTTCCATCATCCACATCCCCCATTTTATGCTCTTTTTCCGTATAAAATAATATACGCTCGCTTGTTGTGGTTTTCCCTGCATCAATATGGGCAATGATTCCAATATTTCGTATTTTTTCTATATTCATGCTTTGAAAAATTTTTTCACTATAATTAAGTTAAGATAAACTTAGGGTTCATCGTGAGGGATCGGAACGCCCCGTATTTGGGGTCTACCTTTCCCTTTTATAAATCTCCCGAAAGAGTTAATCTAACTGGATTGACAGGTATTATAGCACTTGTGATGGGAGTTATCCAAGTACTTCTTACCCGCTATATGAAGGAACATTCTTAAAAAGAATTACCATGCAAAATGAGCAAAAGCTTTATTGGCTTCGGCCATTTTATGAGTATTTTCTCTTTGAGTAATGGATTTACCTTGTTTGTTGTAAGCGTCTGATAGCTCATCCGCTAACCTTACAGCCATAGGTTTTCCTTTTTTATCTCTTGATGCTGCAAGAATCCAACGCAAAGCCAGGGTAATCTGTCTTCTCTTTTCGATTTCCATTGGCACCTGATAGGTTGCACCACCCACTCTTCGAGAACGCACTTCAATCAAAGGCTTTACATTATTGATTGCAGCCTTGAAAACTTTAAGCTCATACTGTTCGTCTTTGTCTTTGCCAGCCTTGTCTTCTGGTTTTTTGGCAATTTCGGTATTGGCAAATTTTTTGCGCAAAATTTGCATTGCATCATAAAAAATTGCTTGTGCAATGGTCTTTTTGCCTTTTTTCATAAGATAATTGATAAACTGGCTTACCAGTTTGTCGCGATAGATAGGATCAGGTTGAAGATAAATTCTGGTTGACTTAAATTTATTAGCCATCCAATATTCCCTCTTAAAATAAATAGTTTACGTTTTTCCAAATAAACTGAATTCTATGCTTTTGGTCTTTTGGCACCATATTTGGAACGACCACGTTTTCTATCGGCTACGCCTGCAGCATCCAGCGTTCCTCGGATGATATGATAGCGTACACCTGGCAAATCGCGAACGCGACCGCCACGAATCAATACAATATGGTGTTCCTGTAAATTGTGGCCTACGCCTGGGATATAAACGGTAACTTCTTTCCCATTAGAAAGTCTTACTCTTGCAATTTTTCGTAATGCCGAATTCGGTTTTTTAGGGGTCATAGTCTTAACCTGTAAACAAACTCCCTTTTTCTGAGGAGATTTGTCCAATACAGGGGATTTGGATTTATTAGCTACTTTTTTTCTCCCCTTACGAACCAATTGATTGGTGGTTGGCATGAAAAACAACTCCTTCGTTGACAAAGCAACAAAAAAATTGGGCATAACATATTGCTCGTTTACTTTTTTCTGTTGCCTAAAGCATTTTCAACACTTATAAATTTTCGCTCTCAAGCCCTATTTTAAAGGTTTTGAGATTGCATATTTAACAGAAGGGCAACATTGTAACAAGATGTTTCCTTTCTGTCAATGATAAAAATAGCAAATTATTAGATTTCCAGAGTAACACCCTGAAAAATGAGATTATCTTAGCCCAAAGAGTCCATATATATATACTGAAAATAGCCATAAGCTAAAAAATAGTATAATTATCAGGGGCAATGCCCCTGATAATTAATTGTGGAAATTATCGCTGAAGCTAAGAGATTTTGCTTTTGCAGGGGTTTCTTTTTCAGCATCTTCCAGAGGCTCTGGCTCTACTTTTTTTTCTGGTTCTGCTATTTTTTCTATATCCTGCATCACAAGTTTTGTTCTGACATGCTTTCTGAAGCCTGTACCTGCAGGTACCATGTGCCCCAAAATAACATTTTCCTTGAGTCCTAAGAGATTGTCTTTTTTGCCTGCTAGCGCAGCCTCTGTAAGAACCTTGGTTGTTTCCTGGAAGGAAGCTGCACTGATAAAAGAATCAGACTGTAAAGAAGCTTTTGTAATTCCAAGCAAAAGAGGTTTATAGCTTGCAGGTTTTTTTCCTTCAGAACGAACTTTTTCATTGATATGGTTAAAATAGAATTTATCCACGACACTTCCAGGGAGGAATTCTGTATCGCCTGGTTTATCTACCTTGACCTTACGCATCATCTGGCTGATGATGATTTCAATGTGCTTATCATCGATCTTCACGTTTTGAGAACGATAGACGCTTTGGATTTCTTCCATGAGATAGTTTTGTAAAGCTTGTGTACCGCAACATCTCAGAATGTCGTGAGGTACTTTAGGCCCATCAATAAGAGCGTCACCAGCCTTTACTCTATCACCAGTAGATACTTTTAAATCCTTACCATAAAGAACAAGATGCTCTTTTTTGGTTTTAGTCTCTGCATTTTCTACAACGACTGTACGTTTGCCTCTCCTCTTGTCGCCCAATGTCACTATACCGTCAATTTCACTGATGACAGAAGGATTCTTGGGACGACGTGCTTCTAAGATTTCTGTAACTCTAGGCAAACCACCAGTAATATCTTGTGTTCCACTGATTGCCATAGGAATTTTTGCCAATAGCGTACCAGGGATAACATGCGTTCCGTCTTCTATTTCAATGTGGGATCTCTCTGGCAAAGGATAGTGTCTTAGTATCTCGCCTTTAGTTCCCTGGACAACAATAGCAGGATGTTTTTCCCCTTTATGTTCCATGATGATCTTGCCTTTGGATTCTTGTCTCATGGTTACATTGGGGATGATTTCATCATAACGCACATAGCCTTCATATTCTGAAAAAATAGGGGTGGTATGAGGATCTCTTGTTGCAATGATAATTTCACCACTAAGATTTTCCAGGACACTACCGTCTTCGATGACCTTACCTGTAGCTTCTATCTTGCTCAGGATGGCACCCATAGGTATGTTGATATTTTCTTCATTGACAATCGTCATCTTGCATTTGGTCAACGCAACTCTTTTGCTATCCAAATCGCCTTCTATTTCCTTGATAGTTCCGCTCATCTTGGCTTTGGTCTCTTTTTTGCCTTTCACAGCAAGAATTTCAGACGTTGTGCCTGGAACGACTTGCTGGCCAATGACAACTTTGATTTGCGTATCTTTAGGGAAATCAATGATTTCTTCATTTCTCAGAGAAATATAAGCATTACGGCTGATAACTACAAATTTGCCTTCTTTATTTTTTACAACGTTCATATTGTTGAATTTAATCAAAGATCGTGTTCCTTTGAAATGAAGCTTGATCAAAGGTTCCTCTCTTTTTTTCATAGCAATACCACCAATATGGAACGTTCTCATGGTAAGCTGAGTACCTGGTTCGCCAATGGATTGTGCAGCGATAATTCCTACAGCCATACCTTCTTCTACCAGCCTTCCAGTAGAAAGATCCATTCCATAGCATTTACTGCATATTCCTAATGGAGTCTGGCATGTTAAAGGACTGCGAACGCGAATTTTTTCGTACCCTAAAGCTTCAATTCTTCTAGCAATGTCGCGAGTAATTACCTCATTTTCATTGACAATGACTTCACCAGTCTGTTTATCAATGATGGGATCACGGGCTACACGGCCATAAATATTGTCACTCAAAGACACTTTTACTTCATCGCCTTGTTTGATAGCTCCTTTGGAAATCCCAGAAATGGTTCCACAATCACACTCGTTGATAACAACATTTTGAGCAACATCAGCAAGTTTTCTAGTTAAGTAACCAGCATCTGCCGTCTTCAATGCAGTATCGGCCAGACCTTTACGAGCACCGTGAGTAGAACTGAAATATTCCAAGACTTTTAAACCTTCACGGAAGTTTGCAATAATGGGCGTTTCAATAATTTCGCCGTTAGGCTTTGCCATCAAACCACGCATACCCGCTAATTGACGAATCTGTTCCTGACTACCTCTTGCTCCACTGTCTGCCATAAGATAAACAGGATTGAAGGATCTTCCATCACGTCCACGAGCATTTTTCAAATTTTCCATCATTGCTTTACCGACTCTATCTCTGGCATAGGTCCAGCAGTCAATGATATTATTTTTTCGTTCCTGGTCTGTAATTTCGCCTTCTTTGAAGGCCTTCTCGTGCTTGCTTACCTCTTCCTGCGCATCTTTGATGATTTTATCTTTTTGAGTTGGAACAATCAAATCGTCTTTTGAAAAAGAAATACCAGCAACCGTTGCACTGAAAAATCCTAAGCCTTTTAAATCATCTAGTAATTTCAATGTGGCTGCTCTTCCTACAGTGTTATAGCATTCAGCAATAATTTTATTGATATTTTTTTTGTCCAGATCTAAATTGTAAAAAGGCAGACTCTTGTGCAAAATACCATTAAAAATAACACGACCTACTGTGGTTCGGATAAACTTCCCTTTTACATTTTCGTCTGTAGGCTTTGGGCTGACATTGGTAACGTTGCCTAAATTATACCATATTCTTGTGTGATAGCTGACTTTACGATGAGCATGAGCATGGAAAACTTCATCATAAGATGTAAAGACAAGGTCTTCACCAGGCTCGCCCTCTTTCATTTTATTGAGATAATAGCATCCTAATACAATATCCTGGTTGGGAGCGATAATAGGCTGTCCATTTGCAGGTGAAAAAATATTGTTGATAGAAAGCATCAAAGTGGAAGCTTCTACTTGAGCTTCTATAGACAAAGGAAGATGCACGGCCATCTGGTCACCATCAAAATCTGCGTTGAATCCTGTACAAACAAGAGGATGGATTTTGATTGCATTTCCTTCTACTAAAATAGGTTCAAATGCCTGAATACCCATTCTGTGCAATGTAGGGGCACGGTTCAAAAGCACTGGATGCTCATGAATGACTTCTTCGAGAATATCCCATACACGGTCGTCTTTTCTTTCCAACATTTTTCTTGCACTTTTGATTGTATCTGCATAGCCCAAATCTTTCAATTTACGAATGATAAAAGGCTGGAACAATTCTAATGCAATTTTTTTGGGCAAACCACATTGATGGAGCTTCAATTCAGGTCCAACGACAATGACGGAACGTGCAGAATAGTCCACACGCTTTCCTAACAGGTTTTCCCTGAAACGGCCTTGCTTACCTTTAATCATATCCGTAAGGCTTTTTAGAGGACGGTTTCCTGTACCTAGAACAGGTCTTCTGCAACGGGAGTTATCAAAAAGAGCATCGACCGATTGCTGGAGCATTCTTTTTTCATTCTTGATGATCACTTCAGGCGCATTCATATCAAGCAATTTTTTCAGACGATTATTGCGATTGATAAGTCTGCGATATAGATCGTTAAGATCGCTTGTTGCAAAATTTCCAGAATCCAACAGAATAAGAGGTCTTAAATCAGGAGGAATTACAGGAATAACATCCAGAATCATCCATTCTGCAAGATTTCCTGATTCTTTTATCATCTTTAAAAGCTTCAATCTTTTGATAATCTCTTTTTGCTTTTGTTTAGAACCAGTTTTTTCATACTGGATATTAAGCTCTCTCAAAAGATCAGGAATATTCATATTTTGTAGCAATTCTTTGATTGCTTCTGCTCCCATGCCAGCCTTGAAAGCTTTTTCACCATAGTTGAATTGCAATTCTCTATATTTTTCTTCAGAAAGCAATTCATATTTTTTCAGAGAGGTTTTACCAGGATCAATCACAACATATTCCTGGAAATAAATCACTTTTTCCAGGGCAGCTACTTTCATTCCTAGTATTGTACTTAAACGGCTAGGCATAGCCTTAAAAAACCATATATGGGCAACAGGAGAAGCAAGATTGATGTGCCCCATTCTTTTGCGTCTTACACGAGAATGGATGACTTTAACGCCACATCGATCACAGACGATACCTTTATGCTTCATTCCCTTATATTTGCCACAATAGCATTCCCAATCTCTCTCTGGGCCAAAAATACGCTCGCAGAAAAGACCATCTTTTTCAGGACGATAGGTTCTATAGTTGATCGTTTCTGGCTTTTTTACCTCACCATAAGACCAATTTCTTATATCTTTAGGTGAAGCGAGTTTAATTGTTACAGCAGCATAATCATTAATTCGATCATAAAAAGCTTCTACCATGCGGTGGAGCTCCTTGAAAAGGAAAAAATTTCCCACTGTCAGGGATATTACCCTGGCTAACAAAAATTTCCTCTCATAGGAAGGACGTTACGGATTACAAATCCGTAACGGCATCAATGTTTAACGAGCATCAAACAATTGCTTAGCTAGCAGTTGTCTCTTTTCCAGGTGTGTCTTTTCCAGATAATTCTTTTCCAGGTAAGTCTTTTTTATTTTTTTTATGAAGTTGCATATCTAAGGCCAGGCCTTTGATTTCATAAGTAAGTACCTCAAAAGAAACAGGAGTACCTGGTTCTAAGGTATTCTTTCCTTTTACCATAGATTCATATATTTTTGTACGGCCTTCGACATCATCCGATTTAACGGTAAGAAGTTCTTGTAAAATATTGGCTACGCCATAAGCTTCCAATGCCCAAACTTCCATTTCTCCAAAACGCTGGCCTCCAAATCGCGCTTTACCGCCTAAAGGTTGCTGCGTAATCAAAGAATAAGGACCTGTGGCTCTGGCATGAACTTTATCATCTACTAAATGATGTAGCTTCATCATATAAATATAGCCAATTGTAACATTCTGCTCAAAAGGTTCTCCGGTACGTCCATCATACAGTCTTATGGTTCCATCTTTTGGCAATTCTGCACTCACAAGACATTTTTCGATCTCTTCTTCGCTACATCCGTCAAAAACAGGAGTGATAGCCTGGAAACCTAACTTTTTGGCAGCCCATCCTAAATGGGTTTCTAAAATCTGCCCAACATTCATACGAGAAGGTACACCTAAAGGATTTAAAATAATTTCCACTGGCGTGCCATCTTCCAGATGGGGCATATCTTCTTCTGGCAGAATTTTAGCAATGACACCTTTATTTCCATGTCGTCCTGCCATCTTATCGCCTACAGACAAAATTCGTTTTGTAGCGATATATACTTTAACCAGTTCTAAAACACCAGCAGGAAGCTCGTCACCAGATTGGAGTTTTGTTATAATCTTATTTTTTTGATCTTCTTCTTCTCCAATGATTTCTGTATATTTTTTGATGACTTTAGCAACTTTTTCTTTCTTTATGGTATTATCTATTTCCAGATTATAGATATTCAGACGATCTCGTAGAGCCTTCAATTCTTTCGCTGTTGGTTCATCATCTGCCCATTTAGGATCCGGCCATTTGATATAATTGTGGGTCTTCTTTTCCAGAGGTGGTTCGCCTAAAACATCTACAATTTCTTTATACATCTTACGAATCAGCTCTTTGCTAGCCAGATAAAATTTTCTTTCCAGACTTTTGATGTCTTCTTTTATCTTTTGATTTTCTTCATCAGTGAACTTGGTTTTTCTGGAAAATTTTTGTGTTGCAATCACAATGCCTTCTACACCAGAAGGTACGTCCAAACTATCGTTCTTTACATCTTCGCCAGCTCTTCCAAAGATAGCATGCAAGAGTTTTTCTTCTGGAGTTAGTTCAGACTTACTTTTAGGAGCGACTTTCCCGACTAAAATATCACCAGATTTCACAATGGTCCCGACTTGAACGATTCCATTTTCATCCAGATTATGGAGTGCTCTGTCTGTTACATTAGGAATATCTTTCGTGAATTCTTCTCGTCCTAGTTTTGTTTCGCGGATTTCTGATTCAAATTCATCAATATGAACCGATGTATAATGATCGCTTTTGACTAATTTTTCAGATATGATAATAGCATCTTCAAAGTTATAACCATCCCATGGCATGAATGCTACCAATACATTTCTTCCTAATGCAAGCTCTCCTTGACAGGTACAGGCTCCATCAGCTATAACCTGGCCTTTTTTTACTATATCATTTTCTTTGACAATAGGCTTCTGGTTTAGACATGTTCTTTCGTTGAGCCCTACAAATTTGCGCAAGGAAAGTTCAATAGGTGCGCTGTCAGGATCATCTAAAGGCTGGATAACAATTTTTTTAGCATCGGAAAAAAGAATTTTTCCGTCCACAGGTGCACAAACAACCATACTGGAATTTTGTGCTACAACCTCTTCCATTCCTGTACCAACAAGCGGTGGTTCTGTAATGATAAGAGGAACTGCCTGTCTTTGCATGTTCGATCCCATCAGAGCACGGTTAGCATCATCATGTTCCAAGAAGGGAATTAAAGAAGCAGATACACCAAGCATTTGTTTAGGAGAAATATCACAATAGTTGATTTCATGGGGATCGACATACTTATAGTCGCCATTCACCCTTATCATGACTTTTGCATCTACAAAGCTTCCGTCTTCCTTGATGCTGCTATCTGCTGGTGCTAAAACCTGATTTTGCTCTTCGTCTGCACGTAAATACTTTACCTTATTTGTGACTTTTCCATTTTCAATGACACGATAGGGAGCAACCAAAAATCCATATTCATCAATGGTAGAATAGATAGAAAGACTGGAAATCAAACCAATATTTGTTCCTTCAGGCGTTTCAATAGGACATATACGCCCATAATGGGAAATATGAACGTCGCGAACATCAAAGCCTGCTCTTTTTCTGTTTAAACCGCCTGGCCCCAATGCAGAGAGCCTTCTTTCGTGAGTCAACTGAGCAAGGGGATTGGTTTGGTCTACAACTTGAGACAACTCTCCTCTGCCAAAGAAATAGTCGATAGCAGAAGAAATGGTTTTAGCATTGATTAAACTTTTTGCACTGAGAGGTTCTTCGGATTCCCCTCCCATTCTATCCTGGATGGTTCTTTTGAGTTTCAAGAAACCTTTACGGAATTCATCTCCAGCCAGTTCTGTAATAGTGCGTATCCTTCTGTTACCCAAATGATCGATATCATCCACCTCTCCAACCCCTTGTCTGAGGTCCATGATATATCTTACAGAATTGATAACATCATCAGGAGTAAGAACCATTTGGTCAGGAGTTATGTTCTGTTTGAATTTTCGATTTAAACGGAAACGCCCGACTCTACCTAAGCGATAGCGGGTAATATCTTTAAATTTATCATTGAACAAAGATCGTGCTTTTTCGAGATTAAAGGGATTTCCAGGACGCAATTTGGCAAAAATTTTACCTAAAGCAGCTTTGTGACCATCTTGTTCATCTTTATCTCGATTTATATCGCTTGTAGGGTCTTCTTGCAAAGTATTTACAATTAAAGGATCAATTCGCTCTTCTTTTGCTTTCCCTGGCTCTTGTGTATTTTTTTTCTGCAATTTAGGCTTTAAAATTGTGATTGCTTTTAAATCCTGGTTTAAAATTGCCTCTACCGCCGCTTCTGAAAGCAATGTACCAGCAGGAAGCAAAGAAATACCTTCTTTGTCTTTATCTTGTAAATTGCCTAATTGTATTGGAGCAGCTAATGTTTGCCCTATAAGTTTTTTAGCGGGGTTTGCACCCTTGAGCGGTATTTTTTCCCTATCATAAAATAAGCCTAATATTGCTTCGTCTGTCGAGTAGCTTTCCTCAAGAGCACGAATAAAGATAGTAATAGGAAGCTTTCCACTTTTATCAATCTGGATAACAAGTGTTTCTTTCTTTGTAACATTAATGTCTATCCAACTTCCTCTTTCAGGAATGATCCAACATGTATGTAAATGTTTTTCTCCTACATTACCATCATCTGCAAAATCTACGCCAGGGGAACGATGCAATTGGCTGACGATAACTCTTTCAGCCCCATTGATAATGAATTCTCCTCCACCTATTATCATAGGCACTTCGCCTAGATAAACATCTTCTTCCTGGTATTCTTCTGTTGAAGTGTTGGTTAAACGCACTCTTATTTTTAAAGGAGCTCCATAGGTAAGCTTCAATTTTCGACATTCATCAGGACTGTATCTTGGTTTTCCCAGTTCATAACCTAAATACTCCAGGATAAATTTTTTATTATAGCTCTCTATTGGAAAAATTTCCCGAATGATTGCTTCTAACCCTTTATTTTCTCGAATAATAGAAGGAATATTATTTTGTAAAAAATCTTCATACGCCTTCAATTGAAGCTCTACTAAATTAGGAACTTCTATGATCTCACGATGTTTTCCAAAATGTCTACGATTTGGAAAGAATCTCATCCTGCATCCTTGCTGGAAAAAAAGCCTGTAATATTGTTTTTAACAACAACTGTTTACGAGTTTCAGGAAGGAAAATTAAATGAAGAAAAAAAGCCAGGAGCATAAGCTACTGGTTGCTTAAAGCCTCTAGTCAAAAAAAAGATGGATAAAAAGAACCACAGACAGACATAATAAACAAAAATTTTTACTATTTTAATTCCATTTTATTGTTGTTTATCCATGCTTATCTGTGGTTCTTTCTGAAAATAGTCAACTTGCTGTAAATAACTTACATAACAATGATTTGTAGCCGCAGGGTTGCGCCGAAAATGACCATCTATTCGGAAAAGACGACCTTCAGCGCAATCCCTGCGTCTTTTGCCAATAGAGACTAACGGAATCGAACCTTTTTAAGTGACCCAGTTAAAGGGTATTGACCAAAGACGCAGGGATTGCGCTGGCGTTAGACTTTTGAGTAGAAATGACTTTTTCGGCGCAACCCTGCGGCTACAATCTTATCTTAACAGCGTTGGGGC
>CALKWO010000383.1 GCA_938003875.1 uncultured bacterium
TGGTGCAGATATTGGTCAGGACGGCTTTGCACATCCATATCGAACATGCCTGTGGTCTGAAAGTTTCGGTTCAGAAGACAGTACAGAGATACTAAAAAATGGCCTTCCCCAGAAACTGCAAAATTTCCTCGAACCAGAAGAAAAGTTAGAGATGTTCTCTGTGAAAGTGCTGGCGAAATGCGCTTATAAAGACAGGACGATCCACTTCTATCCAGTAAGCAGCATAGAGCTATTGCTAAGAGCCTATTCCAAAGCCTTGATAGCAGGTGTACTCCAGAAAAACCAGGAGCATATAGGCAAGAAGAGCATCCAGGTACAGACGACCTTGATTCGTTCGGTTCTGGCCTCCCTGATCTGCGAAGCATGCGATCTGAATCCCCAGGCTCAACAAAAGCTCCAAAACACCTTCCGCAAAGACTTCTTCACGCAAGAGAGGCAACTTCTCCTCAATGCCTTGCGAATCCAAAACCCTGATCTGGATGACAGACAACAACAAGCCCTGATAGCCCGAAGCTTTAGCTATGGCTACGAAGATGCCTTCACAAAAGAAGAATACAAGGCCTTACAAGGCAAACCCTATCCCCTCCACCAGCACATCGAAAGCACTCAGACCAGAAGCAAACTCAGCCAATATCTCTTCCTGCTCTCAGGGCAGATTCTTGTACAGGAGCATTCTCTGGCTAAGGCTAGAGTGGATGTAAGAGAGCTATTGCAGAGGATGGGTTAGAGGGAAAAACAATCCATCAGGTATTTAGCGGGTATGGAGCAAAAGACGCAGGGATTGCGCTGGCGTTTGGCTTTTGAGCAGACAGGGTATTCTTGGCGCAACCCTGCGGCTACAGATCATTGCCAAAAAGCGATTAGCGATGAGAATTAAATAACTTCCTCATAAGATTTCACCGCAGAGATGCAGAGTACGCAGAGAAGAAAAAAGAATAACGCAAAATATTGTCTCTGCTTCTGCGTATTATTCATATTTTTCATAGTATAATTTAAAATCTTCTCTTCTCTGCGATCTCTGCGCCTCTGCGGTAAATTTTTTTTCGAAATGGGGAAGTTATTTAATTCTGATTCCTTATTGCTTAGTGCATATTGGTTAGGATAGCCCAGCTTCTCTAAAAGCTCAATGGCAAGGGATTCTATGGCAGACTCGGTGATCTTCGGACTCACAGGCTTACCCTCACTTCCCCGCTCATGAGCTTGGGCAGGAGCGTATCTCGGAGGGCGGATAGGGTGCGGATTTGAGTAGCGTTAAAAAATATTTTATCAATCCATGGTTTAACAGTATTTTCAAATTCATCTATTAATTTCTTTGGAGGAATAATAATTGCAAGAGATTTCATTGATTCTTGATTCAAGCCTGGCTGTACAGAGTTAGTGTTGAGCTGAGCTAATTCATCTTCCTGTAAGAGAAAATACAAAAAAAATTGATTCAATTTATCATTACATCGCAAGATGAATACATGTTCATTGATAGTACAAACATTATAAGGGAAGTTACATCCAAACATTCCTTTTCTGCCTACGTATGCACCATCTTTATATATCAAAACATCATAATCACGTACTATTCCTCTCTTCATAGATTCAAAAAAATCTTGTGATATGAATTTCGTTTTTGTGTAATCATACTGACCAATGCCATTTATATTTTCTGCACCAATACTAGGAATTCCAAATTTTAAATCAGGATTAATCCCTCCTTTGGGTCTACTGCCTGATTCAATTAAAAAAAGAACATCTCCTAAGTTTCCTTCCGTCCAATCCTCTTCCGCTTCCTCCACAAACCACTGCCGAAAGAGCGTTTCGGCCATAGATTCCAGTGTTTTGTTCTCACGGTGCAGCAAGTCTATTTTGTCATCCAGGCTGGAAAGCACAGAAGCAATCGCACGCTGTTCGGGTAAGGGTGGGAGAAGAATGGGAAGATTTTCTATATCTGAAGGCTTCAGCGATGGATATGCTGAAGTTGAGCCTTCAGCAATCGAATCAAGCATTTCGACTATATCTTTCAATGTCAATAAATTGTATATGAAAGCTGGATCTGCCAATTCTTTTTTAGTTTCAATAACCACAAATCCTGTTGAAACTACAAGATTGTCTTGAGGATAAAGAATATATCCGTAATGTCTCTGGATGGGTCTAACCGTTGAATAAACAATATCACATTTTTTTACAAGCCGTTTTGCCCTACTTGGTGCTGATTTTAATGAATATTCTTGGAAAGAATCAATTTTGCCACAAGTGATTGAGCCTGTATCTAAATATAGAATAGTCTCATAAGGATAATTTTTTGTTATGCTTTGAGCATTGGTTATTATCACTTCCCCCAATTTGTATTCCTTCCACTCGCTCATGCCAACCTCACCTTTCCTAGATTTTCCCTTATTTTATATCCTGATCAACCATAGACTACTCGCTGAACAAAAATTGCTTTTTGGTTGTAGGCAAATCCTGTGAAATGATTTTCCAGATAATGGTTAATTGGCATCGGTCCAAAAAACGATAGAAGCCTATAGATTCAGATAAAAGTCCATCGAACCCTACATCATTTTGGACCGATGCCCAAAAAATATTATTTCCCTTTTTTCCTTCGTGTTCTTCGCGTCCTTCGTGGTGAAAAATATTGGTTACACTGAAGTCTCTGCTTGAGCGCAATACCAGTTACGCCCTTCGATAACTTTATAACGAGTTTCATAAATTGAGAAAAAGTTTGCCTTATGCAGAAAAAACGAATCTATCATTGTTTTCTAACACGTCTCTTAGCAAATTCTGGGTAATAGCTCGCCAGGGGGGAGGTCTACCAGTCTTGTCCCACCAATAGGGGTTTTCAGCATGACGGGGAATGCTTGTTTTTCCAGGACACGACCTATAATAGCACAGTCGTGAGTTAAAGGAAAAGAACGTAAATACGCAAGAAATTTCGCTGTGTCCAAAGGATTTTGCTCAGGAAGGATGGCGATAAAGCGTCCTTCGCAGGCAATGCCCAGGGGATCCATGCCTAAAAATGAACAGGCTCCTTGAACAACATCGGGAATAGGAATATCTTCCTGGTTCAGCAGAATCGAGACATGGGATGCTTTTGCAATTTCATTCAGTACAGCAGCGCAACCTCCGCGAGTACAATCCCGTAGAGTGTGTACATCAGGCCTGATTCTCAACAACTCTTCTACAATGGAATGGAGAGGAGCGCAATCGCTGATGGCCTGGGATGCAAAATGCAGATTTTTACGAGATGCCAGTATGGCAATTCCATGCAGACCAATCCCTCCGCTCATAAAAACAACATCCCCTGGCTTGGCATAGGTTGCGGAGATATTTCTTCCCTCAGGGACTATGCCAATTCCCGCAGTGTTGATAAAAATTCCATCCGCTTTACCTTTTTCTACTACCTTAGTATCTCCACAGGCTATTCTTAAATCTGTCTTCTGGCATGTTTCATAAACAGACCGCAAAATTCTTTTCAGTTGGACAACACTAAATCCTTCTTCGATAATCAAAGAAACAGAAATAAGCCTGGGAATTGCTCCCATCATAGCCAGGTCATTGACCGTGCCACATACCGAAAGCTTCCCTATATCGCCTCCTGGGAATTCCAGAGGCTGAACCACGAAAGAATCCGTTGTAAAAGCCAGCTTTCCTGAAGGCTGTTCCTGAAAAAAATCTTGTACTTTTATAGTGTAGGCATCTTCCATAGAGTTACAATTTCCAGGACAAAGTTCTGGCAGCACGATTTCCTGAAGCATATCTTCCAGACCTTTTCCACTTCCATGCGATAGTTTGATTTGTTCTAAGCTAGAGAGTATCATCTTGTATTTACCCATTTTTATGAAAAGTACCAGGGCGTTTCGAATAGCACCATTGCCCGCTTGACTGTTATGCAATTTAAGATCCATTGCCCAATAGACAAAAAAATACCATAAATCAATATAAAGTCAATATTTTTCCCTATAGATTTTAGGGTGCAAGGAAAAAAATATGAGAAAAGCCTTGTTTTTTTAGATTTGCTGCGTTAGTATAGAAAATGTCGAGTGGTTGTAGCTTTTTTAAAAAATTATAAAATTTTATTTTTTTTCTAGGAGAAAATTATGTCAGAAGCACCTTTGGTTCCTCCCAAAAAAAGAAGAATATGTCTGAAAATTTTAGGGGGGTTAGCAGCCTTGTTTATTATCGTTCTGGTTTGCATTCCTTTCATCACTTCTCTATGTATTCCTATGGTGAATTCTAGTATAGAGCAAATCACAGGACGGCAAAGCTCCATTCGGGATATGTCTTTAAACCTCCTGAGTTCCAAGATGTTCCTTTATGATTTGCATATCAAGGAAAAAGAAGGCACAGAGGATTTTCTGAGGTTGGATAAGGTAGAGATTGATTTTTCTATCTTGCCTGCTCTATTTGGTAAATGGGAACTTCCCAAATTGGAAGTTTCAGGACTCTTTTTACGGGTCGTTCGTGACCAGGAAGGACACTTTAATTTCCAATCCATACAGGAGCATATAGTTCAGGAAGAAAAAGAGCCTAAGGTGAAGCAGCCTTTAGTAGAAAAGAAAGCCGAGAAAAAAGCCATCGTATTGCCTAAGGTTCTTGCAAAAATTTTATTGAACAATATCAACCTGTGGATAGAAGACAAAGTAGAAAAATCCCATCTGGAAATCAAGAATTTCTGTTTTTCTCTGGATGTAAATGGTTTTGATAAAATTACCTATGCTTCTTCCTGGGATAAAGCAGAATTTCAGTCCCAGAAAGCAAAAAACCTGGTTGCTGGCCTTTTATACAAGCTAGGAGGCGAAGCATCCGTAGAGATGAAAGAAGGCAAAGTTGTTTTCCATTCTAAAGGGGATCTGGTCTTTTCGGATATTTACGCCAGGGGTTTTGCCCAAAAAGATCTGGCACTAAATCCTATCCGTCTTTCTCATGATTTCAGCCTGAATATGCTTAGCGGTGCTATGGATGGAAAGGCAAGCTTTACTTCAGACTATTTTTCTGTAGCCATGAGCGATCTGAAAATTTCAGATTTGCAAAAAATACAAGAGCAACTCTCTGAGACTTCAGATACCATAGACAAAGAAAAAATCCAGCATCTTCTTGCTACTTTACCAATACAAGGCTGGAAGGGAAAAATAGAAGGTTGGCTTTCTTTGGATAAATTCAAACAGGATTTCGGAGAGTTCATTGCCTCTACAAGCCAAAAAGCCATTGGGGATTTTGGTGGAAAACTTGTTTTTTCCATGGAGCTAGAAGGCAAAGAAAATTCCGTTCTGGAGCTGAGGCAAAAAGGAGATATAAGCAATCTGTATGTCTCTGGCCAAATGCCTTCCCAGAAGACCTACAAAGTTTCGTTGCTGCAAATAGCAAAAGAGATTTTTGTTCAACTGGATCTTAAAAACAGAAGCTTTATGAATCGTTTTGATTATACAATCAAGGCAGACGAAAGCTCTGTACTTGCTTCGATTCAGCAAGAAAGCAAAGTGGAAAAACTATGGGAATCCTCTCCTCTGGAAATCAAGCTTTTCCAATATAGCTTCCTCTTAGACCTGGATGTTCTCAATAAAGTCTTAGCGGATTTGATGCCACAAAATACCCAAATCAAAGGCAAAATAGAGCAATCAGACACTCTGACCTTTGAAATTATTGAAGGGGCTAAGCTCACTGGTAAAACCAATATATCTGCTCAGGTTCTTGCTCCTGGCAAAGAGAACCTTCCTGCCATCATGATCCAGGGAGAAAGAGACATTGAGGCTGTGCTGGATTCAAAATACAGTCTGAAAAAGCTAAATATCAAAAAATTCGGACAGAAGACACAAAGAAGCGAGCTTTTGCAGTTCAGCAGCAAAGGGGAAATTGATCTGGAAAGCGATCAGGAACAGGCTCTGGAACTCAGTTTCAAAATTGTGCTAAAAGAGTTGCAGCCCTATCTGGATGTTTTGGCGCAAGGCATGAAGATCAAGGGGAATATCACCCATGCAATGAAAATCAGCAAGAAAGAAGATACACTACAAATACAATCACAAGGACAGCTTGTAGACTTTGGCATGATTGTAGAACAAAACCAGGATCGCACCACTATAGCTGTCAAAGAAGCAAAATGGGGAAACGACATCTCTGGAAGAATCAAGGAGAAGCAAATCTCTGACCTGGCAATCCAGAAACTTTTTTTCCATCATCCAGCCTTTATGGCAGACATTTCTGGCAATCTAAAGAAAGACGCTTATGATGATTCTTTCAAGCACACGATCCAGTGTAAAGTAGATGTCCCCAAAATAGACCTGCCAGGACTCAAAGCCCTTGTAACCACAAGGAAAGGCAAGACACCTCTGGAAAAAATAGAGAAAATAGAAAAAGTAAGAGAAAAAATACAGCCTGATCCGAATAAGCCTCTTGCTATTCTTACAAAAGCACAGAGAGAGCAGCTTAAACAATGGGGACTGAATCTGGAAATTGCCATCCATCAGATCATTCTCGACAGCGCAAATCAAGTGAAAGATTTGAACACAAAGATAACCTTCAATCATGAAGCATCGGATAACCATTTTTATCTAACAACGATAGGCAAAACCAATACGGGAACTATTGACATCAAAGGGAATGGAAATTTAAACCAGGATCATCCTGAATTTGAATTTACCTATGACCTGGATAAAATTCCTTATATCGTAGAATTGTTTGAACCAGCAGGAGAAAAAATACAAAGCATCATGCCCTTCCCCTTAATAGAGAAAATGAAGATGGACCCTGCTGAGATCCGCTTTACGGTAAAAGGAGATACAAAATGGCAGGGATTAGATCCTCGCTGCATTAAAAAAAGCCTTTTGGGCGGCAAAAATACTTTCCAGCTTTCCAAAGGCAAATTCGATCTTGGCTTTGATTTTGCTAAATATTTGGACACAAAAAATTTAGAAAAAGAGATGGAAAGCCATATTGCACCTATGAAGAATACACTTGACCTTCTGAAAGGCCAGGAAAATACTCAGAATGCAAGCATCAAGTCAGCGCAAGAAAAAATTCAACAGATTCAAGCCAAAATAGATGATCTGGAATCCAAGAGAAAAGATGCTCTAGGCTTAATCGAGAAGCTTAAACCCCTGGCACAGTGGAATCCCATGACCAAATCCAAACTACAAGAAGCAGAACAAAAGCTAGATGGATATGGAAAGCAGATCAACGATTACAAAAATCAGCAAGGCCCTTTGTCTCAATCTATGAACCAGGTTAAAGCCAAAATCGCAGATATTCAAAAGCAGATGCAGGAAACACAGGCTAAAATGCAGTCTGCAAAAGAGGAATTTCTAAAAAAAATGCGTTTTGACAATCCTTTTGCCTTTGAATTCGATGCCTTCACTCTTGCCTTTACTATGGAAAACAATAAACCATGGGATAAGCAAGGCACTCTGCAAGAGCTTTCTCCTTATTCTTTCAGCAAAATAAATTATGTAGAAGTAACCTTCTCCCCTTCTGAGAGGAATGTTCTCAAGATCACAGGCTGGATCAGTCTGGATGGAAAGTATCACCTCAGCTTTATGCCACCTAAAGAAAATATAGATAAGCTATCCCAAAGCGTTCCCTGGTTAGCTCAGTCTATTCAGGAACAAGGCGGGGTCATTATGAGTTCTGAAGGAATGAAGCCCAATCCTATGGGAAAATAAAAGACTGTTTTAGTCAAAATGTTATTGAACATATTTTCAAGAGAAGATTTAAATAGTGCCTTCTTTAAAAGTATGCTAGAACCGCAAAATGGAGTAGATGCTATTTCTATAGCACTACTCATTTTGCACAGGATCACTTTGACTAATACAGGAAAAATAAAAGACACTCGCAAAGTACCTGGTTTTGGTTTGTCTCTGAAAGATACTTTGACTACGTTCCAGAGATAAAAATTTTAAGCCACCAAGCACTGCTGCTGGTGGTTGTTTTATTCTGGAAAAATCAGAAAATATATAGGGGAGTGAAGATGATAAACAAAGATTTTTTAGAAAAATGTTGTGTTCATGATTGGATTCATAGTGTTGCGGAGGAGAAGGGGGAAAGAATTGCTGCTACATACCAGCAGGAATGTTTGAGCTATGGGGAGTTGGATCGACTTTCTAACCAGCTTGCTCATGCTTTGATAGAGGCGGGAATCGGGAAGGAAGACTTTGTTGGTGTTTATATGGAGAGGTCTTTGGAAATGTTGGTGGGGCTTCTAGGAATATGGAAGGCGGGGGCTGCTTATGTGCCTCTGGACCCTGCTTATCCCAGGGAACGTATTGCACTGATGATCCAGGATGCTGGAATGAAGGTGATTTTAAGCCAACCCTGGCTCAGGGAAGAGCTAAGGCAAATTGCCCAGAAGGAAATTTTTTGTCTGGACAGAAGCTGGAGCATGATCCAGGGGCAAAAGCAGGCCATGCCTCAAGGCAGGAGTGAGCCTGGAAACCTTTGCTATTGCATCTATACTTCTGGCTCCACAGGTGTGCCAAAAGGCGTTATGGTAATTCATTCTGGTGTTGTCAATTTTCTTGCCTCCATGCAAGAGGAGCTTAGCGTTACAGAAGAGGAGAGGGTTTTGGCACTTACGACCCTGTCCTTTGATATTGCTGTTCTGGAGTTGTATCTTCCTCTGGTTTCTGGGGCGCAGGTCGTCATCCTGGATAGAGAAGTGTCTTTGGATGGGATCAGGCTTGCCAGAGAAATCGAAAAGGATATTACCTTGATGCAGGCAACTCCTGCAACCTGGAAAATGCTTTTTGCAGCAGGCTGGAAGGGCAATTCTTGCCTGAAAAAGATACTTTGCGGTGGAGAAAGCATGACACGGGATCTTGCAGACAGACTTCTTGCTATAGCTCCTGAAGTGTTCAATATGTATGGCCCAACGGAGACAACGGTTTGGTCTACGATGGCACGTGTAGAAAAAGGATCAAGGCAGGTACCTGTTGGCAATCCTATTGCCAATACGCAGGTCTATATCCTGGATGAAAGCATGAGGCCTGTTTTTGTAGGCGTTCCTGGAGATCTATACATTGCAGGGCATGGCCTGAGCCGAGGATATCATAGAAGATCGGATCTTACAGAAGCGAGCTTCATTGCAAATCCTTTTTCTAATGAGCCTGGAAAGAAGATGTACAGGACAGGAGATCAGGCCATGTTCCGAGAAGATGGACAGATCGAATTTCTGGGTAGAAAGGACAGCCAGGTCAAAATACGGGGATTTCGCATTGAGCTAGGAGAAATCGAAAGCGTGCTTTTTCAGCAAGAATGGCTCAAGGACGTTGCTGTAGTCGTCAGGGAAGACAGGGCAGGCGAACGCAGGCTGGTGGCCTATATCGTCCCTAAAATACAAGGAGAAATCCCTGATACAAAAGAGATCCGAGCAACCTTAAAGAAGAAACTGCCCGATTATATGATTCCCTGCGCATACATGGAAATCCAGGAGCTTCCCCTTACGCCTAATGGCAAGATAGACCGCCGAATTTTGAGTTCGGACGAAAGGTATCGTCCTGAGATGACGGAATCTTACGTTGCACCTTGCAATGAGAGAGAAGAGAAGCTTGCTGCCATCTGGAGTGAAGTTCTGGAAATAGAAAAAATAGGTGTATACGATGATTTCTTCGCTCTCGGCGGAGATTCGATTCTCAGCATTCGCATTCTCTCCAGGGCAGCAGAAAAAGGAATTTCCCTCACACAACGAGATATTTTCGAGTATCCTACGATACGGGAGCTTGTCCAGATACAGAGAGCTTCTGAGGATTCCCCTGCCAGGCCGTTGCAAGGATTGGAAAAAGAGAGCAAACTCGCTGGTCATAACGAAATTGCAGATATGTATCCTCTTTCGCCTGTCCAGCAGGGTATGCTTTTCCATAGCCTTTCTTCCAGGGAAAAAGGCATCTACCGAGAGCAATTCCTATGCACTTTGAAAGGCAAGACGAATATTCCTTTATGGAAAGAAGCATGGCAAAAAACGATGGAGAGACACGCTGTCTTGAGGACTGGCTTTTTCTGGGAAAAAAGACCAGAGCCATGCCAGATCGTTTTCCCCAAAGCTACTCTAATCTGGCAGGAAGAAGACTATTCTGCTTTCTCTGCACAAGAGCAAAATCAGAAAATTTCCCAATTGCTGGAAAAAGATCTGGATACGCCTTTCGAGATGACTAATCCGCCTTTGTTCCGACTGATTCTGATACGGTTGGCGCAGGAAAAATATCGTTTTCTGGTAAGCTATCATCATCTGATCCTGGATGCCTGGGCTATCCAATGCCTTTTCAAAGAAATCCTTGCGCTATACCAGGGGCAAGCCTCTCTTGCTCCTGTCAGGCATTATAAAGACTATATTGCCTGGATACAAGGCCAGGATCGCCTGAAAGCGGAAAAATTTTGGAGAGAATTTCTCGCTGGATTCCAGCATCCAACGCCTTTGCCAGGAAGCCCGCTGTCCGTTGCTAAAAGCGAAAGCACAAAATACCAGGAAAAGGAAGTCTTTTTATCCTATCGGGAAACCCAGGCAGTGGAAACGTTCCTCAAGCAAAATCGCCTTACCTGGAGTACGCTGGTGCAGAGTGCTTGGGCGTTCCTTCTTTCATGGTACAGTGGAGAAAAGGACATTGTGTTTGGGGTGACATCTTCTGGCAGGCCTCCTGCATTGCAAGGCATAGAAAATATGGTCGGGCTTTTCCTGAATACACTCCCCGTGAGAATCCAGAACGACCTTCAATCGAAGGTAGTTTCCTGGATGAAGCAAATCCAGGCAAGATCCCTTCTGATACGAGAACATGAGCTTACTTCTCTTGTAGACATACAATCCTGGAGCGAAATAGAGAGGGGCGTTCCTCTTTTTGAAAGCATCATGGTATTGGAGAACAGCCTTATAGATGTCTGTGCTTGCCTGGAGAATTTGGAAATACAAGATGTGCAGAGCATCGGGAAAACGCATTATCCCCTTACGCTGGCAGTGCTTCCATATCAAGACAGAATGATTCTGAGAATCATGTACCAGCAGGATCGCTTTAGCGGAAAAAATATCGAGAGAATGCTACTTCATCTAAAAAATATAGTTCTGGGATTTCTTAGAGCCAGGGAGCTAAAGGATATCGAGCCATTGAGCCATACAGAAAAGCAATGTTTCGATCAATGGAACAATACAGAAGCTGCTTATCCCGACAGACATGCAGTGCATCATATCATAGAAGAATGGTCAGCCAGGACACCTTCCGCCATAGCGGTGGAATGGGGGAATGCCAGGCTGACATACCAGGAACTCGATGAAAAGGCCAACCAGCTTGCTCATCACCTGATACGTATAGGCGTAAAGCCAGAAGTACTCGTGGGCATATCGCTTTATTCTTCCCTGGAAATGATTGTAGCGATCCTGGGAATCCTCAAAGCAGGCGGTGCCTATGTTCCTTTAGACCCGAAATATCCCGAAAAGAGACTTCGCTATATGCTGGAAGACGCTCAGGTAAAAATTTTGCTGACGCAGCAGAATATCCCCATTCCTTTACTTTTGCCTGATAGCAAGGTCGTGTATCTGGATGCCCAGTGGGAAAGCATTGCCCAGGAAAGCATGGCGAACCCCAGAATATCTGTTCTTCCTGAAAACCTGGCCTATATTATCTATACATCAGGCTCTAGTGGAAATGCCAAAGGCGTTTTGGTAGAGCATCGTGGTCTTTGCAATGTAGTCATGGCACAAAGGAAATCCTTTGATCTCAGACCAGGATGCCGTGTGTTGCAATTCTTTTCTCTGAATTTCGATGCAGCGACCTTTGAAATTCTTATGGCACTAGGATCAGGAGCAACTCTATGCCTGGCTTCCCGTGAGCCTTTGCTTGTAGGAAATGAGCTTTTACAAACGCTTCGTAAATCAGGCATAACGCATACTGTACTAACGCCTTCTGTCTTGGATACAGTGCCTTGCGAAGAGCTGAGCGATCTTGAGGTTCTCATCGTAGCAGGGGAAGCGTGTCCTGCAAGTCTTGTTTCCCGATGGGAGAAAGGCCGTCGCTTTTTCAATGCCTACGGCCCAACAGAAAGCACGATTTGGGCTACTCTTGCCTTATGCAAAGAAGGGGATGACATTCCTCCGATTGGCTATCCTATTGGCAACACACAGATCCATATACTCAATGGCTTTGGAAAGCGCATTCCCATTGGTGTGCCTGGCGAACTTTGTATTGGTGGGATAGGCGTTACCAGAGGATACCTGAATCGCCCAGAATGGACTGCCCAGAAATATATTCCCGATTCTTTCAGCCAAAAAAACAATGCCAGGCTTTACAGAACAGGAGATCTCGCTCGTTACAGAGAAGATGGGCAGATAGAATATCTGGGCCGTATGGACAGCCAGGTAAAAATCCGAGGTTTCAGGATAGAGCTAGGAGAAATCGAAGAGGCGATCAGGCAAAGCGGGCTTGTGAGCGAGGTCGCCGTTCTCGTGAGAGAAATGGCAAAGGACAAAAAAATCGTGGCCTATCTCGTCCCTGCCTCAAAAGAATATGAAACCCAGGCAATCCGCGAATTTCTGATTGAGAGACTCCCCAGGTATATGGTGCCTTCGTTTTTCGTTGTATTGGATGCTTTGCCTCTTACCCCGAACCATAAGCTGGACTACAAGGCATTGCCTTTACCTGATGATTCGATGGTGTCCGAGCAGAAAAAAACCGTCTTGCCCCGAAATCCTGTAGAAGAGATGATCTCGGATATCTGGTGCAGCCTTTTAGGAAGGAAGACTATAGGAATCCACGAAAATTTCTTTGATTTAGGGGGGCATTCTCTTCTGGCTACCCAGGTGCTTTCGAGAATCTGCGATGCGTTCCAGATTCTACTTCCTATACATAAGCTCTTTGATTGTCCTACAATAGAAAGCCTGGCCAAAGTAATAGAAAGTCTTTTGTCCCATAAAGAAGAAAGATCGCACAGAATTTCCATTGTGCGGGCTTCCCGTCAGGGATCTCTTGCTCTTTCCTTTGCACAGCAACGGCTTTGGTTCCTGGATAAGATGGATCCTGGCATAGCGGCTTACAATATACCTGCTCTTCTTTCTTTGCAAGGCGAGGTTTCCATAGAAATTTTAGAAAAGAGCATTGAAGAAATCATTCGAAGGCACGAGGCTATGAGAACGATATTCCTGGAAGAAGAAGGCATCCCCAGGCAGGTCATTTTGCCTTATCAGCCCTTTGATCTGGAAATCGTCAACCTCAAGCATATTGCTCCAGAGGAACGAGAGCAAAAAATTCTGCAAAGATCATTAGAAGAGGCACAAAAGCCCTTTGATCTTGCCGTATATCCGCTCTTTCGCATCATTTTGTGGAAACTGGCAGAGGGGAACTATCGCTTGCTTCTGAATATCCATCATATCATTTCGGATGGATGGAGTATCAGCATCTTCCTGCGAGAAATGGCGAATTTGTATGAAGCCTTTGTCCAGGCAAAACCATCGCCTTTGCCTGCTCTGGCTATACAGTATGCGGACTTTGGCGTAAGCCAGAGAAACTTCCTGCAAGGGGAAATCCTGGACACACAGATCGCCTATTGGAAAAAGACACTAGGGACAAACCCTGCTGTTTTGCAGCTTCCTTTGGATAAACCAAGACCAGCTTCCCAGACGTTCCGAGGAGAATGCCACTGTTTTTCTCTACCTTCTTCGCTCAGGAATGAATTGATAGGTTTGAGCAGGGAAAATGGCGTGACTCTATTCATGACGCTCCTTGCTGCCTTCCAAACATTGCTCTACCGATATAGCGGGCAAAAGCAAATCTGTACAGGCACGCCTATCGCCAATCGCAATCGCATGGAAATCGAAAACATCATGGGATTTTTTGTCAATACGCTTGTTCTGGACAGCGATTTTTCCTCTGATCCTACTTTTCTGGAGCTGCTTTTGCAGGTAAAGGAAAAGGCATTGGGAGCTTACGCTCATCAGGATGTCCCATTTGAAAAGGTGGTGGAAGCCTTACAGCCTGGACGCGACCTGAGCTATACTCCTTTGTTCCAGGTGATGTTCGCTTTACAGAATATCCCTAAGCTGTCTCAAAAAGCGGGCAAGATGGAAATCCAGGTTCTGCCTTTCCATAACAATACGGCCAAGTTCGATCTGACGCTTTTCATGGAAGATACACAAGAAGGGCTTGCTGGTATATGGGAGTACAATACAGACCTTTGGGAACAAAGTACCTTAGAGAAAATGACAAAGCATTTTCAGACTTTGCTGGAAAGCATCGTCCAGAACCCTGGCATGAAGACGAGCAGGCTTTGCCTTCTGAATACGCAGGAAAAGCATACAATACTCTATGATATGAACCGAACGCAAAGGCAATATCCACAAGGCGAATGTATCCACGATCTGGTTTTACGGCAGATGCAGAAAACACCTCATGCTACCGCAATTGTATGGGGAGAGAAGCGAGTGAGCTACGAAGAATTGGATCGTCTGAGCCGTAATCTGGCGCATCATCTTCAATCTCTGGGCGTTGGCCCTGAAATTCCTGTGGGGATATGCCTGGAGAGGACGCATTCTCTTCTTATCGGTATTCTAGCAGTACTCAGAGCTGGCGGAGCTTATGTCCCCCTGGACCCTGTGTATCCCAAAGACAGGCTGTCGTTCATGCTGGAAGATGTAAAGGCCAAAGTCCTTCTGACCCAGAAGCATCTTGTGGATAGTCTCTCAGAATATAAGGGGAATATCCTTTTTCTGGAAGATGGCTGGGAAAATCGAATCCCGCCAAGAGAGGACTCTCCTGTATGCATGGCAAAAGCAGAAAATCTGGCATATTTCATCTATACATCAGGCTCAACGGGAAAGCCCAAAGGCGTTGCCATAGAACACCGTGCGACAGTAAACTTTTTGTATTGGGCAAAGGAAGTCTTTACAGCAGAGGAGCTGGAAGGAACCTTGTTCTCGACATCGGTTTGCTTCGATTTGTCTATATTTGAAATTTTCTTGCCCTGGATCACAGGGAACAAAGTCATCCTGGCAGAGAATGCCTTGCATTTGCCCAATCTCCCATGCGCCAGAGAAGTTACGTTGATCAATACCGTTCCTTCTGCTATGGCAGAGTTGATACGAATGGATGCTCTCCCTGTTTCCATACAGACGGCCAATCTTGCGGGAGAACCTTTCCAAAGCATCCTGGCACAGCAAATCTATGCCAGAAAGCATGTAAAGAAGCTCTACAATCTCTATGGGCCTTCGGAAACTACGACCTATTCGTCTTTTGCTCTGATTGCCAGAGGTGTGGAGGAAATTCCGCCTATTGGCATACCCATTGCCAATACCCAGATATATTTGCTGGATGCGAATCTGGAGCCTGTGCCTTTTGGTATTGTTGGGGAAATCTATATTGGTGGCGATGGCGTGGCAAGAGAATACTTTGGCCGCCCTGAACTGACGCAAGAAAGATTCCTTGTGGATCCTTTCCATCCAGAGAAAGGCAGGCGCATGTACCGAACAGGCGATCTGGCGCAATATCGTAAGGATGGGCAGATGCACTTCCTGGGACGAGTAGACCACCAGATCAAAATACGAGGCTTCCGCATCGAAATGGGAGAAATCGAGACAATGCTCTCCCAATATCCTGGAATCCAGGAGGTCGTGGTCATGCTCAGGGAAGATACTCCAGGGAATAAAAGAATCGTAGCCTATTTGTGCTATGAGGGCAAAGAAAAGCCAGAAAGTAAAGACATGCGGGCTTTCTTGCAGCAAAAGCTCCCAGACTATATGGTTCCATCGAATTTTGTTTTTCTGGAAGCTTTGCCCAGGACACCTAACGGCAAGGTAGATCGCAAGGCATTGCCCATGCCCGAAGAGCAGAGCAAAGAGGCAAAGAAAATCGTTCTTCCTCGCACAGAAGTCGAGAGGGAGCTTGCCTCTATCTTCCAGGAAGTCTTGAGGCTCAAGGAAATCAGCATGGAAGACAATTTTTTCGAGCTAGGAGGAGATTCTATCCTAAGTATGCAGATCATTGCCAGGGCAAGTCAGAAAGGGATACGGCTGACACCTCGGCAAATCTTTCGCAGCCAGACAATCGCCCTTCTCGCTCAGGAAATGCAGACGCAGCAATCACCCCAGGCAGAGCAAGGTCTGATTACAGGCAACTTGCCTTTGACCCCTATACAGCATTGGTTTTTTGAGCAGAATCTGGAAGACGTACACCACTGGAACCAGACGATAGTTCTTACTTTGCGCCAGAGAATCGTGCCTGATGTTTTCCAATCGGCACTGGAATGGATTGTCCAGCATCATGATGGGCTCAGGCTGCGTTTTGAGCAAAAAAATGGAGCATGGGAGCAAAGCATCGTGGGGGATGTCCATTCTTCTATGCCTTTCCATCTGTTTTCCCTTGCTTCTCTTTCCCAGGAAGAGCAAAAGCAAAGCATATCCAATACCATGATCCAGTTGCAATCTAGCTTGAATCTGCAAAAAGGCCCTATAGGACAGGCTGCTTTGTTTGATCTGGGGGAAACGCAGAAGCTCTATATGCTGTTGCACCATCTCGTGGTGGATGGGGTATCCTGGCGGATCATACTGGAAGATTTGGAAACACTCTATTTTCAAATTGCCCAGGGGCAAACGCCTTCTTTGCCTGCAAAAACCACTTCTCTACAATATTGGGCGAACAGGCTTATGGAATATGCTCAGACGCAAAGCATCAAAGAAGAGACAAAACACTGGCTGGCTTCGACCTCTCCCTTCTATCCTTTGCCCATAGACTACTCTGGAGAGAACACAGAAGGAAGTACGCATATTCTGGAAACTATTCTTTCTCAGGAAGATACACAGGCTTTGCTCCAGGAAATACCCAAACACCAGATTTCTCTTTATGAAATGCTGCTTGCCATTTTTGCGCAAAGCCTTTATTCCTGGACAAAGCAAGAATGTATATGCCTGGAAACCGAAGGTCATGGAAGAGAAGAAATCTTTAACAGCATAAACCTCTCTCGCACAACAGGCTGGTTTACCACGATATATCCCATACACCTGCGATTCCATCCTGCTATGTCCATACAGGAGAAGCTCCATCACGTCCACAGCACACTCGCTTCTATGCCAAATCATGGCCTGGGATATGGAGTTTTACGCTATTTATGTACAGACAAGGCGATACAGCAAAGTTTCTCTGCGCATCCACAGCCCCAGATCGTCTTCAACTATCTGGGACAGTTCGATCCTCTGTTCCAGTCTTCTCGTCTTTTTGCTTTTTCCTATCATGATGAAACAGGACCTAGCCATAGCCCTAAAGCCTTGCGCCGTCATCTTCTGGATATAGATGCCTTGATTACAGATCAAAAACTCCATATCAAATGGAGCTATAGCCGTAATGTCTACAATCCAGAAACAATCTCACATCTGGTATGTACCTTTGAGGCCGAGCTGAAAAACTGGCTAGAAGTCGCTCCTGATATGCTACAACAAGCTAAAACGGCTATGCCCATAAGCGATGTCTCTCTGAACAAACAAAGCCTGGAAGACATCCTTTCTGAGATACAATTTGACGAATAGATTCCATTAAGGAATCAGAATTAAATAACTTACCCACTTTAGTAAAAAAATTTACCGCAGAGGCACAGAGGGCGCAGAGAAGAGAAGATTTAGAATTTTACCACGAAGAACGAGAAAAACACGAAGGATTAGAGACAATATTTTTTATTCTTCTTCTTTCTTCTCTGCGTTCTTTGCGCCTCTGCGGTGAAATCTTATGGGGAAGTTATTTAATTTAATTCTCATCGCTTAATTCTGATTCCTTATTAAATCATTGACTAAATCTTATTAATATGGACAATAGATAGATATTCAAGAAAAAAATTATTCATTCGGCAAAAGAATTTTTTTATGAAGGAATTTTTCTATGAAGAAATTTTTATTATTTTTAATAATCTTTTTGTATATGATAAATATTCAGTCTGTTACTATAGATTTAACAGACGGTGCTGGAAATGGCACTACATCTTTCAGCAAAACAGTGGGAGGCATAACTGTAACTTTCTTCAATCCTGAAGGAGGGGCTTTCTATCACAATAGTCTAGGTATCTGTGTAGGAACAGGCGGATTGAATGCCTATTTTAGTATGAAATTCAGCCAGAGCGTCGAACTCAATAAATACGAGATAGGAAGCGGAATGAATCAGGGATTCCCTTTTGCACTTACTGGTACAGGTTTAAATTCTTCGGGGAATTCAAGTCAATCTGGAATACATACCTTTGTAGGTGGGCCTCTGACTTTATCGGCTAACACTACATATACTTTGACAACAAATCTTAGCAGTGCCGCTTACATGGCATTGAAAAATTTGGTTATCAATGAATCATTGGTCACTGTGCCAGCTATCTCAGCAACTAATGCCAATTTTGGCAATGTTCTTGTTATGAGTAGCAAAAATGAGAATATAACAATCACCAATACAGGTGCATCAGGAAGTACACTGACGGGCAGCATTGGTGAAGTGCCATCAGGAAGTGAATTTAATGCTCAGAGTAGCACGGCAATTAACTCACTTACTTCGGGTTCTTCCCAGAACAGAAGTTTTACTTACTCTCCCACAAACCGAGGGACAGATACCAGGAATGTTACGATTACAAGCAATGATCCGAATAATCCTACGATTACCCGGACTCTTTCTGGAACTGGTGTAGCTCCTGTAAATCAGGTAACACAAACCAACTTGCCTACTTATACCAGAACAGGTACCACCAATACTGCCTCCGTCACGGTAAAAAATATAGGAAATGGAAATCTTGCTGATGCCAGTTTAGGATCTGCAAGAAATTTAAATGGTACGGTACTTGCTCCCACGGGAAGCCCCGAATTTTCTGGAAATGGAACGAATCTGAGCCTCACCGATGGTAGCCAGCAAACACTGAACTACAACTATAGTCCGACGGCCCGCGGAGAAGACACAGCAAACATACAAATCAATTTTAGCAATGGAAATACGAATGAAACAAACACCGCTCAAACAGTGATAGCCCAACTCTCCTCCACTGCGGTAAGCCCTGTATACGTAAGCTCTATAGCTCCTGATTCTACCATAGATTTTGGAGTAGTTGAGGCATTCTCTACTTCGCAGTATACCTTGAGAATCCAAAATCTCACTCCTGATCAGGATTTAGGCGATCTGACCAAACTTACTATTTTGAATGCCATAATTTCTGGCCCAGATGCCAGCTATTTTGCTATGAATTTTAGCTCAAGTCAGATCATATCCAAAGGAGGATATTACGATCTGCTTCTTTCGATTACAAATCCTGAATGGCGGTTCGCAAACAGGTCAGCAACTTTGACTATCGTAACAGACCAGGATGCTGCTTTTGGAGCAGAAGGACGCAGTTTTACCTATAATCTTACAGCCTTATGTGTACCAGAGCCTTCTTCTTTGTTTATGATTATAGTGATGGTTTTAGGCATAGGAATCCAGAATAGAAAATTTTTTTTTAGTCACAACTGAGGAACTATATGAAAAAAAGAGCCATACTGATACTTTTTTTTATTGCAATTTTCTGCTATGCCCAGAATCAGCATGCAATATTTCAAGAATACAAGCAAGAAAAATACGAAACCATTATTATTGTAGGTGATACCCAAAAAACCAGCGGATGGGAATTTTGGAGAGAGAACAACGATTCTGTTAGAAAACTCCTATTCCCTGCTATTCTGGAAGAAAAGCCTTCTGCTATCATTATTTTAGGCGATCTTATTTTTCGTGGATCTAGCAAATCTCACTGGAAAGACTTCGATCTCAATACGCAATGCGTAAGAGATAATAGGATAACACTTTATCCTCTTTTAGGAAACCACAATTATTATGGCAATAATACGAAAGCATTAAAAAGCTATTTCCAGCGATTTCCCTATCTCAACGGACAACGCTGGTATGATCGCAAGCTCAGCAATGCAGCGTTTCTATTCCTCGATTCCAATTTTAGCCAGCTCACCCAGGAAGAAATTTTTCAGCAAAACCTCTGGTACACAAAAAAATTAAGAGAGTATGACAATGACCCAAGCATAAAGCATGTTTTTGTCTGTGACCACCATCCTCCTTTTACCAACAGCCAGGTCATCGCTTCCAGAGAAGAAGTAAAACAATACTTTCTTCCTGCTTTTCTCTCTACTCCCAAAGCAAAAGTTTTCTTCTCAGGTCATTGTCATGCTTATGAGCATTTTCTCTATGAAAATAAGCATTTCGTCGTTTCTGGTGGAGGCGGAGGCCCTCGCCATCGCCTGAACACAACTTCATCTTCCAAATACCAGGATATTTTCAAAGGGCCTGTCATTCGCAAATTTCATTACTGTAAGCTCATCTTACCCACAGCTCGCCTTATCATGATAGCCTATGATCCAGAAAAGAAAACCTGGGTACAGGAAGATGAATGGGGACTTTAGTGCAGGTTTGCTTATGTCTGGCATTTTCCTGATATATTCAGAAGAATTCCTATCTGCACTAAAGTAAAAAAAAGCCCTGAGCCACCAAAGCTGATCAAAGGCAGAGAAATGCCTTTGGCTGGAATTGTATGGGTGACTACAGCTATATTGAAAACAGCTTGTAGTGTAATGTTCAGGGTAATTCCCAAAGCAAGGATCATGGAAAAAATATCAGGGGCTTTCTGTACAACCCTAAGACCATAATAAAGAAAAAAGGCATAAAAAATAAGAATCACGGCTGTGCCTAAAAAGCCTAGCTCTTCGCCTAAAATAGCAAAAATAAAATCTGTGCTTTCTTCGCTTAGAAAAAAGAGTTTTTGCTGGCTTGCCCCTAACCCCAGACCCAAAGATCCTCCTGATCCTAGAGCAATAAGAGATTGGCGTATCTGATAGCCCTTCCCTAATGGGTCTAGCTCAGGGTTGAGATATATAGCGATACGAGCATAGATATGCTGAAGTTTAAAAATGGCGAGTATTAAGAAGACAGGAATTCCTGCCAAAAAAAGAGGCATAAGATGCTGCCATCGGATACCACCTGTAAGCAATAATAATATACCAACAAGAAAGATAAAGCATGAAGTCCCTAAATCTGGTTCAATCAGTATCAAAAAACAAGAAAAAGAAACCAAAGAGAAAACAGGCAAAAATCCGACATAAAAATTTTTAATTTGTGCATAGTTTCTTTCGATATATGCCGCGATAAATAAAACAGATGCCAGTTTGGTGAAGTCTGAAGGCTGAATTCCCATTCCTGCCATGCGCATCCATCGCCTTGCACCATTATACTTAACCCCAATCCCTGGAATTAAAACCAATATGAGGAAAAATAATGATATACCAAAAAAAGTATAAGCATGTTTGTAAAAAAATTTATAAGGTATATCGCTACAAATGAGCAAGGCAAGTCCAGCAATGAGCATCCATAATATTTGTTTTTTGATAAAAAAATAGGGATTTCCTGTAGCTGGATCCATCTGAGCTACAATGCTGCTTGTGGAATAGACCATAATCATCCCTACAGAAAGCAGCATAAGAATCACGATCAATATAGAATTCTTCAAGGTATTTTCAAACATCTATTATCCTATTCATATAGATGGTGCTAGCCTAAACAATAATTGCCTACTTTGCAATGATTTGTAGCCGCAGGGTTGCGCCGAAAATGACTATCTATTCGGAAAAGATGACCTTCAGCGCAATCCCTGCGTCTTTTGCCTTAAAGGGTATTGACCAAAGACGCAGGGATTGCGCTGGCGTTAGACTTTTGAGCAGACATGACTTTTTCGGCGCAACCCTGCGGCTACAATATGTTGCAAGACAAGATATTAAAACTCAAAATGGAGAGGCATGGTGCGTTTATTCCTCCGTCCTGGGCAGAATGAGCCATTTAGGATAATAGTTGAGAACAGAAGAGTTGATGACCTGTTCTTTTATGGCTTTCCAGGCATCTTTCCCCCCTTCTGCTCCTGTATCTTTCGCCATAGCAACAGAAGGAATCAAGATGTAAGAGTATCCATGCACAGGGTCTTTAAGAGAGTTTTCTAAGCTTTCTTTGAAATTATAATCAAACTTGTAGGCTTCTTTGAGTTCTGAAAAATTTGCAAAAAATTTGCCTTCTTTTTTTATAGTAGGCATTCTGTATGCAGACACTTTTTCTACTCCTAGTTCTACAACAGCCTTTAGAATGAATTCTCCAAGCCATTGGGAAAGAGCATCTGTCTTGAATCCTAGCTCTTTAGCATGTCCTAAGGCAAACATCATAAAATTTTGTTCCCATGGGGAGATGCCTTCCGCTGCAACATTCGTATCTAATAGATCCGAAGCCACAAGTCCGCTATTTCCTCTATTCCAGAAGTGCAATGGAGGTACATCCAGGCTGCCCCATATTCCTTTTCCTAAGGTGTTCCCCCATTGCCATGCAGGTGTCTTTTCGTAGGATGTTTTTGTGATATTTCGCTGGCCTTCCCATATAGCGATAGCATCTTCTACCAGTTGTGTGAAGTATTTTTTTTCTGGGGCTGCGTCTGGAGCAAGGCAGGCAACTCGCACTCTATTGCGAAAAGCCCAGGCTTGACCGCGGATTTCACTGGAAATCCCTCCTCTTGATTTTGGGCCACGCCCATAATGCACTTCTGTATCTCCATTGGTAGCAGTGGCTGTCCAGGAAGCCCAAAAATACATTTGCTCCAGATACCAGAAGTCGCCAGTAAGCATGTATAATACAGAGTCAGGATCTGGCTGGTGAGGAAGATCGGGTACCCAACTATGTTCTTTTAAAATTTTTACAGGGTTTATTCTGTCTTCGTTTGCTGTATAGCTAAATGCGAGATTGGGCATAAAAATAGAAGGACGTGCGTTTATAGAAACAACTTTACCCAAAGCACTTTTTTGTTTTTCTAAATCAAAAAAAAGCCCTGTCTTTCCCTCTCTGCAATGTACAGGCCAGGACGCTGCAAGGTTGGAATTTCCAGCCGACATTTCTAACAGGCGAGAATCGCCTGTGTATAGCCAGAAAACAACCCAATCGGGATAGGGGCCAATATCCCATCTCCCTCCTGTGCCAGGCATATATTTCGTCCAGTTTCCTTCGCTAAAAAGGTTTTTATCCTGGCTCAGCCAGGAATTATAGTATTGTTCTATCACACTATCAGGAATATTTTTCTGGTAATCATAGTTTGGTATCAATTTCGTAGCAATCAAATATTGTAAGTTATGGTTTATGTTTATGCTGGGTAGATTTTCTCCGCCCCAGAATTCTTTTGTCCATCGGCTCATAGCATGGTGCTGAACAATATCATTTTTATATACAGATTTGGGGTTGCGATGATTTACAAGAAGCTCTAATTCATAGAACTGGTCTTGTAAAGCAATAGAGTTGCAGATTTCTCCAATAAACCGCACCCGAAATTTTTTCAAGCCAGGCCAGAAAGTTGCATGGAATATAGGCCTTATAGATCTGTGATTGTCAGAACCAACATCGTAGACTCTTTTTTCTGAGTGGTCTGCTATAATGATACTGGTACAGACTGATCCTCTTTGCCAATAGGAGAAATGTCCTGATTTTATCATTTCTCTTGCTGAAATTTTTTTGTGATGATCCTGAGTCCTGATTTTCATACATGCTTCAAAGTTATAATGAATGAGAATTCTTTCCTTGCTTTCAAAATCATCGTTATTTCCTGTTTTTTGATTGCGAAAAGTAATCTTAGAATTTTCTTTAATCTCTGGAGCGATAAAAGAAAGAATAGCATGCTTTACGCTACCATCATCCCATCTGCATTTAACATCTGCCTGAGTAATCAAAGGCAATTCATCCAGATAGGCCTGTGGATAGTGATGGATTTCTCCTTTTATAAAAGGACGCGCTATTTGTATAGGATAGTTCGCTAGCTTTTTCTCTTTTTGGGAAGGCTCAATCAAAAGGAAATTTTCCAGGGAAGTATTACTTTTTTTCAAGAAAGCAGGCGTTTTATAAAGTTTTTGTGTTTTTTTAGGATTCTCATCAGTCAAAAAATCCCCTCCCTTTGCATTTGCAGTAGATTTTTCTACTTCCATACGAACGAAAGGAAGAGTTTCTAAAATTTCTTGCCTCTGTTGTATAGAAGAAATTCCTTTTGAAGAAGGAGACAGTCCATGTTGGGACGAATCTTTCTTTACAACGGTCGTTTTTTCTTGTAGGGAAGGAACTTCGACGACAGGCTCTTCTTTCTTGATGACTGGCGCATCAGGAGTCATAATAACAGGCTTTTCTTCTTGTCGAGAAGGTGCTTCGATAACAAGCAGCATAGGAGTCTCGACGACAGGCTCTTCTTTCTTGATTACTGGCGCATCAGGAGTCACAATAACAGGCTTTTCTTCTTGTCGAGAAGGTGCTTCAACAACAGGCAGCACAGGAGTCTCGGCAGCAGGCTCTTCTTTCTTGATTACTAGCGCATCAGGAGTCACAATAACAGGCTTTTCTTCTTGTCGAGAAGGTGCTTCGATAACAGGCAGCACAGGAGTCTCGACGACAGGCTCTTCTTTCTTGATTGCTGGTGTATCAAGAACCACAGAGGGTGAACTCTCTTGTAGAGAAGGGACTTCAGTAACAGGCTCTTCTTTCTTGATTGCTGGTGCATCAGAGGCCACAACAGGCTTTTCTTCTTGCGCAATATTTTGTGCTGTCTCTGGTATATCTTTAAAATCTGTTTGATGGTGTCTAGGAAAACATGCAAGAATCATTAAGCTAAGAACAAAAATAAAAATCTTGGAATATCCCATACCAGGCCTTTCTTTCGGCAAATTCTGATTCTAAAATTTTTTACAGATGCTTATAGTAAGAATATACTATTCTTCCACAATGCAGGCAAAATGGCTATTTTTGTCTTTGATCACTCCATCGCTTTCATGAAGGTCTCGTTTAGTAAAACCTACTGTAATATGAGGATAGTAATAGTCTGGGTTAAAATCGTCCTGATTTCCACCTTTAGATACATAAATTTCCCATATAGCCTTCCGTATTTCGATAAGCCTTTTTGCTTCTACGACTATATAGTAAGTCGATTCTATTTCTTTATCCATTATAGTCTGCCCTCTTCCCAGACAAACGATTTTAAAAGGTGCTTCCTGGATTTTCATATCCTTAGCGATTTTGTCAATTTCTTGTATAGAGATATGAGATTTCAGGACATTGTAGTATTCAACAGGAGTGATTACAGTGATATGAGCTTCCCCACGGCTGATAAGCTTTGTATTGAGTTTTTTTTCTAAATCTTGATACAAGGCTTTCACTGGCAGGAAAGGAAGATTTTGGATCAGATAGCTGTCGAAAGCCCCATCCCCAGAATGTGCTAGAAATTTTTCTTCTGATGTGTTGTGTATATCTTTGGATATAGTCAATATAAAAGATGTATTTTGAGCTTGCAAAAAAATACTGCAAAGAATGATTATAGAAATAAATAAAAAAAATTTCTTCATATTTTTCTTTCCTTTAAAACAATTTTGATAGATTGTAGTCGCAGGGTTGCGCCGAAAAAGCCGTGTCTGCTCAAAAGCCCAACGCAAGCGCAATCCCTGCGTTTTTGATCAATGCGTTCTCTTTGTCAAAAGATTTTTGTCTCATTACCTAATAGGCTGCATATCCTGTTATTTTATTGCCTATAATCAAGCCATGAACATCGTAAGTTCCTTCGTAGGTATAAACACTCTCAATATTTTTCATCACTCTCATAATAGGATATTCACTGCTCACGCCATTGGCTCCCAGCATTCCTCTGGCCATAGAAGCAACGTCTCTTGCTATTTGTGTATTGGCTCTTTTTAGCATACTTACATGGCTGAAATCAGCTACTTTTCTTTCTCTTAGCTCTGCAAGGTGGAACGCTGTTGACAAACCCTGGGCAATAGCAGTTGCCATATCTGCCAGCTTGACTTGTGTAATCTGCTTTGCTGCGAGTGCTGTTCCAAATTGCTTGCGTTCCATGACATAGTCCCATGCTGTCTCATAGCAAAACATAGCTGCTCCTATGATTCCTGCAGCAATCCCTGCTCTAGCTTCATTCAGACATTTCAAGGCGCATTTGAGTCCAGCACTATGGGGTAAAAGATTTTCCGATGGCACAAAGACCTCGTCCAGAGTGTACTCGCCTGTATGACCTGCCTGCAAAGAATCTTTTTTGTGCATGCTTACAGCAGTCAGCCCAACTCTGCCCTTTTCTACTAGAAAACCATGTACCATACCATTCAATTTGGCCCAAACAACATGAATATCGGCTATGTCTGCATTGGTAATCCATTGTTTACTACCACTGAGGAGATAGCCTCCCTCTGTTTCTACTGCCTTGGTTTCCAGGGAGCCAGGGTCTGAGCCATGGTTTGGCTCTGTCAATCCAAAAGCACCTATCCATTCGCCTGTGGCAAGTTTAGGAAGATAGCGACTTTTTTGCTCTTCTGATCCGTAAGAGAGAATAGGGTAGGCAACGAGAGCATTCTGAACGCTCGCATTGCTTCTCAGAGAAGAATCACCCCACTCAAGACCAATCATCATCAAGGCATAAGAAAGCTCATCCAGACTTGTACCAGAATATTTTTCTGGAACATGAGCACCGAAAGCTCCCAGATCGGCCATTTCTTTCCAGAGCAAAGGATCGCAATTTCTTTCCCATGCACACTTTTCGATAAGATCCATATTTTTCTGAGAAAATTTTATAAAGGTATTCAATACTTCCTGTTGCTCATGAGTGGTAAAATTTTTGATAAGGCCCAGGTAATCTGCACGGTATACAGCATTTGATTTTTTTAACATGTTGGTTCCTTTGAAATATTAGGGGGAATTCCCCTGGATATTAGTTCATTTAACTCTATAATTTTCTATGCATTAAACTATTTTTTAAAAGATCTTAAAGATGGATTAGCAATCCATCCTTCCAGACAATAGCTGAGAATTGCAAGAAAGAGGAAAGGAAGATAAAGGTTAGTTCCTTTTCTCTTTCTCTGATTTTGCAAAAGAAAAGAGTCTATATCTTTATAAAGCAAAAAGGAAAAGGAAATATCTTCTATCGCAGGGATTTCACCCTGGATAAAAAAATTCTCCTTTGATTCTCTGGGAGATGAAGACACTGCCAAATAAGTCGCTCTATCCTGTTCTTTTAAAACATAGATACCACTTCTGGGAATGCCAGCCAACTGGCTACATTCTCCTTTCCAATCTAACGGGCTTCCTGCAAGGGAAGAAATATGGACAATTTCTGCTCCTGCTTTAGAGAGAGGATCTCCTGCATATATATAAAGAACCTCTTCTTTATCTTCTTCTACTATAGTCATATTTTGCAACATGGGCACAAAGCTTGCTTTCAAGGGAAGATTACAAAATTCAGGATTGAAATCCAAGCCGCTTAAAAAAATCTTTCCTTTGCCAAAATCTTTCTGGCTCATAAGGATTCTATCGTCTTCCAGACCTAAAATGCCATTTGAATCCGAAAGATGTAAGGGATAGTAGCGATAAGCTTTTATATTTTTTAGAAGGATCTCTCCTTTCTCTTCTTTTATATCTTCCCATAAAAAATTTTGTTTGTCTACAATGAAAATATCTATACCTTCTTTTTTTTCTTCTGGCTCCTCTGGCATCCCACCAAACCATGCTTCCATCCTATTTCCTGGTCTGCTATTCCAGGAAGGCAAAACTAATGCATTGCTTCCATCTTGCCATCTTTTTCTCCAAAAATCGCTGTTTTCTTCCAAGATTTTTTCCCAGGTATCCCATCTTGCTACTGTTAAAACAGGATTCTTCTTCTGGCATACCTGCATGATTTCAGAAGGAGGAACGAATTCTACATCTACGCCTGTAATATCCCCTTGGGGAAAAGGAGAAAGAGCCATAGCAGTAAGAAAAAAATCCGATTTCTCTCCTGCAATCAAGACCCATTTTTTTTCACCACAAAAAAAGCCTGTAGCTATGTGGTTGTCTGCGGTAAAACTATCTCCTTCTATTCGGAATAGCAGCCAATGAAAGCCAGGGGATTCGAAAATAGAAGAAAACAACCATTTTTTTTCCTGCTTTTGATCCAGAGACATTGTATAGGAATCTTTTCTGCCTGAGTCATCAACAGAATGGAGGCGAACATTGCAGTTTTGCTCAGTTGTATTGACAATCGAAACATCCAAAGAAAAATTTTTCTTAGCCCAAAGGTTTTTCTTGAAAAAGCATTCTGTGAACTGAGCATTTTCCTGCATTTTCGCAGAGGCGATGCCATGGGCAAAAATTTTGATCTTTTCAGGAATCGCTCTTTTTGGCAAGATTCTTTTACCCCACTCTGCGTCTTGAAAATCGCTGAAAATATGAATTTCCTGTGAAACACCATCTCGTGCATTTTGTAAAAGAGTACAGGCCTTTTCCAAAGCATTCCCCACAAGACCAGTAGCTTCTGTTTCCCGAATTTTTTCCAATGAATCTGCTATCTTCTTTTTGTCTGAACTAAAGCCGTTTACCAAAGGCACTGTAATGTCATCCACAAGGAGAACAACAGCAGTGCGATCTCCTTCCCCAAAAAGCACAAGCAAACTTCTGGCTGCTTCTTTGGCTACATCCAGCTTGTTTTTTCCATTTATCCCCAAAGCACTCATAGAGCCAGAATTATCAACAAGCAAAACAATAGAGGCCGAGCTGCCATAGCCAATTCCTGTAAGAACCATCCCTGATAATGCAAGAAGCAAAAATAGCAGCAAAAGGATACGCAAGGCAAGGACAATCCATTCCCTGATTTTTCTTTTAGAAGAAAGCTGTGGATCAAGACGCAGAAAAAACATCAAAGTCGAAAAAGTATACGGTTTTTTCCGTACTTTAAAAAAAAGATGAAACAAAACAGGTAGAAAAATAGCAGGAAAAAGCCATAAAAAGAAAGGATAGGAAACGATGAAAGACAGCATATTGTATTCTCGAAAAAATAGTTTTATCTGTTAGATTAGAAAGGCCTATATTCTAGCATTTTCCAAAGCAAAAGTCAAAGAAACGTATATCTCTATGTTGTTGAACATATTTGTAGCCGCAGGGTTGCGCCGAAAAAGCCGTGTCCACTCAAAAGCCGAACGCCAGCGCAATCCCTGCGTCTTTGTTTTACTCTAAAATGTGGTGGGATTTGTTAATATCTTCTGAATAAAATATGGGATTTTTTCCTGTTACAGGAATAATAGGGATGGGTTTTGACATATATTCTAAAAGGCAGGGAATGATGAAACGATTAGAGCCTAGCATCATATAGGGGATGGGGCTTTGCATCCCAGTTTCATAATAAGGTGTATCGCTTGTAAGCATAGTCTCTCCTACAACAATAAGCTTTCCACCTTTTTCCCTTTCCAGGATCGCACCTATGCTTCGCGATGGTTCTTCTTTTGCTCCTATAGGATAGGCAATGGCCCTTTGAGGTACAAAAAGAATGCTTTGTATGCCTGGCGACATACTTTTGACAGGACAGGATCTCCCGACAATGATCTGATTATAAGGCGGCTGGCTGCAATTTTCCTCTTCCTGCATTTTTTGCAGCATTTTTTGCAGAGGATGAGAATCATGAGAAGCAAAGGATTCCAAGGCAAAGATATTGCTTTTCCTATCTTTATAGCCAGGAATCACAAAGGAAAAAGTTTTTCTCTGAATTTCTATTCCGTATTTTTTGGCCCAATCTATCAGACCGCCATCTGTATTTGCTTCCAGGCAAAGCAGGATGTTCCCGCCCTTCTGAAAATATCGATCCAGCAAGAGCAGGCTTTTAGCAGTAAAATGGCTAAAACGATCTGTCCCCAGAATTACCAAAATATCGCAGTCTTGAGGGATTTCGCCAGATTCCCCCAAAGCCAATGTACGAATAGAGAAGTTTTCCCTGCGTATTATATTGCCTAGACGATAAGCAGTCTTGTAGTCATCTGCCAGCTCCCCTGCTATATTTTTTTCGCCCTGACCTTGCGTGAAATATACGTTTCTTTGCATTCCTTTTAGCAGACGAAGAATCGCATTAATAATATTTTGCTCTAAAAGAATATGAGGAAAGACCGACAGCATTTCAGGATTGGCAATTTCCTTCAATCGCACAAAAGCCTTTTCTTCGTCATCGGATGGTGCTTCAATCATGCCACCGCTTTCATAGATTTTTTTCCACAAAAGTAACAATCTGGGAACCTGCTGCCTTGTTAGTTTCTTCTCGAAAAGTTCATGATCTTGCAGGACATAGTAACGATTTTTGTATAAAAGCAGCACTTCCCTGTAGCCTGTCAGACCATATTCGTTTTGCAGAAGAGCGATCTTTTCTTTTTGGGCTTTTTCTTTGGCCAGATAATCCGAGACATTTTCTTTGCCTTGCACAGGATGCAAAAATTCATAAACAAATCTTTTTTCCCCTGGTTTATTGAGACTATCCGCAACCTTGCGAAACATCTCTTTCAGGATAAAATAGCGTTCATTGTCTCTTTCTGTATGCTCATGGCGGTGCTGATCGCTATAGCCAAGCAAGGCAATAGCCTGTATGCTTTCCCCTGGAGGCAGTTCTTTTTGCAAAAGGCTGACAACATGGGAATCCAGACTGAAAGCTTTTTGGGCACTCCAGTCTAGTCGCGATTCATAGAAATGAGAAAGATAGTTTATCATGCAAACAATGGCAAGACAGGAAGCAACTCCCAACACACTGTTAGAACCCGATATGATAGCGTAAGGAAATTCTCTGATAAAAACTCTATGACACAAGAGCATAGATACCAGGAAAGCAAAAAGAATCCCCCAGGGCATAGAAACAAAAAGGAAAAAGGCAGAAGCCGAAAAAAAACATAGTGTGATTATTGCAAGTGCTTTTCTTTTTGCCTTGATAACCCAATCGTTAAAAGGCCCAGGAAACCAGCGATGGGCATGTATTATCCTGGTTGCAATATAGAGAAAAAGAAGGATAATGGAAAAGAAAAGAAAGAAGCTAAAAGAGGCAATCGTACCTCTTGTGGCTATTTCTAAGTGCCTGGAAAGAGAAAAAATGGAGAAATATTCTGGCAAAAGAGCAGATTCTGTCCAGAAAATATGCCCGTGAAAAGGCAAAAGCAAAATCATGGTACAGATGAATGAAGCGAGCTGGCTTGTAAAAAAACAGGAGGCACTTATGCCAATCGCGAGAAAAGCTCCTGTGTATAAAAATAGAGAAAAATATACGGAAAATATCTGTCCTACATCTAGCGAGCCTTTGATTCCAAGCAAAAATATATGGAAGAACGAAGGCAACCAGAGGATGAGAAAATAGAAAAAAACTCCCAGAAATTTTCCTGCAATCCAGTGCCATTCCGCTACAGGATAGCTAAGCATAAGCTCATAGGTTCCATTTGATCTCTCTTCCGCAAAGAGCCTCATGGTAATTGTGGGAATCATAAGAAGAAATGCAATGCTCAAACCATATCCATGAAAATAAGAACTCAAAGGCGCAAGATTATAAGGACTCATCCCCGACATGGAATCCAGCCTTGCGGCTGCACCTTCATAGAGATAGCAAAGAACAACCATAAATCCTAAAAATACAAGCCATCCCAAGAACGAAGCAAATAGAGCCTTGAATTCTCTTGAGGCAATGGATAGAATGCGTGTCCTTTTGAAGATAAAAACTGCAATAAATAGGCCAAGAAGAGAAAGAGGGAGACTAAAAGATAAAGGAGCAAGCAAAAAAGAAAGAATGCCTGCTCCTATCCAAAACTTCACATTTACCTTGCAATGCGCCATAATGCAATAAGCCCAATCAATAAAAACAAGAGGGAAGACATTTCAGGAATCGCGAAGGAATGGTCGTAAATCTGAATTTCGTCTATAGAACCGACAAAAGCATGGTTTAAAGAAGTTTTCATGACACCACCAATTACAACAGGGTCAGAACTATTCCAAATATTTGTGCCCAACAAATCAAGCCATTGCTCTACTAGCGTACCGTTCAGATAAAGCCCCATCCAATGACTGGAAGCAGAGTAGCTGACTCCAATTTGTTGCCACTGACCAAGGGTGATTGTGGTATTGGTTGTATTTCTGTAATTGTTGTATCCAGCGTTGGTCACTTCTGCGCCTAAATAATAGTTTGCAGCGTTTTGATAATAGCCTAGCCAAAAAGTTTCCAGGTGTGTATTGCCTGTCCATTTAGAAATGACAGATGGCCATGTCTCTGAGTTGGTCATGGGTTTAATCCAGGCAGTAATGGAAAAATCCGTGGTAAAATTGAGCAGAGAAGGATTTCCCAGAGAAATATAGTCGTTGCCATCAAAGTAATAAGCTTTAGAAGCTACTCCGAATCTGTCCTGAGTAAGAGTAGCCCCGACAACAGTACCATTCAGACCATGGACGGAATCATTGGCATTGCCATCAAAGCTATATGATGCAATCAGACTGGAATGGCTGCTTGCTGAAAGAAAAAATAGGAGTAAGATCAAAATAAAATAATTTTTTTCCATAACGAAATCTCCTACCATAGAAATTGCCCGCTTTAAAAATTTATCCAAAATAAATTTTTAGAACATGTTAAAATTTTAGCATGTTCCAAATTTTTGTCAAGAAAAACATAAAATCTTTCTATGGACAAAAATTAAGTTTTTCGATACAATGAAATGAAGTAAATTAACAGAACGATTTTATATGCTAACCTCTAAAATGTCTCCCAATAGTTTATAAGTCAAGATTTATTGAACCACAGATGAATATGGATGGAGACTGATAATCTCTAAGATCAAGAGTTTTATTTTTTATCCGTGTCAAAGTACTGTTCTTATTGCGTATTCTTCAAAACATTTTCAATATACAGGAGGTTTTATGCATCTTATCTTATTTGGTATTTTTTATCTTATCCTTTTGCCAGTTCATGCCTTATCATTCTCTGATAATTTTAACCGAGCTGACAATGCAGCCGTTGGGAATGGATGGGTAGAATGGGGCGGCGGGACAAATAGTATTTCTGGAAACCGTTTATATATCAGCAATGGGTCAAATGAAAGTATTGGGGATAACTTCGTTTATCGCAATTTAGGAGAAAATCTGACAAGTGGAATACTTTCAGGTATCCTACGATATAAAAATGGCTCTAGTTCTGCCGATGAATCTTTCTATATTACATTGAATGCAAGAGAAGCTGATATTAAGGCAGACCCTGATGCTACTGCCTGGGGCACAAAGGGTTCTGGCTATGGAATTGTCATCAATCGTATCTCTGGAAAATATTATATCGTTGATCAGACATCTGCCAATACTATCAACAACTATCTAAAAACAGGCAGTATTTCTATCTCAAATGATACTGACTACAATTTTGAGTTTTTATACAATGTGAATGGTAGTCTCGAAGCGCGTTTTTGGACGACAGGATCATCAAGACCTACCAATGCGACCATTGGCTATACGCCTGGAGTGATGCCTGTGGCAACAGGAACTTTTTTGGCTTTGGGTATAACAGATGAAGGAAACTTTTGGGTGGATGATATTTATGTAGGCACTTCTTCCATTTTTTCTGAGAACACAAATTTTGGGAATGTTCGCGTTGGAACGAGTGGGAGTGCCAGTGTCACTGTAACAAATACTGGAAGTGTAGGTAGTACACTGATAGGAAGCATTGGCGCAGCAACTGGAAGCGAATTTTCCCCTATCTCAGGAACTCAAAGTTTCTCTTTGTCACAGAATCAAATCGCATCAAGAACTTATAGCTATACACCTACTAATCAAGGCAATGACTCTACAACTATAAACATTACAAGTAATTCTGGTAATACAAGTCATACGCTTACAGGTACAGGCGTTAGCCCTATTTTTTCTAGTTCTATAACTCCTGGCTCTACGATTGATTTTGGACAGGTAGATTCTATTACTTCTAAAACACTGGCAATACAAAATCTTACACAAGACAATGATTTAGGCGATCTTACCAATATGACTATCCTGAATGCAGTAATTACTGGGCCAGATGCATCTTATTTTACGCTAAGTAACTTTACCCAAGGAATGGTACTTAGTAAAAATCAGTTGCAAAATCTTATAATTACTTGCAATTGGAGTGAATTCGACCCGCTTTATGCTTTTAAAACAGCTACTCTAACGATAACTACTGACGTAGGAGCGGCTTTGGGAAGTACAGGACAGATATATACATTCCATCTCCAGGCAGTAAGCATTCCAGAAAGCAAAACTTTTATTCTATGCTGTCTTGGTTTTTTAATCTATATTTTTTCCGTCAGATTTTATTCTAAGTAACCAGTCAAAAAATTCTAGTATCCCTACTTAACAGGAGGCCTGAGCGTCATACATGTTAAGTTTGACGTTTGTGTAAAAAGTCCTGATAGAGAAAGGTGTAAAATTTTAGATCTTTGTATGGTTCAAGAGCGGAGGTGAAGCATCCTGGAAGGAATAAAAACAGTGTCGCAAGGCACAAAAAGAGAACTTGTCTTTGTCCTTTTGCAAAGCAAATCCAGTGTCTTGTCTGCTCTTTTTTTAT
>CALKWO010000384.1 GCA_938003875.1 uncultured bacterium
CTTAAAATACTTTTTTTCTTCCTAGAAGCTGCGGAACGTAGGTATACAATAGTTAGTTATGATATTTTTTAGCTCTGTAAAGATTATATTATAAGGTTCAACTTCTATAGCACAATCAATATACATGAAGAAAAGCCTGTGCAGGCTAAGCAGTGCTATGTTAATAGCATCTGCTTGAGTCTGCGAGAGGAAATGTGGAAGTTATTAATTCTTGTTCTTTATTTTATGCTATATTTTTTCTATGATGTAGAGAAAATCATTTTCGCATGCAACGTAGAGCATATTGTTCCATAAGAAAAACGCTTTCTGTATTTTTCCTTCCAGTCTGGTACTCCACAAATCAGAGCCAGTCTGTGAATCCAAAGCATAAACAAAACCTTGTTGGGTTGCAACATAAATTTTTGTTCCCTGGCTTAGAGGCGTAGCATAGATAGAACCCTCCAGCTTTTTTTGCCAGGCAATCTCTCCTGTATTGCTTTTGATAGCATAGAAAGCCCCAGATTCATTTCCTATATATAGCATTGTTTCTTTCACAAGAGGCTGGCATTGGATAGCTGCATCTGTTTGACATTCCCACAAGGATTTTCCCTGGACAGGATGAAGCCTGGAAAGAATGCCTTTATTGCATCCCAGATAGATGCTGCTCGTGCTGATATAGGGTATACTTAAGTTTGTGCCAGAATTTTGGACTTCCCAGATTTTTTGAAATTTTATTCCCTCGTTTGCCTTTTGCATCTGGAAACGATAGAACTTGCCTGATTCATCCCCTATAAATAAAGAGCCTTTAAGATGTTGTAGGGGGGTCGTGAAGTTGTATTCATTCTGATAATCTTTGCTGAGTTTACGTCCACTGACAAGAGAAAAAGCACAAAGGGACTTTTCGGGAGCAAAGAAGAGAAACTCTTCGTCTCGATGCCCTAAGCCAGGAGCTGCTTTATTCCAGGATTCTCGAAAATTCCAATCCTGGATACTCGTACCAGCAGAAGCATGAATCATTTTGCTGATTCCCTTATTTCTTATAATTACGATCTGGTCTTTCTCCTGTAGATACAGAAGATGAGTCACTATATCCCAATAAGGATGTCCTTTATTCATGCGGTATTTGGGAATGCCTGTATTCTTTCCTTGAGCCATTTGAAACAGGCTTCCATCATTACGCCCAAGCCATACAAAATTTTTTTTCGTAAGGATCGCTTCCTCTGTAAAACCTGATCCTATACGCCTCTGCCATAGTAGCTCTTTCTTAGAAGGGTTCAAAACCAGGGCGTGTCCCCAGGAACTGTTTCCTACCTGGGTTCCTATAAAAGAAACAGAACCATTGTGTTGCCAGCCTGTACAGCTTTCGCCAGGAAAGGATTTTTTGGGATCATCATAAGCCCATAAAAATTTCAATGATGTAGCATCATAAAGTTTGGGCAATGTATCAAAAACCAGGATAGTATCCTCTTTCTCACAAATTTGAGGGTTTTTGCTTTTCAGAGAGACTTTTTTTCTAAAAGAGATGTCTGTTTTAGAGAGCAAATTCTGGAAGGGAGCATAAGAAGCAAGAAGATAGTCCTGCAATTTCCCGCTTTGGGTTTGAAAAATGTATATATGCTCTTTTTCCGAAAGATAAAGAAGAGACAACGGAGAATCGAATACCGGTTTATTGCTAATAGCTGCTTTTGTTAAAAAAGCACCGAGAATCTTTCCTCTGCTGTCGAGACGGTAGCAAAAGCGGTTTTGGCAACAAACCAAAAGGCTTCCTTCTGCCCAAAGCGGATCACTGGAAATCTTCTCTGGCAATAGAGCTTCCCAGAGCAAATCTCCGCTATTCAAAGAAAACATCTTCACTGTATTGCTTTGTTTCCCACAAATCAAAATACGATCTGCAAAAAGGCTTTGTGAAACTTCTTTCTCCCCAGAGAGCAATATCCATCTAATATTGTCGCTATCTCCATAAGGAAAGCTCCACAAAACAGAGCCGTCCTGAGATTTCAGACAATGCAAATATCCTGAAACAGGAAGAAAAAAAAGTCCTTTGGAGGGAAAAGGTTTATCGAGAACAGGCTTTGCTCCGCCTAATAAAAAAGAAATCACAGGGATATCAGAGGAAGAAGATACAGCCTGTACAGAGGATGGAGGCAATTCGTGGGCTTTGTAATAGCGGCATAGAGAAAGCTCTTTTTGGAGTTTTGATTGAGCAAACACTTCTCTGCGTTTTTCTAAGATGTCCAGTTTCTCTTTTGTAATAGCCTTTGTTTCCAGGGAAGAAAACAATCTTTCTGCATCCTGGTATTTCCCTTCTTGCAAGAAACGATCCCATAAAGAAAGTTCCTTTTGAAATTCCTGCTCGAGTTTTCTTTCTTTTTCTTTTGTTTCTAAAGAAGCAAGAATATCTACTGCTTTTTGTGCCCAAATGGTCTGAGAACCTAGGGATTGAATTTCCTGGCAGATTTCCACAGCATGGAAAAAATTCTCTCCTGTCGCTTCTATCTGTTGCAGAAGAATTTGTTGTAAATTCTTCTGTAGATTTTTTATTTCAGGGCTATGGGGATACTTTTTCAGAAAATTACGGATGATTTTTTCGGCTGCTGGATAGTTTTTTTCTTCGAGCGCAATCTCTGTTGCCTTCAGCACTTTTTTTTCTGTATCCATGCTGAAAAATACCCCAAAACCTATACCAGATAAAATCAGAAGCAAAACAAGACTAAAAGCGATTTTTTTCAGCTTCCCAGCACGAGGTAGAGAGAGCCTGGATGTCGTTCCCAGGGCTTTTCGAGAATAAGGTACTTCTTCCGTTCTTCCCAGATCTTTTTGGAAAAACATGGCCTTCACAATTTCCAGATCGTATATCAATTCTTTAGGCGTGGCATAGCGTGCGTCAGGATTTTTTGCCATCATCTTACGGATAATCTTGGATAGCTCTTTTTTCTGGGGATGCTGTCCATCGTTGGGAAAAGTGATGTTTTCCTGGAGGTGCTGCTTGCAAATTTTCTTGCTGTCTCCAACGAAGGGGAGCTTGCCAAAGAGAATTCTGTAAAATAAAGCACCTAAAGAATATATGTCACTGCGAATGTCTATATTTTTGGCAGAACGGATCTGCTCTGGACTCATGTAGGCTACTGTTCCAAAAACATTTTCTTCCTGGTATTCTATATTGCTGTTCTTTACCAGGCCAAAATCGCATAGCTTGGCGATTTTTTCTTTTGTGATCATCACATTGTCTGGTTTAATATCTCGATGTACCATGCCATGAGCATAGGCATGTTCTAAAGCCCTTGCAAGCTGTAAAACAATATTCAAAGCTTCGTCTGCCAGAAGCCTGTCCCCTTTTTCTTTTAAATATCCTTTTAGGGTTGTACCATCTATATATTCCATTACCAGATAAGTGGCCTTATCCGTATCTCCTTTTTCTATGCCCTTTACAATATTGATATGATCCAGAGAAAGCAAGGCCTGAGATTCTCTCTGGAATTGTTCATAAATTTGTTTTTGAAATTCTTCTGGAACTTCACAGAATATTTTGCAAGCCCTCAGTGCCCCTGTTTTTAGACAACGGGCGAGATAGATTCTTCCCATTCCTCCCATGCCAATCAGTTCTTGCAGCTTATAATTGGCAATGCGGAATGAAATTTGTTTCTTGAAGTTTTCTATCTTCTCCATATCCTCTTTACTCAGAAATCCTTCTTGTTCTAAAACTTCAGCAAGAGGATAATAAGGCCCATTAGATACCATTTCTTCTTGTATTTTGACACAAGATTTTAGATTTTCTTTAGTGATGAGCTTCAATTCCACAGCAATTCTGCCTGTTAGCTTATCGGAATTTTTTAAGGCATTGAAAGGTTCACGCTCAGCAACATAGTCTGATTTTTCTTCCATCACAATTTGGAAGAGAATCTGGTATCGTCCAATATAGATTTTGTCTTTGCTTTTCAGTATTTGTTTGCTGATGGGTTTTTGATTGACAAAAGAGCGATTTCGACTGCCTAAATCTTCTATCCAGAAATTAGGACTTTGATAAAAAATTTTGCAATGCAACCTGGATAAGGAAGGATCATCTCCTAAAACAATGTCAGCAGTATCGCCACGCCCCAAAATAACATATTCTCCAGGCATCAGAATGTATTTTTCACCCTTTGCAGGTAAGATAATTTGCAGTTCAGCATGCATTGTTTTTCTCTTTTTTCAAAACAAAAAAAATACCAGGGGCAGTGCCCCTGGCTATTATGTTTCGCCCCTTTGGGGCTTAAGAAAGTAACCTTAAAATATACCAGGGGCGTTGCCCCTGGCTATTATATTTCGCCCCTTCAGGGCTAACATTTGGAATATAGCTTAAAGTGCATTTATCACTAATAACTATAATTTCCTATGCATTAAAATAACTATTCTTCTTCAGGTTCTTCAGTAACGGGTTCTTCCGTAGCGGGTTCTTCAGTAACGGGTTCTTCAGTAGTGGGCTCTTCAGCCTTAGGTTCTTCGGCCTTGGGTTCTTCGACCTTGGGTTCTTCAGCCTTGGGTTCTTCGGTCTTGGGTTCTTCGGTCTTTACTGCTTCTTTTCCTTCGATTACAGCGATGGCAACGTCCAAACCTGTTTTTTCCATCAAGGCAACTTTATAGTCTTCTACGATTTTTGTATTCTTGACAACTTCTTTTTCCAGTCTTTCGATTTTATTTTTTTCATACATAATAGCCGTTTTTAATGCGGTTTTTTTGGCAATATTGACTGGTTTTGCTAATTCTTCTTCATTTTTAGCAAGTTTGCCTTTATATTCTTCTAATTCTTTGGGAATTTCGCTAAGCCTTTTTTCGGCTTTTTCTTTGCTTACTTTTGCTTTATCTAATTTTTTGTTCTGTTGTTCCTGGTGTTTTTTTACATCAGCCAGATGGGTTTTTGCCTCTTCTAATTCAGCGGCAGTGAGATTCCTTTTTTCTAAAGCAGCAGCCACAGAGTAGAACATCAAGAGCTTTCCTCTGGTACCGCGATATTCTTGAGCGAGCTTTTGAGCTTTTTTATTGGCATTATAAGCTTTGAGCTGTGCCTGCTTTTTAGCTACAAAACCTTCGGTTTCCTGTGCTTTTTTTTCTAATTCTTTTGCTTCAGCTATTGCTTTATCAGCAATCTCTTTTTTGGCAACAGAATCTTTTTCGAGTTCAGCTATCATTTGCTGAGCTTTTTCAAAACCGCCTAAAAGCAGTTCTTTTTGTTCTGGAAGAAGAGCAAAAATCTGTACAGTCATACTAAAAACTAACAAAAGAGCCAAAAAATTTCTCATACGCATCCCTTTCATAAAGAGAGAAAAAGATAGATACATTTTTTTATTGTTACAAACCAAGCATAAACAATATTCTTAGTGTACTTATTTTTTAGAATAAGTCAATAGAGCTGTTTTATACAATATATTTTGATATAAATTTTCTGAATCCGCATAAAAATAAAAAAATATTTTACCATTTTCAAAAGTCGTGCTATAATATTTTGATCATGTTTTATTAGAAAGGTTTTTGGCTAGCGACAAACGGAACAGGTGCTATTAGCATAGCACTGCTCATTTGTCACAGGCTTGCTTGCTACAGAAGCCTATTGCCGAAATATACAAAAATGATTTGTTACAGATTTGTGGTATAAACCTTTTTTTCAGCTTTTCCATAAAATTCATTATTGTAGAGGAGGTTCAATGAGCAGTTATCAATCTCCGGGCGTTTATATAAAAGAAGTTTCTGGTGGTAGTAAACCTATTTCCAGCGCAAGCACTTCTACAGGTGCGTTCATTGGCATAGCCGAAAAGGGTGCTACGAATAGAGCTACCTTTATCGCCAATTGGACACAATTCAGAAGAGAATTTGGTTATTTTATTCCTCATGGAAGACTGGCTTATGCCGTGTATTCTTTCTTCCAGGAAGGCGGAACAAGCTGCTATGTAGTGCGCGTTGCCTCAGAAAAAAGCAAAAAGGCTTCTGTTGTCGTTAAATCCGCTGTAAAAGACAAAGCAGAAGGCACTGGTGAAATCTTCAAGGCATTTGCTACTTCGGAAGGTACATGGGGAAACCGCCTTTCGATCATTATCGAAGATCCTACAGACAAGCCTGCTGAAACCCATTTCAACCTGACTATAAAATACAAAGAAGCACCTGATTTCCGTTCAGAATATAGAGATGTAGATGAAATCGTAGATAAATATACAGATTTTTCTTTCAGCATTGCAAAAGATGAAAAAGGCAATCCTAAAAAAGATGAAAAAGGCAATTTCATTTATTTACAGTTGCCCCAGGTCAATGGTACAGGTGATGGTATCAGTGGCTCTCCTTTTGCCCGTATCGAAGTTTTAGACCCAGAAAAAAGACCTGCTAATGGCGAATACCCGCTTATCAATGGTGATGATGGTGGTCTGGACGATGCAGACTACATCCGAGGTATTTCTGCATTGGATACCATAGACGATATTTTGCTTGTGGCAATTCCTGATAAAGCTGGCGACCGAGAAGTCGCTCTCAATGCACTTGCCTATTGCCAGAAAAGAGAAGACTGTTTCTTCATAGCCGATCCTCCTTATGGTTTGAATCCTTCCCAGGTTGTCAGCTATAAGAAAGGGAAAGATATATATGAAGGGCCAGATTTGAGTTCTTCTTATGGTTCACTTTACTATCCCTGGGTATACATTAGCGATCCTTTGACGGGTAAAAACAAGCTCGTACCACCTTCTGGTCTTGTGGCTGGTGTTTTTGCTTATACAGATACTCAACGTGGCGTACATAAAGCTCCAGCAGGAACAGGAGTAGGCAGAATCAAAACCATCACTGGACTGGAATATGCCACGACAAAAAGTGAACATGATTTAATGCATCCTGCAAAAATCAATGTAATCCGCTCCATACCCGATTCTGGCGATTGTATATGGGGAGCATCTACCTTAACATCTGATCCAGAATGGAAATACATCAATATCCGTAGACTTTTCATGATGGTCAAAGTTTCTATTTACAGAGCAACACAATGGGTAGTTTTTGAACCTAATGATCAGATTCTATGGGGGAAAGTCAATCGTAATGTTACGGCTTTCCTTACAGGAGTATGGCGAAGTGGAGCCTTGGTTGGTTCTGCTCCAGAAGAAGCTTTCTTCGTTAAAGTAGATAGTGAAAACAATCCTCAAGATGCTATAGATCGAGGTGAGCTACATATCGATATTGGAATAGCACCGGTCAAACCAGCCGAGTTTGTCATTTTTACTATTCGTCAAAAAGCACCCTTAGAATAATTTGACAATGTCACATATAAAAATTTGCTTTTCCCGCTGGCTGGAGCAGATGCTATTGACATAGCACTACTCATCCAGCACAGGCTAAATTTTAAAAATATTTGATACTTTCAAGAAATGTGACATATCAAAATGATATTTTATCATAAAACTTGTACATAAAACAATAATCTATAGCTAAAAGAGGAGAAAAATATGTCAAGAACGGGCCAAATCGGGAAAGACCCTTATCGCAATTTTCGGTTCCGAGTCGAGATCGATGGTATAGGAGTAGCGGCTTTTACTGATGTTACCATTCCTGATACTACCACTGCTGCCATCGAATATCGAGAAGGAACGGATGCCAATGTTTTAAGAAAGCTTTCAGGATTGAACAAAAGTACTACCTTGACTTTGAAAAAAGGCCTTACTGACAGCATGGATCTGTATAACTGGAGAAAAGCTGTCGTAGATAAAGGTGCTGATGCCAATCGTAAAAACATTTCTATTATCCTGATAGACGAGGAAGGAAATGATAAAGTACGATGGGATATCATCAATTCCTGGCCTATCAAATATGAAGATAGTGCATTAAACTCCAAAGGCGAAGAAGTTGTTGTGGAAACAGTGGAAATCATACACGAAGGCATCAACCGCACCAAATAGAGGATAGTCCATGGAAGCTTTAGTTACAGAATACGATTTTGTTTTGCCTTTAGGGTATATAGACGAATCAGGTACACTTCATAAAGAAGGAACAATGCGCCTTGCCACAGCAGCAGATGAAGTGCTACCCATGCGTGACCCCAGGGTACAGCAAAATCCTGCATATCTTACTATTATTGTTTTGGCTAGAGTCGTAATTCGACTGGGAAATTTGAAGATGATCACAACAAAGGTAATCGAAAGTCTTTTTACTAAAGATTTTAATTATCTTCAAGAAATGTACAACAAAATTAACCAGATAGAAAAAAAAGAAGAATCTTCGATATAAAAATCGTACCAGCCCAGGGAATTCCATCCTGGGCTATCTAAGGTTTTAAGATGGATTTGGTTCAGACAGAATTTGATTTTATATTGCCTATAGGCTATGTGGATGCAGCGGGAAATCGTCATCAAAGAGGGAAAATGAGGCTGGCTACTGCGGCAGATGAGATTTATCCATCGAGAGATTCTAAAGTACAGAGTAATTCAGCATATCTCCCTGTTGTCTTGCTTTCCCGCGTTGTAACCAGCCTGGGAACACTAAGCAAGATTACTCCAGAGATTATAGAAAGCCTTTTTTTGAAGGACTATACGTTTCTTCAGGATATGTATAATCGCATTAACCAGAATCATAGCAATTGTATAAAAACACAATGCCCTAAATGCGAATTGAAATTCGACGTGGAGATACAGAGCCTGGGGGGATAGCAGGCTACCCCCTCGACCGTCTTTACGAGGAGGTAGCCTTTCTCGCATATCATTTCCATTGGGAGCACTTTACCATTCTTCAGATGGAGCATCCAGAAAGACAAAAGTGGTGTTCTGAAATCAGTAAAATCAATGAAAAGCTCAATGAAGACAAAGAAAATGCTGGAGTAAAGGCCAAAAGTCTTTTAGAAATGGTTTAGTAGATAGTGGTTTATTTTTTATCATCGGAGAATCTATCATGCTCAATTTTGCCAGTATCATGGCACAAAAGGCAGCGGGTCTAAGAATAGATCCCTTTTGCAATTATAATTTTCTTGTAGAAATCGATGGCATTGTCAGTGGTGCTTTCTCCGAGGTTTCAGGGCTAACCATTGAAACAGAAACAGAAGAGAAGCGAGAGGGCGGGGTGAACGACTATGTACATATTCTCCCTAAAGGAACGAAATATGGGCATCTGGTTCTATCAAAAGGACTCAGTGATTTAGACCTTTTCTGGAGCTGGTATAAAAATGTGATCTCTGGTACTATTGAACGCAAAGATGGTATGATTATGCTCTTTGATAGTGCTATGGACCTTGCTATGTGGTGGTATTTTTATGGAGCGTATCCAATCAAGTGGGAAGGCCCGACCCTTCATGCCTATAATGAAACGCTCGTTGCCGTAGAAAAGATTACTCTGGCGCATCATGGCCTTACAAAACCAGATGCAAGCCAGGCGTGGTCTGCTTCTCGTATTCTCCTAAAAGGATCAGGGATTCTAAGCGCGGTAGGTTCTGTGGAAAGTGCTGTTGCAGAAAAAGTGGAACAAACAAGAGAACAATATGTGGATTCTTATGTAGAAGAAGTCAAAGAAACAGTGGAGTCCGTTGGTGACAAAGTAGCAGATAAGATAGAAAACGTCGATCTTGGGAAAGATTCCCCTAAGATCACAAAGCATCCAGAAACCCAGAATAAAAATGAAGGGGAAAGCGTTACCTTAAGCGTTGTTGTCGAAGGCACTGGACCTTTCACTTACCAATGGAAAAAAGATGGAACCAACATCACGAGTGCCAACTCCAGTACTTATACAATCTCTTCCCTGAAGAGTGGAGATACAGGATCGTATATATGCTTTGTATCCAATGATTTTGGATCTGCTACATCGAATGCTGGTGTACTTACTGTTCTTGCTATGAATAAGCCACCTGCTATAACAACTCATCCATTAACGCAGGATAAAGCCCTGGGGGATGATGTGACCTTTGAAGTGGAAGCTACAGGAACAGAACCACTCAGCTATCAGTGGCAAAAGGATTGGGCCGATGTTTCTGTTACAGCCACCCAAAAATCCTATACAATTCAAGGATTAAAGCAAACAGACGAAGGAAACTATCGTTGCGTTGTAACCAACCAATTCGGAACAGCCAGTTCGAACAATGCAACACTCACCATTGGAGCGAAACCCGTAATCAAGACCCATCCCCAGGCTCAAACGAAAAAAGAAACAGAATCCGTGACATTTACAGTCCAGGCTGAGGGCGTTCCTCCTTTGAGCTACCAATGGCAAAGGAATGGCAAAGATCTTTCGGGAGCAACCCTGGCATCCTATACTATTGCAAGGGCTGTATCTGGAGATCAGGGAGACTATAGTTGTATTGTCAAAAATCGTTTTGGACAGGTAGTATCCAACAGTGCAACATTGACAGTAACAAATCAATAAAAACATTATCATAGGAGAAACTTATGCAATTGAAAACACTTTCTTTAATTCTTATCTTACTTGCCGTTCTTTCTCTGCCTGCTGAACAAATCATTCTGCGCAGTGGAAATGGCAGTGTAGGGCAAAGAGATTCCCAGATCAATATGCTTTTAGGCCCGGCAGATTACTATTTCAGCAATACTTTTACCAGCACAGATTTTACCAATGCCAGAAATGGAGTGGATGCTTATATTATCAGCAATCATAGCGCATGGATATCCGCATTGTCAGGCGATAGCAGCTCTAAATGGATTTCTACAAGCTTCAGTGGAGCAGGTGAAGGCGGAACGGCACTCTATGCCATTGATTTCACGATCACTCAGCCTTTGACTTCTGCTACCTTTAAAATGAACTATGCCGTAGACAATCTATTAGGTGGCAATGGTCAGGAAGGCATTTTTATCAATGGAATAGCAGTATCAGGAACAGGAGGAATCGGCAGTTTTGCTGGAGAATATACCATAGGCACCACCAATATTACTTCTTTGCTGAACGTAGGAACCAATACGTTGTACATCAACTCTGTAGACGTTGGTGGACCTGGTGGTTTATTATTCAGAGCAGAAATCAATACAGTCTATGCTCCTCAGCCTGCTTTGACCGCCAGCAATACCAATTTCGGCAATGTACGTGTTGGAACAAGTGGTACTGCCAGCGTTACGGTATCTAACAGTGGACAATCAGGCTCTACTCTCACAGGAACAATAGGGGCTGCCTCTGGAAGCGAATTTTCGCCTGTATCAGGAACCCAGAGCTTTTCTTTAGCCCAGAGCCAAAGTGCATCCAGAACCTTTACCTATACTCCGAATGCACGGGGCAACGATTCCACTACAGTCAGCATTAGCAGCAACGCTACGAATACAAGTCGCACTCTTACAGGAACAGGCGTAAGCCCTGTTTATTCGAGTTCTGTCGCACCTAACAGCACCATTGATTTTGGAATAGTAGATAAAGACCAGACTCTGACCCAGACTCTCACTATCCAGAACCTTACACCCGATGCTGATCTGGGAAATCTGACGAATATGACTGTACTCAGTGCTACTATATCAGGAGAAGATGCATCCTATTATTCTCTAAGTGGTTTTACTCCTGGAACAGTCTTGGCTAAAAATGGCTCTATGACTTTTTCCATCAACGCTACCAACCCCGATCATTTAGTGAGACATAGAAATGCAACCCTGACTATCGTAACAGATGTGAATGCAGCTTTAGGAATAGCTGGAAACGTATATACATACCAGTTGACAGCATACACAGTTCCAGAGCCTTCTACTTGCCTATTCCTGAGCATCGCTGGTTTGATCTTAGGAATCTCACGTTTGTATCGGAAATATCGGTAAAGTTTTTTATTCCGCCCTATTTTCAGGGGCGGAATATACTAAGAAAGGGTTAAAATGCGCTATATCTGCGCTAACTGTGGATATATTTATGATCCAGAAAAGGGAGATGCAGAGCAAGAGATTCTCCCTGGCGTTCCTTTTGAAAGTCTCGCACACGATTGGAAATGTCCTGTATGCTATGTAGGAAAAGATCAATTCGATCCATTGGATTAAGAGGGAAAAATGGCAGCAAAAGATGTAAAAATAGTGCTTCTGGATTCTGACGGCGTTCTGACGGATGGTTCGATCTGGGTAGGCGAAAACGGAGAGCTTGCCCAGAAATACTATGTACGCGATGGCCTGGCAATCCAGATGCTACAGCAAAACTCTATCAAGGTAGGTGTTATCACAGGAAGGGTTTCCAAGAGTTTGCCTAAAAGGCTGGAAGATTTGAAAGTAACTCTTCTGTACCAGGGCGCAAAAGATAAAATCAAGATATATGAAGAAATCCTCCAGCAAGAAGGTTTAACGGACAAGGAAGTAGCCTATATGGGAGATGACTGGCCTGATTTTCAGCTTCTCCAAAGAGTAGGCTTTTCCGCTGCTCCCAGCGATGCCATACCTGAAGTTCTGAAAATTGTAAATTTCGTTTCCCCTTTCCCTGGCGGTCGAGGAGCTATACGTTCTATGGTAGAAGCCATCTTGAAAGCACAAGGGAAATGGAAATATTCATAATGTTTCATGCGTTTCTTTATTTCTATTTACTTTTTTCGAGTAGGAGAGGATGCTATGAAAACTTGGATGTTCTTTTCTATTTTGATGCTAATGGTTTTAGCAATGGTATTGCCTTTGCAGGCTCAAGAGGCACAGAAGAAGTTGCAGAAGAGCCTGTAGCAGAAGAACCTGAAGAAAAGGTAGATGAAGCGGGTGTTCAGGAAGAAATCAAGAAAAATGAAAAATTTACTGGCGATAAGCTAAGAGTAGTTTTTCTAGCCACTATTAAGGAAAAAAAGCTTGTTTTTATCCGCCTGACTCCAGGACAATTCGTTGCAACTAAGGTAAAAGAGAAACTACGTCCCCTCAATAAAGGGATTATAAGGGTCATTCTAAGGGGAAGACAGCTTAATCTGCTAAAGGAAATTTTGCACAAAGAAAAACCTGATGCAAGAGTTCCCAAAATTATCCGTATACCAGAAAAAATTGTAAAACAGAAAAAAGGCATTAAATCTTTATACGTAGTCAGGCCTCTCTCTGTTCTACTCAGACAGAAAAATGAGGAAATTTTTGACCAAATGCCTCATTTTTTTAAAGAATAAACCGTTTCTCCAGGCATACTCTGCCTGAAAGAAAATGCCTGGCTATGGTCAGGCATTTTTTTATGGCAGTTGTTGAAAGGCTATAGGAATGAGTACAGAAATCAAAAATCCCTTTATCCAGGACTATATCCAAAAGAAAAATTTGAAGTTCATTTGCTGCGATGAAAATCGGGGTTGGGGTGGGTTTTATGTCTTGGAAAAAGGAATCAACTATGATATTAAAATTCTTTGGGTCAAGCCAAAACAGGTTTTAAGCCTGCAATCACACAAAGGAAACAATATCCCTGGTCATAGTGAAATATGGACGGCGTTAAGCAACGTTCGGATAATTTTGGAAGAGGATTTGCACTCTCTGAAAATGTTTGACAGAGCACCAGGTGGAATCATGACGATTCCAGAAGGTTCGCTGCATACTCTGGCAAATCCTTTTGACAAGGAAGATGTTTATGTCTGTGAGGTAAGAATTTCTCTTCAAAAAGAAGACTCAAAGACCCGTGAGAATAGGATTCAGAGAATATACACAAAATATCCTGACCCTCTTGTGCCACTTTACCCCGAAGATATGCTTTGCCATATTCTCGATACTCCTTTTAATCCAACACTCTCAGGTCATCCTTTAAGGCTATTGTAATTATGGAAAATGTATTTTTAGTCCATCAAACGTCAGGAAAAATTTATCCTTTAAGCTTAGAAAAAGAAAATATCATCGAAAGAGGAGGGGGAGACAAAGAAACTCCTGGCTGGATCATGCTCCCCGATCCTACTGTGTCTCGTTTGCATGCTAAAATATATCTGAAAGACAACCAGATATTTTTGGAAAATCTCAGCACTAGAAACGGCACTCTATGCAATGGGAAAAAAATAGATTCTCCTGTTCTTCTCAAGCATGGCGATAAAATTACCGTAGGAAAAAGCGATCTTGTTTTCTATGAGAATTTTATTGCAGGAGAAACACAAGAGATCCGCCTTGAGCCAGAGATTCAAGAAGAAAAGGCCTCAAGATTTCCTGGAATCTATATCCATGCAATGTACGCAGGCGTGGTACTGGTTTTAGCTTTAGTGTTGGTTTTCCTCGCAACCCCAGTCTCCCCAGTGCCTGATATAGAAAAGGAAAAAACGATACAAACAGCAGAAAGCAAAGAAAAAGAAGCTCCCCAGCCTGTCCAGACGACTCCTATTGCTACCGAAGTACCTAAAGCACCAGAGACAAAAGCACCAGAGACAAAAGTCACGCAGGTAAGTCCTTCTCCTGAACCTGTATTTCCCCTCCAGACAGAAGGCTTTGTGCAGATCAGAAAAACCACAGAAGTTGTATCTCCCTGGGAAGCCAGAGTAAACAAAATCATGGTAGACAAGGGTTTTATAGTGGAGCAAGGGCAGGCTCTGGCGAGTTTTGATCTAACTCGTTTACAAGACGAGAGCAAAGTATATCTTATGGAGCTACAAGTAACCCAAAAAGAATCCCAATTCTTACAAGAACAGATGGGGTCTGCCGAGAAAAAATACAGACAGATCCAATCTTTGTATTCTCAAAAACTGGAAAGCCAGCAGAATTATCAAAAGGCCCAGGACGACCTCCAGTCTATCAAAAGCCGCCTGGACGCTTCCCTGCAAAAGCAAAAGCTGGCACAGTTGCGATGCGAACAAATTCAGGCCAGGCTTTCCCAAAATACTTTGCTATCGCCCCACAAAGGAATTGTTGTAGAAAAGATAGTCAAAGAAGGCGATATGATTCAGGCAAACACCGTCTTGTTTCAAATTGCGCGTATGGAAGATATCGTGGTCAGCGTCGAATTCCCAGCATCCTTTGCCAAATGGATTCTTCCTAAACAAAGAGTTCTCCTCTCTCCATCAGAAAAATTGGGAAAAAAATATAGAGGTCTTGTAGAAAGCATGGAGAGCACGCCGTCTGCTCTTTTTGTAAAGATTGGCCTTTTGAATGCCGATGGAAGCCTTCTTCCTGTAAGCAAAATCCATTGCAAATTTCTCACTCAAACCTCAAAACAATAGCATAACACCGTTTTCTTGACAAAAAAAAAGAACTTAGTTATAGTTAAATCATCTTGAATATAAAAATCATTTTTTATGAAAGGATTTAGAGAATGAGCGATTCTTCTGTTCGCTTTGTTGTTATTGGCGGAGTCGCTGCTGGTGCATCGGCAGCAGCTCGTGCCAGGCGTTTGTCGGAAGAGGCTTCAATTACCATGATTGAGCGAGGCCCTGATATTTCTTTTGCTAATTGCGGCCTGCCTTATTATATTGGCGAAGAGATCACAGATAGGGCAAAGCTTTCCCTGCACACCCCAGAATCTCTGAGCAAGCTTTTAAACATCCAGATATTGACCAGAACCGAAGCAGTAAAAATAGATCGAGAGAAAAAGGTTGTAGTGATAAAAAAGGCTGACCAGGAAACACAAGAAATTCCTTACGATAAGCTTTTGCTTGCTCCTGGTGCAAGGCCCATAAAGCCTCCATTAAAGGGGATTAACGACCCCAGAATCATGACACTGAGAAATCTACAAGACATGGATGCCATGAAGGCGACCATACAAAAATCCTCCCGTGTTTTGGTGATCGGCGCAGGATTCATTGGTCTTGAGATGGTAGAAATGCTAAAAAAATTGGGCAAGGATGTGACTTTGGTGGAATTGCAAAGCCAGGTTCTGCCTCAAATGGATCCAGAAATGACGAAGCAAATCGAAACAGGCCTGGTGCAAAAAGGCGTTTCCTTGATTCTGGGCGATGGGATTGCAGAATTCCAGCCATCGGAAGACAAGATCGTCGCTCAGTTGAATTCAGGCAAAAAGATCGAAGCAGATTTCGTTGTTCTCTCGATTGGGATCCAATGCGAATCTGATCTGGCGCAACAAGCAGGTTTGGAATTGGGTATCCGCAAGTCCATTAAGGTCAATTCTTTTCAACAAACATCCGATCCTGATATTTACGCAGCAGGCGATGTTGCAGAAACCCATGATCCCATTCTGGGCAAAAGAGTAGCCGTTCCTTTAGGCGGCCCTGCCAATCGTCAGGGAAGAACCGTTGCCGACCATATTTTCCTGGGAAATAAAGCAATGCCTTATCCTGGGACTATAGGAACTGCGATTGTCAGAGTGTTCGATGTAGCAGCAGGCGTTACTGGATATACAGAAAAACGCTTGCTTCAGGAAAAAGTTCCCTATCGCCATACCATCATAACTGGCTATCATCATGCAAGCTATTACCCAGGTGCAGTACCCCTTGTCGTGAAGATTCTCTGGGATCCGAACGATGGTCGTCTGCTAGGAGGCCAGGTGACAGGTTGTGAAGACGTTGACAAAAGGCTGGATGTCTTGAGTACAGCCATTACAGGCCGTCTTACCATAGACAATCTATGCCATCTGGAACTTGCCTATGCACCTCCTTTTGGCAGTGCTAAGGATGTAATCAACCTGGCAGGCTTTTCTGCTAAAAACATACAAGATGGCCTGGTAGACGTGACCAATGTTTTACCTGAAAAAGAAAAAGAGCAGATACTGGACGTTCGTCCTATGGAAATGGTAAAGGCCAATCCTGTTCCCGATGCTATGGCAATACCTTTGGATCAACTGCGCAGCCGTCATAGCGAGATTTCCAAAGAAAAGCCCGTTACCACGATTTGCGCTTTAGGAAAATCCAGCTATTTTGCTGCTCGTGTGCTTAGCCAGAAAGGCTTTCAGGCTAAATCTTTTAGTGGCGGCTGGAATTTGTATTCTCAAAAACCTGTGTTGTGCGTCAGCACACCTTGTTCCCCAACCTCTTGTCAAGGAAATATGCCCATGTCTTCTTTAGAACCTATAAAAATAGACACCTGCGGCCTTGCCTGTCCAGGCCCTATCATGAAAATCAAAGAAGGATTGCAAAATCTCGCTGAAGGTCAGGAAATTGTAGTTCAGGCATCGGATCCTGGTTTTGCAAAAGACTTCCCTGCTTACTGCCAGGGCGTTGGCCTGGAATTCTTAGGAATGGAACAGAACAAAGGAATCATTACGGCCAGAGCACGCAAAGGCAAAGCGGTTTGTGCTCCTGTAGCAGGAAAAAGCCCCAATGGTGCTACGCTGGTTGTCTTTTCTTATGAAATGGACAAAGTCCTGGCTTCCCTGGTGATTGCCAATGGTGCTGCTGCGATGGGCGGCAATGTAACCATGTTCTTTACTTTCTGGGGCCTGAACGTATTGCGCAAAGGCAAGAAAGACGCTCCTTCTAAAGTGCCTGGCAAGGATTTTATGGATAAGATGTTTGGCTGGATGATGCCCCAGGGAGCCAATGCTCTCAAGCTTTCCCGTATGAACATGGCTGGCATGGGAACCCTCATGATGAAAAGCCGTATGAAACAGAAAAACCTTCCTAGCGTAACAGGACTTCTGGAAGAAGCCATAAAGAACAAAATTCGCCTTGTGGCCTGTTCCATGTCTATGGAAGCTATGGGAATTAAAGCCGAAGAACTCATCGAAGGAGTAGAAATTGGCGGAGTCGCCGATTTCCTTTCAGCTTGCAGAGAAACAGGTACCAACCTTTTCATCTAGGCAGATTTTAACCATAGAAAAAAGTTCTGCCACGTATGTGGCAAAGTAATAAAACCAGGGTATTTATGCCCTGGTAAGAACATTTTAACTTTTGGGGATGGTATCATAACATGAATGCTTCACTCACCTTGAAATATAAGAAGCAAGGCTTGCATATCATATTGCTGCCTGAAGATAGGGTTAGCTTTGGAAGAGATCAGACAAACGATGTGAGGCTTGCTCTTTTCCCCTTAGAAGAATATGCTTTGCAATCGGCCACAGCCGATATAAGCCGAAAGCATTTCGAGATTCATCGAAAAGAAGACGAGTATTGGATAAAGGACGTTGGCTCTACCAATGGAACAAGCCTGAATTGTATTGCCCTCCTGAGCAAGGAAAAACCTTTACTTCCCAATCAAACTATTGATGTAGGCGGAGTGCTGGAATTGAAAGTCATTATAAAGAATGGCATTCTGTGGCTACATCGTCTGAACAATATCCCACAGGAATCCTATCTCCTTTTTCCTCAAGAGATTAGCATAGGAAACACAGTAGAAAATACTCTGTGCTTAACCGAAGAATCTCTGCGAGAGTACCAGGCTAAAATTTTCTATAAAAGAGAAGACAGTAGCTATTGGATACAATCCCAATCAGGGAAAATCATCATAGAAGATCAAATTTTAGAAAAAAATGCTCCGTATTGCATGAAAAAAGAAACCAAAATTCTTTTGGGTGAAAATATATTGGTAATATTTAACTTATTTAAGACTAAGGAATATTTGAATGCCTAACCGAACGATCTATATCAAAGAAGAGGATATGAGTGTCTTTAACAAAGCCCAGGAAAGTGGAAGCGAATCCATTTCTGCGATTGTTATAGAATCCCTGAGAAGATATATCCAGCAAGAAGAGGAAAAAGAGCAGAAAAACCAGGAAAAAGTCAAAATATCCGCACTCCTGGATTTGCTCTGGCAGGAAGCGATTGCATTGCAAGCATCTGATATCCATATACAGCCATGCTTTAAAGGAAATCTGGTTCAGATGCGTGTAGAGGGAAACCTGCGCGATTTTGCTTCCTTTCCACAAGATTTATATCCTATTGTGATGGAATATCTTAAAACACAGGCACACTTAAATACCTCAGAAACAGGCAGTATCTCATCAGGAAGGATTTCTATTCCTTATCAAAATCAAAAAATCGAAATTTTGATCAACAGAATTCCATCGGTTTTAGGAGATGCTCTCTCTTTAAAGATCATAGATAGCTATGGTAGCATTCCTTCTTTAGAAAATCTTGAACCAGGAGCGGAACACGAGAGCGATCTTGCCAGGATGCTCCGTAAAAATCATGGTCTGATTTTAGTGACAGGCCCATCTGCTTCTGGCAAAACAACGACGATGTATTCCCTGTTGCAACATCTCAAGGCAAACCATAGTCGTATCATTACCATAGAAAATTCTATCGCTAAAATTCTGGATGGGGCTATACAAATACCCCTGCGAAGCTCCCAGGCTAAAGATTATTGTAACGCCATACGCTCCGCCATGCACAGCGATCCTGATGTGCTTATGGTAGATACCTTGCAGGATACAGAAGTGGCACGCCTGTGCATTGAAATTGCCTTGAAAGGACACCTGGTTTTATGCACAACAGGCGACCGTTCTGCCCTGGGTACCCTAAAAACTCTTGCAGAAATGGGAATCGAGCGATATCTCTTGAAAGAGGCCATAGGCGGAATCGTTTCTCAAAGAAGGCTGAGAAGCTTGTGCGAACGGTGCAAGGAATTGTATGAGGCAACAGAGAATGAAAAAAATTCTTTCCCTAAAATCCTTGTAGGAGAGAAATTTTTCAGGGCAACAGGCTGCCCCCAGTGCAGGAATACTGGATACAAAGGACAACTGACGATCATGGAAGTCTTATTGCCTGATAAAAAATGGCAACAGGTTCTGCTACAAAAAACAGAAGGCGAAATAACAAAAGAAGAAGAAATGAGCAAACTTTGGGATGATGCCATTCTCAAGGCAAGAAAAGGCTTTACCTCTCTTTATGAAGTGCTGAGAGTCTTATCGAGTTTCTAAATAAAATCAATATATACTGCGGACAGAAATATTCTGAGAACGGGCATAATTTAAAATTTTACAACAGAGGCACAGAGAACACAGAGAAAAATGAGAAGAGAACCACAGATGAACACAAATAAACACGGATTAAATAATCTTCTTAGCTGCAATTTATTCATGAACAGCAAAGATAAGGATAACGTTAATGATAACGACGAATTAGGATTTACGCAATTTGATTTTGTTCATCGAAATTTCGGGTAACTGGAAAATTCATGTGTATCATTTAAATGCAACCAAAAAATTATTTATCCGATAGTCGTGTATAAAAAATTATTTGTGTTCATCTGTGTTTATCCGTGGTTCAAAAGTTAAGAGA
>CALKWO010000385.1 GCA_938003875.1 uncultured bacterium
GATAGACGTTTGGTTTGGAATTTTTTTATAACTTATAGGAGAGTGGAGTATGCCTCCAATACGTAGTGTTGACAATGTTGTGGGTGATGTGCCTATTTCTTTTTTATTGAAAAGAATTTTTTCGCGCATCCTGAACTATTTTGTGATTATTTTTCTGATCGTTCTTTTTATTTTTCTTTCTCAGGGGATTATCCTTGTAAGAGAAGGGGAAATGGCTATCCTCATTAAGAAGACAGGAGAGGATCTGACTAACTACAATACTGAAAAAGGACAATACAACTATTTGCTTTCCTGTCCGACTATAGCACCTAACAGCGATTATAAAGGAATTCAGCACGATCCGCTGTCCGAAGGCTGGCATTTCTATAATCCTTATATATGGGACTTTGAAATCCATCGGCAGACAATCGTTTCCAAAGAAGAAGTGGGAGTCAAAGTTCGCCTGTTTGGCAAGCCTCTTCGCCATGAAGAGTACCAGAACCTGGCCGAAGAGGGGCAAATGGGAATCATGAAAGAAGTCCTGATGCCTGGGCAGCATCTGGTCAATCCTTACGCTTATAAGGTGATCAAAAAATCCGCTATCAATATTGGGCAGGGATTTCGAGGTGTCGTGACCTATCTTTCTGGAAAAAATACCAATCGCAAAGTTTTTGTGGCTGGCGATATACTGGATCCCAAAAACTTTGCTGCAAGACTGAGAGAACAACAAGACGCTCTTTCCAGGTATATTTACTCTACATTTTCTGCTAGCTTCAAAAAAAGGATAGAAACAGAACTGGCACAAATGACAATTAAAGAGCTTAGAACGGCTTTTGTAGAAACTTTGAATCAACTGATCGCCAGCCATTCTCTCTATACAGAAGAAAGATTTAAAAATATAAAACTATCTATAGATACACAAAATCTTTTAAAGAGAAAAAGCCAATCTAAAGAAGAGATCATACAGCTCAATCGTTGGTTGCTGGCAGATGCTTATCCTAGAGAATTGGAAAGAAGTTCTTTCCTGGTGGCAGAAGGCGAAAGGGGTGTTTGCGAAGAGGTGATTCTGCCTGGGACATACTATTTTAATCCCTATGAAAAATGCGTTGATATCGTAGACATTCGCTCCCATCGATTCGATCTTAGTGATCAGAACCAGGCAATATTCCCTTCTTTCGATGGATTTCCTATTTCTATGGAAGGAAACATAGAATGGCTGATCAATCCTGATCGAGTAGCAGAAGTATTTATAAAATATAGAGATGATAGAGATATTATCTTTTGTATTGTAGATAAGATCATTCTCCCCAATGCCAGAGCCTTGATTCGTCTCGAAGGCTCAAAATATATGGCAAGAGATTTTATCTCAGGGCAAACAAGAGAAAAATTCCAAAACAGCTTTTTCCAGGGAATTTCCAAGTCTTGTGAAAGCGAAGGGATTATCATCAAAGCCGCCCGTGTAACCAAATGCACACCTCCCGATAAAATCTGCAACCCCATACAGCAAAAAGAAATTGCGATTCGAGAAAGGGAAAAGTACACCCAGGAAATCGAACGTGAAAAAGAACAAATCAAGCTAAAAATGGAATCTGCCCGCAAGGATCTGGAAGTACGTAAAATCAAAGCCATTACAGAAGTGGAAGTCACCAAGACAAACGCTCTTAGAGAAAAAGAGGTGGCTATCATCGAACTCATGCAGCATCTGGAGGTAGCCCAAAAGAGGTTAGATGCAGCCAAAAATGAAGCAGCAGCCATTGTTGTAGAGGCACAGGCTAAAGCAGATGTCATTCGTATGCAGAACAAAGCTCAGGCAAGTGGTATTGAAGATGCCCGAATTGCCTTTGGGACAGGAAAGAGCTATGCCAACTACCTGCTTTTGCAAAAAGTATCTGGTTCTCTGGAATACATTCTGGGCAATAGCGATAGTCCTTTCCTGAATGTTTTCAAAGGACTTGGAACACCTCTGGAAGCCGAGACAAAGAAAAAAGAACAAAACCAGGAAAAAAGCGATAGCCTGAAAAAAGGAGATGAATAATGTTAGCTCGTCTAAAATCAGCCATAACCACTGTTTTGGTGGTTGCCATTATAGCCAGCATTGCATACATAGGAATCTGGCAGTGGATGGTATGCAGGCAATACGTTGCACCAGGTCAGATCATGTATCTGAATGCGAAAATCGGAGAGGAAAACCCTAAACCAGAGCAGGATAGAGTTGTAGAAGAGGGTACTAAAGGTATCCAGAAAAAAATATACGGCGAAGGCAGATATTTTATCAATCCTATTGTCAATGAATTCAGCATTCCCTATGTAGATGAGCTGAACTGTGTCATTGAACCGTTGGAGGTAGGTACGGTAGAATCCTTTTCAGGCGAAAATCCTGCCAAAGGAGAATTCTTGGTTTCTCCTGATAAATCGCAGAAGGGTATTATTCGAGACCCTCTCACGCCTGGTATCTGGAGGCTCAATCCCAAAGCCTATAAAATTACGAAAAGCAATGCCATTAAAATCAAACCAGGTTTTGTAGGCTGTATCACTTCGCTTGCAGGAAAGAATCCTCCTGAAGGTCGGCTTGCCAGGGAAGGGGAACGTGGCGTTATGGAAAATGTCCTGCAACCTGGAAATTACTATATCAACCCTTCTGCCTATCATGTAGAGGCAGTGGAAGTAGGGTATACCCAAATAGACTTCAAAGACATTAACTTCAGCTCGAAAGAAGGCTTCAAGGTAGTCGTGGACGTTTCTGTTGTCTGGGGGCTTTTGCCAGACAAAGTTCCTTACATTATCAGTCGTTTTGGAAATGTAGGGGATGTTATTACCAAGATCATCCGTCCCCAGGTAGAATCCCTATGCCGTATAGAAGGCTCTAAATATGGTGCAGTGGAACTGGTAGAAGGCACGAGCCGTGAAGTTTTCCAGAATACTTTTACCCAAAAGCTTGTAGACATTTGTGAAGAGAATGGAATCGTAGCTCTTCTGGGGCTGGTAAGGCGCATTGATGTTCCTCAGGAAATTTTAGCCCCTATACAACAGGCTAAAATTGCAACAGAAGAAACCATCACCAAAAAAGAATTGCAGATTACCCAAACTGTAATCAACCAACTGGCAAAGCTGGAGCAGGAAGTCGAGAAAGGTATCCAGGAAGTCCGTGCAACCACAGAAAAAGATGTCGCAACCATCCTGGCTGAAGGTAAAAAGCAGGTGGCGAATATCAATGCAGAAAGACAGATAGAAGTGGCCAAGCTGCAAAAGCAAGTAGCAGACATTGAGGCAGAAACCACAAGAATCATAGGAACCGCCAGGGCCAAAGCAAAAGAGCTAGAGCAAAGGGCCATAGCCGACCGTCTTGTGCAGGAAATCAAAGCTATGGGTGGGCCTGAGGAATACACTATCTACAACTTCGCTCAAAATCTTCCTAAAGATATGAAAATTTTCATCAGGCACACTGGAGAAGGTACTTTGTGGACAGATTTGCCTAAAGAGATGAAAGATGCGGAACGAATGGCAGCGTTGAAAATATTGCAGGAGAAAAAATCTCAGGAGAATAACTCACGGCAGGAGTAAAACTTGACTCTTTCTTGATAATAAAGCTATATTCCTCTCAAGCTTTGTAGAGGAGCTAAACTTTTGGAAACAGTTTGTTTTACTAGCAAGTTTTTTTTCCACGAAAAACACAAAATACACGAAATACTTCATAGAGCAATCCTCTTTGAAAAAAATTTCAACCATTCGTTTTCGTGCCTTTCGTGTTTTTCGTGGACACTTCATCTGTTTTTCGTCCTGTACCTCTACAATGCTCTTTATTTGTTTCAAAATATTATCATATCCTCAAAAACTTCTATAAACCTGTGTATTTCATTTTGATCTATATTTTGATCTCCATTTCCATCTAAAGCCAAAAAATTGAAATCAGAGAAATTTTCGATCAATTTTTGAACTGCTCTCCTCACCATTCTCGGCATTTTCATATTTTCTAATATTTCTGTAAATTTTTTATCATTTTTTATAGATTCTATTTCTTTTTGATCTAAAAGTCTATTTCCATTCCTATCATAAGTTTTAAATTTTTTAGAGACCTGCCTTAATTTGCATAAACCAAGTATTATTTTAGCTGGCCTTATTTCATCCTCTTCTCTTAAAAATTCTTTTATTGCTTTTTTTTCTATTTCTCTGTCGTGAGGATGTATAGGACGAGGCTGAGGATGATCTACAGAGGCATCTTCAGTCTTTTGAAGAGGGTGCTTTTCTGGATGGTGTATTTCAGTGAAATCTTTCTTTTCAGGCCAATCAGGTGGTCTCACAGGTTCCTGATGTATTTCAGTAGGCTTTTTTTCTTCAACAGGGGGCTTCACAGGTTCCTGTTGTATTTCAGGAGGCTTTTTCTCCTCAACAGGAGGCTTCACAGGTTCCTGTTGTATTTCAGGAGGTTTTTTCTCCTCAACAGGAGGCTTCACAGGTTCCTGTTGTATATTAGGGTTGATGTTTTCCTGAGAAGCAATATGTTGTTGTTCTTGGTTATTTGAAATATTTTTTTGATTTTTTATAACCATAAACAGCAAGATACAAACAACAGCACAAAGTGCAAGCCAGATTTTATAGTTTATGGGGTTAGAAGCAGGCAGAGCCTTTTTTCTTTCCCTGGTTTTTAGATTTTTTACCTTGAGAGGCCTTTCTGAAACAAGGCTGCCTTTGCCATTGTCGACCAAAGTAGTTTTTTGCCCTGCAGATGGTTTGCGTTGTTGTGTCTTATCAAAAGATATTTTTTCTGGTAATGCTTTATCCTCTCTGGGACTGCCTTCTAAATACTCTCGAATGTCCTGTGCCATTTCTTGCGTTGTCTGGTAACGATTTTTTTTATCTTTTTGTAGTGCTTTAGTGCAAATCTGGCTTAGGGCAAGAGGAACATCAGGGCAGACTTTATGAGGTTTAGGTGCTTCTTCGGATGCCAGCTTATACATAATCTGGAAAACAGTTTCTCCCTCAATTGGCAATTTTTCTGTCAGCATCTGATAGAATGTAGCACCTAAGGAATAAATATCGCTCTGATGATTTACAGGATTTTCTTTGTCTCCTTGGGCCTGCTCTGGAGCCATATAGCAGGGGGTTCCCAAAATCGCCCCGCTTTGAGAAAGATTTATGCTATCATGGATTGCTTTTGCCAGACCAAAATCCGTCACAAAAGGCTCTTCTCCCTGGAGAAGGATATTCGATGGCTTGATATCGCGATGAATGATATTTTTACTATGTGCAAACCCTATAGCATCTAAAAGTTTTAGAAGAATCCGACAACTCAGATCAAAAGAAGGTCTTCCTTTTTTCAACAGGTCTTCCAGGGAACCTCCTTCGATAAAATCCATCGTAAGAAAGACAGTTTCTTTGACTTTATCAGAATCATACAGCGTAACAATATTAGGATGTCTCAAGGCAGCATTGGATTTTGCTTCTCTCATGAATCGTTGCAGATTCTCTTCATTCATTGTAAGGCTTTTCAAGAGGACCTTCAAGGCAACAATCCTGTCAAGACGAATGTCTTTGACTTTGTAGACCCTTCCCATACCACCATGTCCTATTTCTGATAGAACCTGATATCGTCCCAGAAAAAGTTTGGCTTCCTTGTTAGTATTGTTTTGCTCGGCCATTTTGTCAGGTGCCTTTCTCAAAAGATATCCCAGATACCAGGGGCTGTGTAAAAAGTCTTTTAATAGTCTCGTTATCTTAGATAAAGAGAACGATCATGATAAGGACATGCGTGTTAAGTTTTAATATTTTGTCTTGCAACAGATTGTAGCCGCAGGGTTGCGCCG
>CALKWO010000386.1 GCA_938003875.1 uncultured bacterium
CCCTCTCCCTTAATTTTCTTTGCTTTTTTTCCAAATCTTTTCTCCTGAATTTTATGAGCTACAAGGACAATGCCTCAATGTACTCAATTCATCCCTTTATGCTAAGATTAAAGTGATGAGATATTACCAAGAATGATTGGAGATTATAGATCAAGGCAATACCAGGTCAGAAAGATTGTTAGTGGATTTCAAAAGCTCTAATATTTTTTGCAATTTTTTTACATCAGAAATTTGCTGAATTTTTTTGAAAAAATCCATCCCATCTTTCCCAAATTTCATTTCTAAAAGCATTTCAATTTTGCCTTCGATCTTGCCTTCTTTTCTGCCGATTCTTTGAGCAGTTGTGATGTAGGGCATGATAGACTCCTTTTCTAAAAGAATAATCTCGTTATTGTATTGTATTTCTAATGGTTCAGGAAGTACCATGATTCCATCCAGAAAATAATACAAATCAAATACCTCTTTTTGGCTGTATCCTCTTTCATACAGCATCTTTGTCAGCAAAAATTTCCATTCCGCTCTGCTGGCAAAGTTCTCCTCATAAGCTTTGAGACTAGCGAGGGTAACAATCGCAAAAACATTGGGATTCTTTTCCAGCTCTTTTTCTTTGCCTTTCCAATCCCAGATTTTGCTTACAAGAAAATGGAATTGCATAAACTCTTTCCCAAAGGCTTTCAAACTAAAGTCCCTGGGACAAAATTTGCTATTGTTATCTGCCAGAATCGCCAGACTGGCAACAGGCTTTTCATATTTATCCCATATCCGATAATGATAGGCATACATTCGTCTGGCAAATTCCTCTTCTCTATACGTCTGAACCTCTATATGGATCAACACCCATATTTCTGTTTTATCTTTCAAATATACTTTCGCAAGCTTATCCACTCTTCTTTTCTTCGAGTCGGACTTGGGTGATATTCTCTGCAACTCCTGATCTAAAAAGACATATCCTCTTGCTTTTTCTATCTGCTCGCTGATGTCAGGAAAATAAAAGTCCAGGCATTCCCAAAAATACTTTTCCAACACCAGCTTCCAACTTTCATCAAACGCCCTCTCCCTTAATTTTCTTTGCTTTTTTTCCAAATCTTTTCTCCTGAATTTTATCTACCTTCTTCGCATAGCTCACTTTTATTTTAGCGCAGAATCCTTTTCTTGTCAAGCTAAGTCTTCAATATGACTGGTGTTATTGAGATAGAAACTACTTACCAAAAATTGCTTTTCATCCTAAAGTCAAAAAATAAATTTTTTCCCAAATTTTTTCCCAGAAGGAATGAATTTTTACAAATATATGGAATGGAGGATATATCGAAAGGTTTTGGCCGTCTTTAAAATTCACCCGCATTGACAAAGCAAACTACTTTAAACATTCTATTCTATTTATACAATTTTTAAATCCTTGGATAATGTCGAATTTTCTCTATAGCATGATATTATCAAACTATTACGACTTGTGGCAGTTGAAAAGGCTTTAATCTTTGGCCTGAAAGGCCTATACATACCAGCCCAGGGCAACACCCTGGGAAATGGGATTATCGTTATATAGCCCTGAAAGGGCGTTACATATCCAGGCACGAAAAATTATATTACGCCCTTTCAGGGCTAATTTGGGTGTATTTCTATACCCAGGGTGTTCCCCTGGGCTGGTATATGCAACCCCTACGGGGTAAAAAAATCATTATTTCAAAATAAGTTATATCAATATATCGATAGTTTTTCCAACTAGCACAAGTCGTAACTATTAGGAGTTTTTTGGTATGTTAAATACTATTTTTTTTATGATGGTACTGCTCTCTTCTATTTCTGCCAATCTTATTTCAATAGCCCAGCATACTGGCTCTAACAACCCCATTACAGAAGGATGGCAAATGTATCAAACAGGTGGAAGTAACTATGGCGCGGTTCTAAATGACTATGGCTATAATGCATGGCTAATAAATGACTCATCTGCTGAAAATTATAATATTAATGGGAATGGAGGCATTATGGCTTATGACTATAATATTTCTGATGCCATCATTGCTCAAGGAAATCAACATGGATGGAAGCTAAGTGCCAGAATTAGATTAACCAGCAACGGAGACAGTGTAGATGATTCTGTAAATTTTTGCTATCGCGATGGTACTACTGATTGGCGTATCCGTTTTGGCACACAAAGCGATGGAGACCCCATTGTACAGACATCTGGCCCAGATTCTTACACTGGAAATACTGGCCCTATATATGCTTTGGAAAATGGAAGGAATCAATACCATCTTTATGAATTAGTTTTCGATCCCACATCTCATACAGCAGATCTTTTTGTAGATGGAATAGAAGTCCTAAGTAACTATGCTGGTAGCTTGCCTGACACAAGAAAATATGTAAGATGGGGAGCGAATGATGAAAGTGGTATAGGCTATGCTAACTATGCCTATTTGAATTTTTCCGTTCAAGTACCAGAAACAGGAACATGGATATCAAGCCTTTTTGGTTTGAGTATGCTATATTTGCTAAGAAGAAAATCTTTGTAGTTTATTGAGCGTAGTCACCTAAGAAGGGAATCTCATACAAAATTTTTCACAATGTGCTTTAATCTATCAATCTTAGACTTAGCCTTAAAGTGGCGAAATGTAATAGCCAATGGCAACGCCCTTGTCAACTAGATTAATCTAACTTATAGTTTTATAAAGGAGTTAAAAATGGAATCTTGGGCAATTATTATGTCTTTAATCGTTATTTGGCTTTTAGTAAGCATTTTTATAAAATATATATGGAAATGTTCAATATTGATGGCATTTATTTACTCATTAACAATAATTTTATGCCTTTTTCTATCTTGTGGAAAAGTTAAAAGATGGCATGAAAATAGGAAAAAAGAGCAACAAGATCCAATATTATAGAAAGAGATAGATTAATATGTTAATTTTATTTAAATTTTTTTTATATTTTTTGATATATATATGTTTAGGATGTCAAGGACTCCAACCAGGTGCTGTTCCTGTTAAAGTTGAGCCAAAAGCCGTTACTGTTGAGCCTAAAGCTATAACTGTTGAGCCAAAAGCAATCAATGTGGAACCTAAAGCTGTCAGTATTGACAAAGTGGTCAACGTGGAACCTAAAGCTGTTACTGTTGAGCCTAAAGCTGTCAACATAGAACCCAGGGCTGTTACTGTAGAGGCTAAGGCTGTTAACGTAGAACCCAAAGCGGTTAATGTCGAAATTCCACGCGAAGCAGTTCATGTTCAAGTTCATCCTAATGCAGTTACAATACAACCTGTTATAACACTAAATGCTGTAGGATATCTTGATGTAAGTGATATAGTAACAAGAAACCCTGAATATAAAAAAGATACATCAAAAAATAAATTAAATATAGAAAATTTAGAACCTATATCAACTGAAGAGTTAAACAAAATTATTGATCTAACATTAAGGCAAAAAATTAATAAAGATTTAAGAATTTTTGTGGACACGATTCATGCTCTATTAGATAAAATTGAAGAAAATAATAAAAAAGGAATTTCTTCTCTTCTTTTTAAAAAATAGAGAATTTTGACATAAGAGGTAGCATGCATCTAAGTTGCATTCTACCTCTTTTTGGGATCAAACAAATCATTATTTCTTTTCTCCTTCACACCTTGTCTATCCTGATTTCTAGGCGAATATTTTGTAGGTCTTGTGGTTTGAAGTGTGAGACCTTTTCGCCAGATAGGGTAGTGGAGGAGATTTTTCCCAGGCAGATTCCTCCCTTGTCATCAAGATTTTGGGAGGAAAAGGTATGGGGTCGATTTGTCGAATAATTCGCTACATAAGAAATAATTATATCAGCGATTTTAACTATTTGGGATAAAAACGATTGCATTATACTCTCAAGAGATCAGCCTTATGATTTCATGCTCTTAGAGATTTTCGGAAAGTGCGGTTTTGATTTCACTTTAAATTGTTATGCTAAAAATACTTTTATAGCTATATTTCGTGGATTTCGCCAGTAGGAATGCAAATTTTTATAATTTTATCTCATTGTATGAGAATAAATAACTTATAAAATCATACAAAATTTTGCTTCTAAAGGAAGAGATGATTTTTGCCTTTCAAACCCCATTTGTGAAAAATTTTTGAAGCAAGTTTGATTAGTGGGTGTATTCATGAAACCCAGTATTCATAAAGATTAGAAAATTCCCCTTTTTGTGAAAATACCTGTCGAAATCCACGATATTTGATATGGTTCTAGCCCAAAAGTACAATTGACTAAGCTATAGTCTATAATTTCAAGGAAGGATGATGATTTTTATGTTTAGGAAAATAAGATTTATTATTTTTTATTTTTTTATTATTTTAAATTTAGGATGTTCATATACTGCTAAAAAAAGTTGGGTCGATGAAAAATTAATTGGCAATAAAGATTTAGAGGCTGAAATAAGAAATTCAATTCAGATTGATATTGAGCAGCTATCTTATGATACTAATAATCCATATATTTATGGTAAAATATATAAAAATATTGAAGATATAAGAAAAGAAGAAAAAGAATATAAAAAAATTAGTTTTCAGAAAACCAGCACAGCATCGCATTCAACTTTGGGAATTGCGCTTATTACACTTTTTTCACCAATAACAATCTTCGCAACAAATTCTATTGAAAAAGCAACAAGAAAGCTTGCTTATTCTTTTTTGGATAAGCCAGCAGGAATATACAGTGAAGGGGTTAATATAATTGAAGTAAAAGAACACTCGCAAGTAGAGAATGGAACGAGATCGGAGATTCTTGAACATAGAACAGGCATTAGTAGATCGCCTCTCAATGCTATAAAAATAGAATTAAAAGCTGAAAAATCATCTTCTGTGCTTGCTACTATCCATGCGATGAGTGATGAAAAAGGCATGTTTCGATTTCCTTTATTAAATTTATGCGAACAGATTGTAGTTTCCTTAAAGGCTAACACCACATGTAAATTCGAAGAAGAAGACGACGAAGATGCTGAGGCGGATGATTCTGCTAATAATATAGATCTCTATATTACCTGTGAACAAATAGAAGGAAGAACCGCTAAGAAAAATTTAAATTTAAGTATGAATAAAACATTGAAATTGGCTAAAATAACAAATAAAGAAGAAATATGTGCCAAGGCAGATGCTTTGAGTGATTATATAGCAGATATTTATTTAAATAAAGCTATACAAAAAATAAAAAAAGGATATAGAACTATTAAAAGAAGCCAAGAATTGGGAAAAGAAATCAGAGGACGCATAATATCACTTTTAAATGCAGAAAAATATATAAAAATAGCAAAAGAATATGATATATATTCAAAATCTATAAAAATTGAAAATATGCTATCTGACACTATTGATTATCAGCATAAAGTTGAAGAAGAAATAGTTAATGAAGAAAGCAGAAAAAATTTTAGACAAAATACAAAAAATCCTCTCATGGTTTTTGCAGAAACTTTGAATAACGAGTTAACTAAAAGACAAGAGCAACAAAATGCTTTCCATAATAACTTAAACCAAATAAAACAAAAACAAATTGAAAGGCAAATACAGCAAGAGAGAAAAGAAAAAAATATTGTAAATCAAAGACAACAAGAAATAAGGCAACAAGATCTTGAACGGCAAAGGCAACAAGATCTTGAACGGCAAAGGCAA
>CALKWO010000387.1 GCA_938003875.1 uncultured bacterium
CACCTTCCAGGTGCAAAAAATTCATACCACCACCTCTGGTGGTGGTAGTTGATTTAAGCTATTCATAATAGTTATATCAATTCCCCCAATATGATCATTCTTGTATTTTAATTTTATTTTTTAAAAGTATTATTTTTCAAAAAAATAAAAATATTTATAAAAACTAAAGTTACAAGCATAGTCATTATAATTTACTGTATAGGAAATTATAGTTTTAGTGATAAATGCACTTTAAGCTATATTCCAATCTTAGCCCCGAAGGGGCGAAATATAATAGCCAGGGGCAACGCCCCTGGTACTTAATTTATATAAAACATTAGGAGATTATATTTTATGAAATATAGATTTATAATTTGTATTTTTTTGATAGGATGTTCCACTATCGCACCTGATTTAAGAGAAATGGATGCCATGACCACATCTTTTATTTCTAAGGCAGTCCCTGGAGATTCAGGTATAGACGGTGATACCAGGCAAAATAGTCTGGCATCCCATCCTCGGTTGCAAGCGATGAGGCAAGAAATTTTATCGGTACATGGAAAGCGCATCCAGGAAACATTGTGGGCTAACCCGCGTATAGAAACCGAATGGGAGAATTTAGCAGGAGATAAAGGGGGCTTGCATGGTTCAGAATTTACGATTTCCTTGTCGCAAGAAATACCTCTCAATGGAGTGCTGACATGGAAAGAACAGACTATACGAAAGGAAGAAGAGGAAGCACAATGGCGTTATCAAGAAGAGCTTTTTTCTTTGTTGAGCGATGTATATCTTGCTTACCACCTGGCTATGTTGGAAGAATATAGAGACAGGTCTTTGCGTAAGTTAGTGGATATCGCTACGAATTTTGCAGAAAAGCTAAAAGAGGGAGCCAATTTAGGAAAAATACCCAAAAGCGATTTTCTCAAGGCAGAAGTTTCTCTGGTCAATGCAAAAATAAAACTGAATCAGGCTGAAACCAATAAATCTATTGCAAAACAAAGGTTGGCATCTTTATTGCTTTGTGACGAGTCAAAGCTTCCTGTATGGAAAGAGAGCGATTTGCCAGAAGTTTATACCCCATCCTGGGCTCAACTTCAATCCATGATACAGGAAATGCCTTCGTTGAAGAAATTGGAATCCGCGCAGAGCCGAATCGCTATGCAAAAAAGCCAGGTGCAAAGGGAGAGATGGCCTAATCCTGAAGTGACAGTAGGAGGACGAAGAAACTATGAAGAAAACCAAAATACTCTGCTGCTAGGCATTGGGCTATCTCTTCCTGTATGGAATCGAAATCAAGGGAGCATCTATGAACTGGATGCTCTCTTGGAAAAAAATATTCAAGAACAGAAAAACGCAAAATTAGAATTAGAGAAAGAACTCTTTGCCTCGCATAAAAAAGCGGTTTCGTCTAAAGAAAATTTAGAAAAATATCGCCTCAAGGCATTACCTGCAGTGGAGGAAGCATTCCAAATGTCCAGGCAAGGATACGAAGAAGGCAAAGTATCCATTCTCGAAGTCATTTTAGCTCAACAAGCACAATTGGAAATACAATTGGAATACTGGCAAGAAGCAGAAAATTTTTATACTGCCATGTCGTCTATTTTCAGGCTTGTTGGCCCTGGGAAAATACATAAATAGAAAGAGGTAATAGTATGAAAAAAATTATGTTAGCAATAATCCTTTTAGTAATTTTTTGGGGCATTGCATGCACTAAAGAAGCTGGAGGAGAGAGCGGAAATAAGCACGATGCGATAAAAGAACACAAGCATGAAAATTCTTCTTCAGAAGATAAGTGTGAAGCTGATGAACACAAGCATGAAAATTCTTCTTCAGAGGATAAGTGTGAAGCTGATGAACACAAGCATGACCATTCTTCTCATGGCTCTCACGACAAACCGAAATCTTTAGAAGAAAGAGAAAAAATAAAATGTGAACATGGGATTCTTCAGATGGAATGCAAAGATTGCAGATGGGAACTTGGCTTTGTGGAATTGGACAAAAAAATCGAGAAAGCGTTTATCAAGACGGAGAGAATATCCAAGTCGGTTCCCGTAAGAACTCTCGGTCTAGTTGGAGAAGTGAGCCTCAACCAGTTGAAAACAGTGATGGTGACTCCTATTGTAGCTGGCAGGGTAAACAAAGTAGTCAAAAAGTTAGGCGACACTGTAAAACCAGGAGAAATTCTGGTGGTTTTACAAAGCTATGAGTATGGGAAAGCAAAACTGGACTATATTTCAGCTTATCAGCGATACTCTCTAGCTCAAAAAAATTATGAATGGTTTCAAACAACTCATACTAATCTGCAACAACTGGTAGATACAGTCAAGAAAGGCGAAAAGGGTCTTGATTTCACAAAAGTCATCGTAGGCATAAAAATCGGGAAATACAAAGAGAAACTGGTTGAAACCACCACACAATACAGAATGGTTCAGGCTAAGCATGAAAGAGAAACGCAGGTCATAAAGAACGTTCGCAGGCTGCTCCAACTTCTTCAACAAGGGAATAATCTTGAGGAGATGGATAAAGAATTGGCGACTTTACGAATAGGAGAATGGAAAGGGAAAGTCTCAGGAGCTGTTTCGAAGCTCCAGGTCGCTCGAAAGAACTATGAACGAGAGCAGACTCTGAATAAAACAGGGGCTACGACTCAAAAAGAGCTTCAAGAAGCTGAAAGCAACTATCGCTCTGCCCAAGGAGAATGCCAGGGGTTGGTAGAAGAGCTTTCTCTCTGGTCAGAACAAAAAGAAAACGATTTGCAAGCAGAGCTGGAAGCTTCTCTGGCACGTTATCTAAGCACAGTAGAGGAAGCTGAATTGGATTTGGATGTGCATCGGATGGAAGTAGAGAAAGAGCTGCAGGAAGCCATCTCACAAAAAGCTACAATGAAAAAGATGTTGGAGTTATTGGGCATCTCAGAGCAGGACATCCAGAAGCTCTCAAAGCAAACTCCTGAAGATATAAAAGATTTAGGAGAACTGGAGCTTCGTTCTCCCATCGGCGGCATCGTTTTTTCCTGTGATCTTTCCGAAGGACAATTCGTAGAAGCCAGCAGAGAATTGTATGTTGTTTCAGATCTTACTACATTGTGGGTCTGGTGCGATCTTTACGAATCGCACCTCGCCACCCTGAAACCATTCTTGAAAAAACTTTCTACCATACAGGCAGAGCTGAAATTACCAGATCATTACACTAGCAATATCCCTGTAGCGATAGATTATATTTCCGAGAAAGTAGATGAAAAAACCCGTACTGTCAAAATGCGAGGTATCATACAAAATAGCAAGGGAGAATTGAAACCAGGGATGTTTATAAAATTGCAATTGAAAATTTCAGGAAAAAAGACAGCTATGACCGTGCCAGAAGACGCTATCTTCAAAGAGGAAGGGCAATCCTTCCTTTTTAAAGGATGGAAAGACCGTTTTTGGGTACGCAATGAAATAGACCTGGGGATGAAAATAGGAAACAGGCAAGAAGTTCTGGCAGGAATCGCAGAAGGGGACATCATCGTTTCCGAGGGAGGTTTTCTTCTAAAGTCGGAAATCATGAAAAGCAAAATGGGGTCTGGCTGAGCAGACTAGAACAATGCGACTCGTCGAGTCGTAAAAGTAGTAACTACAGCGCATCTCAGATAAATTTCATACATTAAAAAGAACCACAGATAGACACAGATAAAAAAAATTACCATAAAGAACACGAAGTTGAAAAATTATCTGTGTCCATTTGTGTTCATCTGTGGTTTATAACTACTGTATGCGCCCCCTTTAATTTGACAATGTTAAATCTGGATTATTGATTACCAAGAGCTTACGAAAGATTTGGGAATTAATTCGTTATCTTTCTCTTTATCATTATCGTTATCATCTTCATCATCAAAAAAAGATAATGATAACGATAAAGATAACGAAAAAGAATTAAATGCAATTTTCGCTATAAGTCATT
>CALKWO010000388.1 GCA_938003875.1 uncultured bacterium
TTTCGGATAGGCTCTTATTCTACCTTAGAGCAAAGTATACTGTTGGCAAACCAATCAAAAAAAAGAATGGTATTGAAATATTTTTCTTCAGTATTTGTAGGAATGTTATTTGGGTAAAATTTTTCTAAAAATTCGGTAGATAATTGCCTTTTTTTTTCTTGTTCTGGAGCTAAATTGGCTTCTTTTTTCTGATAGACCATTGGCCACGATACCGTCCACAGTTTTCTCTTTTTATCTTTACAAGGAACATCATATTGAACAAAATAGTGTTCTAATTTTTGGTTGCTCGTGTTTTTCTCTCGATTTTGAAAAAAAACATTATCTAGATAAGAAATTGTTATAGATGTAGAAGGTGTTGCAATAACTCCCATCCAGTCAGCTTTTTCATACCATTGGGATGCTTCGCCGATAGCGGGACCTAGAATAGTTGATGTACCTCGAGTTACATATGTGCCAATGGATATTGCACCACGAAATAAAATATTGTTTTTCAAACTGTGTTTAAAAAAAATTTGAATCCAAAGGCTTGCACTAGGTAAGTACTGTATTAGATCATCTGGATTCACTTTTTGAGACTCTTCTTCTATATTTAATTCTTTCAAATTCCATGTTATAATTACATTATCAGCAAAAGTAATAGTTTGACTAGTATCAGATTTGAGTTCATTTGCTCCTTTGCTAAGTTGTTCATATTCAGCCTGTGTCTCTTTTAAAATATTTTCCTTTTTGTCATAAAAATCGTCTGCAAGTTTAATCGTTTTATCTGCAACGCCCAGTGCATCCATCATTACAACAATTCCAGAGTGTACTCCCCTAGATTCTTGGCACATTTCATATCCTCCATTTTGAAATTACAAAAATCTAATGATTATAGCATTATTTTAACGTGGTATGCCACATTGTCAAGTCAAAAACAGCTCCGACGAATGAAATAATATAACTTTTGCCTTGTGAAATAGCTAAGAAAATTTTTCCAAGAATAAAAAAGATAAAGAGAGAGTATCTCCATAGCCAGCCGAAAAGGGTGAGACCTGTAGTCGCAGGGTTGAGCCGGAAAAGACCAGAAAATAAAAGAAGTCAAGATCGGCTCAACCCTGCGCCGGAATTGGGAAAGGCATGGCATAAAGGAAAGAGCTTATAAAAAATTTCTTTTGAATTTTTTATAAAGATAAAAAGAAAAAATTAGAATAAAAATGAGAGCAAGAAAAGAGAGGAACAATAAGAAATTTTTCTTACGAGGTATTAAAACGGATTTGATGTCGAAGATTGAGCATATCAAAAAGTTTAGAAGAGGTAAGTCGGAAATTACGCCATGCTTCCAATAATCGAAAGGCAATGTTTTTAAGAGATCCTAAGCCGTTTGGGAAAGAATGAATAAACAGACTCCCTTTTTCCATAAGTTGGAAAATAGTATAAGCAATCTGCATAAGATAGTAGAATATCTTAGCAGAAGTAAGCTCAGTACTATAAGGATGTTCCAATCCGAAGCCCCCATTTTTTTGGATATTAAAGCCTTCGTTTTCGATTTTCCATCGTAAGCGGCCCCCTTTATTGGCAAGGATAGGAATATTAAAAGAATTCACCTGGAAGTTTGTGAGCCATTTAAACTTAGTGGTAATAACTTCTTGATCGTGATTGAGTTGGGTTTCCAGACATTGAAACACAGTAAGAGAATGGTCGCAGTGAAAGCTATCCTGATAAGCAATGTCAGTAACCCAAGAAAAATTTTGTTCCACTTCGTGGTTTGGGCCGACATAAAGGTTAAGACAATTTTCAGGAAGTAAAGAGAGAAGGGTAGAGAATTCTTGGTTAACCGAAGGTAAATCTTTGTCCTTTAGGGTGATGATGTATTTCCAATGATTTGCATTGCACAAAGTAAAAGTAGGTCCACCGGCGTAAAGTCCATCAAGCAGTAAACAGATAGGTAAGCGAGGGAAACGCTCTTTGATTCGTGGCACTAAACGGTAGAACGCATTCAATTCACAGTCTTGGACAGTGCAATCCTGCTCTGGATTTTCAATAAATTCAGTCATAAGGGAAAACGCAAAGCCATTGGGCGTAACCAATTTTGCTTCTAAAATATGGTGATAGTATGTGATTGTGCCATTACGATGATGACGCTCCAAACAATGTGGGCAATGACGAGTGGTAAAAGACAGCATCCCTGTTCCATCTATGGCAAGTAGATAATAATTGAATAACCGATATGGATACAGTACTTTACAACGAATCAATTTTTCTACCATTGCTGAGTTGATGCCATCGAATTCATGGACATTCAATTTTTTGAAGGTATAATTGAGCGTATCGCCATGAGGTAAATGCTCTACTTCAAAAATGTTAGAAAAATTTTCTTGCGAGCAATAGTTACAGCGGAATTTCTCATTTAGTTGACGGCGAGAGCCAAGACGACAAAGAAACATCAGAATTCCTGCAAAAGCAAGGGAAGGTAATGGGTAAATGATTTTATTTTGTTCTCGTGGATCGTTCACTCCTTCAAATAATTTTTCAAAAGCTCCAAAAAAGTGCTTTACCGTGTAGAGAAAAATCTTTATTAGTTCCTCTTTTTCCCATTCTTCCTTAGAGGCATCAACTTTTTGTTCCAATGCATTGTTCATTGTATTCTCTCTTTTGTCAGGAGCCAAGATATACTAATGTAACGATGTAACACTCAATAAATCTACCTCATGTTAGGAGAGAATACTATGTTGCATAAAATTATCCGAGCCACAAAGCACCATCTACAAGTACAAGACTATGTAGGTACAATCGCTGTCAGCTTTACTATTTGTGTCCGTGGCAAACAAAAACTATTTACTAACCCCAAACTTGTAAACCAGTTTATCGTATTTTTAGATGCGGCACGCCAACAAAATAACTGTCTTGTTTTGATCTACTGTTTCATGCCTGACCATTTGCATCTTATTCTCCAAGGGGAAACACCTTTGGCAAATTCCTATCAAGCTATTGTTCATTTTAAAGAAAAAGCAGGTTTATTTCTCTTATATTGATAGGTAAGATTTTGATATAATCTCCATCTTTTCCCCCAATCCAAAC
>CALKWO010000389.1 GCA_938003875.1 uncultured bacterium
ATTCAGCCTTCTATATTTTATAGACTATACATACCACAGATTCTGTTAGAACCAGTGATAGGAAAATTATGCTAGATGATATAGTTATCAACGATCAGCTCACCATTCCTCGCAATGAATGCGAGATTAGCTTTGCCAAATCTGGGGGGCCTGGTGGGCAGAATGTAAATAAGCTGAATACAAAAGTATACTTGAGATGGCATCTTGCTGATAGTAAATGCGATGTAGTATTGCTTGACAGAATCCATCAGAAATGCCATTCTTATATTACAGAAAAGGGAGATCTGCTCCTCTGCTCAGAAAAATTTCGCACACAGGAAAAAAATCTGACCGATTGCGTAGAAAAACTTCAGGCCATATTGAAAGCAGCCCTGGTAATTCCCAAACAAAGAAAAAAAAAGAAAATCTCCAAAGCTTCTAAAGAAAAACGTTTACAAGAGAAAAAGCAGCAATCAAAGAAAAAAAAGAACCGCAAGCTTATGGATGAATGATGCTTTTTAAAAGAAGGTTTTGCTCTTGGTGCTATAGAATTATGTAACTTAAATCCTCTCTTCTTGTTATGGAAGAAAAGAATGAAATCATATCTCTTTTGGACGCTGATCTACTTATATTTTGCCTATATGCAAACAAAAGGACTGGCAGAATTGCCAGAAACTGTTTATCAGATTATGGAAGCAAGCGATAAAGGCCTTTATCTCAAAGGAGAGAAAATTTACTTTTATACAGCTTCGCAAGATTCTTTTGTTTTGCCTGCTTTAGAAGGAAATAAAGAAAAAAAAATTCAGGAAAGCGATCTTTCGCAAGACATCAGTGCTGTAGATGAAGAAGGGAATCTATGGCTTCTATTGTTTCCTGAAATTTTTGCTTATTCCCTTGCCGAAAACCAGTGGAAAATTTTTCCTTTGCCTCTTTCTGTTTTGCAAAGCCATTATGGAGAAAGCTTTGTAAGCATGGAAATATGGAAGGAAAAGATTTGGATAGCTACAAATGATCTTTTATGGTGCTTTCATATAAAAAAAAATACATGGGTATCGTTTGACTATCCTGCTAATCTTACAGGAAATATCCTCAAAAAAGGGCCTAAAGACACTTTATGGATGGGAGGGAACGCCTTTTTTGATGGGGAAAACTGGACAACTCTTCCTGTATGTCCTATTCCACTATCTTTCTGGCCAAGAACGCCTCATTGCTATACATGGGATAAAGAAAACCAGCCCTGGCTGGCAACAGTACAAGGAATTTACTACTATGACACCCAATATTCAGTATGGCGTATTGTACCAGGAAAGCCATTTACCCGCGCCTATTCTGTGGCTTTATTCCAAGGAGAAATATACTGCACAGACTATAGCGATGGTTTGTATAAATTTCAAAAAAATCAATGGATAAAAATGCAATGTCCAAAACCCAGGCCAGATCTTTCCTGTGTATTGGCATTGTTTTCTATGTCGGATCAACTATGGTTCAACACCTATTTTGGTATAGGAAGTTTTAGCGGTAAAAAATGGGTATCTCATTATGATTCCACCCAGTATGAGAAGCGCAATACCCTTTTTAATTTTACTTTACTTTTTGTGATTTTGATCTTATTCGTAGGGATTGTTTCGTTTCTGATGATTGGAAGTGCCAGAAGGTACAGAGTTCAAGGACATATTTTGAATCCTGGGTCATTGGAAAAGAAATAAGGAATTTAATGGGCAAGGGCAACGCCCCTGGTAATTTAAATAACATGGAGGTAATGAACTATGTCAGGAACAGAGACGGCTGAAAAAAGCAGAGGGCAATGGAGTTCCAAGCTTGGTTTTATTTTAGCGGCTGCAGGATCTGCTGTTGGCCTGGGGAATATATGGCGTTTTCCTTATATGACTGGAGAAAATGGTGGAGCAAGCTTTGTCTTTTTGTATCTTCTATCAGCATTATTGCTTGTTTTGCCCCTTATGTGGGCAGAACTTGCTTTTGGAAGACACACACAGAAAAATATGCTTGGTGGTATTCTAAAAGTACAGCCAAAATCCTTTTGGATTATACCTGGAATTTTTGCTTTTCTGGTATCTTTGATTGTTTTGTCTTACTATAGTGTTATCGCAGGATGGACGATTGGGTATATTTATATTACCCTTAGAGGAATTGAAATGAATTTTGGTTCTTTCATTTCGAATTTAAATTATATCATCCCTCTTTTTGCTATTTTCATGTTTCTGACAATCTGGATTGTCCAGGCAGGTGTAGAAAAAGGCATAGAGAGATGGTGTAGTTTTTTAATGCCCATTCTGGTTTTACTTTGCTTCGCTGTAGCAATTCGTAGCTTAATGCTTCCGAATGCAATGGAAGGTGTTAAATACTATCTTGTCCCTGATTTTTCTAAGATAAACACACGCGTTATGATGGATGCCGTTGCTCAAGCCTTTTTTTCTTTAAGCGTAGGGGCTGGCCTTATGGTTGTTTATGGCTCTTATATGTCTAAAAAACAAAGTATTCTCAAGTGCAGTATCAGTGTGGTGTTCGCTGATACAGGAATAGCACTTCTAGCAGGATTCATGATTTTTCCTGCTGTTTTCTCTTTTGGCAAATCGCCTGCTGCTGGCCCAACCCTTACATTCCAGATATTGCCAGAGGTTTTTAAAGCTATGCCCCTGGGTTCTATAGTAGGAGCTTGCTTTTTCCTTTTGCTCCTCATCGCTGCCCTGACTTCTTCTATATCTTTACTGGAAGTTCCTGTGTCCTATTTTGTAGATGAAAAAAAATCCAGAAAATTTTGTGCCTGGAGCATTGGAATTTTTGCCTTTTTATTAGGAATTCCTTCGGCTTTGTCTCTGGGGGCTTGCAACTGGCTCAGCAACGTACAGTTTATGGGAAAAACAGGTTTTCTGGATATTGTGGATTTTATCTTTGGAACTTTAGGCTTTGTAACTACATCCCTTTTCTTTTGCATTTTTCTGGGTTGGAAATACCAGGTACAGCTCATTGCCGATGAACTCAACGAAGGGAATCCTGGTTTCAAAGAAAAATCCTTCCTGGGGCTTACGCTTTGTAAACTTTGGATTTTTTTCATCAAAATCATTGCCCCTGGTTTTCTGACAGTCTTACTTTTGAATAGAATAGGATTGGATGACAATCCCCTAAGAACAGGCAGCATTATTTTTGTTGTCTTACTTGTTGCCCATATTTTCTTTTCGCCTAAAAGAAATGCTCTCAAAAAAGATAAAATACAGGAAGAAATAACCCTTTAAAATCAAAGGAAATCAAAATGCAAGAATTCTATAATTTAATGACAGTCTATTCCGACAAGATAGCCACAGAGATATGGAGTTACATGATTTATCTTCTTTTTATTGCAGGCTTATGGCTGACCTGGAAAACTGGTTTTATCCAATTTAGGAAATTGGGAACTGCCGCAAAGGTACTTTTTCGTGGTGCGATGAAGAAAAAACAAGGCGATCAGCCAGAAGGCGATGTTTCTCCTTTTGCTGCTCTAGCTACAGCTCTTGCGGCGACAGTAGGCAATGGGAATATCGCAGGTGTCGCTACTGCCCTGTATTGGGGAGGCCCAGGAGCGATTTTCTGGATGTGGGTTTGTGGCTTTTTAGGCATGGCTACAAAATATGCTGAGGCTACCTTAGGCATTTATTATAGAGAAAAACACCCTGATGGTACGATTGCTGGCGGGCCTATGTACTATATCAAAAATGGCCTTAAAAATAAAAAAATCGCCTTATATCTTGCTGGAATTTTTGCAGCCTGTGGTGCTTTTGCCAGTCTTTTTGGCACAGGAAACATGATGCAGAGCAACCAGATGACAAGCGTCTTGAGCGATCAATTGGGATTTACAACATTTATGGGTAAAATGCTAGCTTCCCATAATTTTACACCAGAAAAAATCGTCATTATATCCAAGTTTGTTCTGGGATTCATTGTTACTTTTCTGGTTGGTCTTGTGGTTCTGGGCGGTTTAAAACGCATCAGTCGTGTGGCCGAGAAGGTTGTCCCCACCATGATAGTCATCTATCTGGGCTTTGGACTATATATTCTTCTGAGCCATATAACATCTCTCCCTGCTGTTTTTGAACTGATTTTCAGCCATGCTTTTACCCCTTGTGCTGCTGTTGGTGGCTTTTTGGGGGCTACTGTAACAAAAGGTATCCAGTTTGGCTTTCGCCGCGGTTTGCTTTCCAATGAAGCTGGTCTGGGAAGCGCACCCATTGCCCATGCTGCTGCCCAAAGTCCAAGTGCTGTACATCAAGGGTTGATTGGAACCATGGAAGTTTTCATTGATACCATTATTGTCTGCACCATGACAGGCCTGATTAATCTGGCAACAGGCGAATGGCAAGGCGGAGTGAATGGAATTGGAATGACGGTTGCTTCTTTTTCTAAATCCATTCCTCATATTTTTGGGCTGAATACGGGAGGTATAGTCGTAGCACTTTGTTCCATTTTGTTTGGTTACACAACAATCATTGGCTGGTGTTACTATGGAGAACAATGTGCAAAATATCTTTTTGGTCTTAAGATAACCTATATTTACAGAATATGCTATGTCCTCTTGACCTTCGTTGGCTGTGTAGTTTCCATTGAGCTGGCCTTTTTTGTTGGGGATATTGCCAATGCCATCATGGCTTTGCCTAACCTGGTTGCCTTGATTTTACTCAGTGGCACAGTAGGGCTAATCACGAAAGAATTCTTTCAAAAATATCCTAAAATAGAAGATTTTGAAGGATAGGAAATTATAGTTTTAGTGCTAAATGCACTTTAAGCGATATTCCCATCTTAGCCCCGAAGGGGCGGAATATAATAGCCAGGGGCAACGCCCCTGGTAACTAGAAGAATAATTGTTTTAAATTAATTATGGAGATTTGAATGGTAGAAAAAATTTTAATGGAATGCTTTTCCGATGAAGAATTCCAGGCTAGAACAGTAATCAAACGCTTAGGCGAGTATGTTGGAAAATCCGTAATTCTGATGGGGTGGATTCACAGAAAAAGATTGCACGGACAAGTAATTTTTCTGGATTTACGAGATGAATCTGGTTTCATGCAATTGGTTATTCCCAAAAGTCTGGAAATTGCAAAATTCGCAGAGACACTCAAAGAAGAATATGTCATTTTTGTAAAAGGCGAAGTCGCACAAAGGTCAACAGAAAATATCAACCCTAAAGTTGCTTTGGGACATCTGGAAGTCTTTGTAAGTGATATAAAGATTATCAATAAATCCGAGCCTCTGCCTTTTGCCGTGAACATAATCGAAGGAAATCTGGATGAAAACTTGCGCATGCGCTATCGCTATCTGGATTTACGCAGGGAAAATATGAGACAAAATATGCTCATCAGGCATAAAGTCATAAAATTCATCCGCGATTATATGGATAGCAATGACTTTTTGGAAGTAGAGACACCTATGCTCACGAAGGGGACTCCTGAAGGCTCCAGGGAATATGTCGTTCCTAGTAGGGTTAGCAGAGGGCAGTTCTATGTACTTCCTCAGTCTCCACAGCAATTCAAACAGCTCTTGATGGTAGGTGGTATTGGAAGATATTTTCAGATTGCAAGATGCTTTAGAGATGAAGATTTGAGAGCAGACAGACAGCCTGAATTCACACAACTGGACATTGAAATGTCTTTTATTTGCCAGGAACAATTGCTTTCGTTCATTGAGAATTTCCTGATTGCCTTGTTCCAGAAATTCAATCCAGAGAAAAATTTTAAATTTATGCCTTTTAAAAGAATGTCCTATGAAGAAGCCATGTCTCGCTATGGAAGCGATAAGCCTGATTTGCGTTTTGACATGCCTATCCTTGACGCAACACAGGTTTTCCAACAAACTTCTTTTCAGGTATTTTCCAATATTCTCAAAGAAAATGGGAAAATCAAAGGCATCAAAGTAGATAATAAGGCATTTACCGTCAAAGAAATCAAAGAATTAACACAAATGTCTATAGATCAGGGCGGCACAAAAGGCATGTTTGCCATCCATTTTCTGGAAAATTCCATTAAATCCAGCCTTGCTTCGCATTTGAAACCAGAAGAAGTCGAGCAGGTGAAAACTATTTTCGATGCAAAACCAGGTGATACGATCCTTCTCATTGCTGATATAGCACGAATTGTGCATAAAACTTTGGGAATCTTGCGCCTTGAAGTCGCAAAACGTCTGGGAATCATGGAAAAAGTCAAAAACGACCTGGCTTTCCTGTGGGTAATTGATTTTCCTCTCATGGATTGGAGCGAAGAAGAGAACAAATATGTCACGACCCATCATCCCTTTACTTCTCCTAAAGATGAGGACATTGACTCTCTGTTCACAGGCGATCCTCTCAAGATTTTGACCAAGGCTTATGATATTGTTCTGAACGGCTCTGAGATGGGCGGAGGAAGCATCCGTATCCACAACCAGGATTTGCAGCATAAAATCTTTGAGATGCTCAGTCTGAAAGAAGAAGACATCCAGGCTCGTTTTGGGCATATGCTACGGGCTTTCCAGTATGGCGCACCTCCTCATGGTGGTATAGCTTTTGGTGTAGACAGACTCGTAACCGTATTGCAAAATGGTTCTTCTATCCGAGATGTGATTGCTTTCCCGAAAAACAATTCCGCAAGAGATCTTCTCATGGAAGCACCATCGCCCATCCATGAAGACCAGCTTAAAGAGCTAGGAATCCAGATCGAAAAGCCTAAGACAGAATAAAGACCATAGAGTCAGTGCAGCAGAGCTGCAAACCTAAAAAGAACCACAGATAGACAAGGTAAACACAAATACAGCGCATCTCTCTTGCGTTGCATACAAACTATAACATTACGACTTGTGCCTTTTCAACTGGCACAAGTCGTAAACTGTTATAAAAAATTATTATTTGCGTTTATCTGTGTTTATCCGTGGTTCAAATTTTTTAGTTTATGCCTCAGTTGATTTTTTTCCAGTATAAAATCAGCCCAAATCCTATCCCTAGAGCAATCCACAGGATATATTCTGTCAGGAAGAAAGGGGATTCTTGTTCGTTATAGGACAGAAGCTTTTCCTCGTCTTGTGGCAAAAATCCTCCCAGGCTTTTTTGGGCTATGCTTTGCAGAAGAATTTTGTTTATCTTTAGATCGCCCTCCTCGTCCGAGTAACCTGATGCAAAAGCATGAAAAGCCCTGGCAAGGGTCTTTTTTTCCTGCTGGATTTCCAGAGTAATCCTTTGCCATTCATGCTTTGGCTTTCGTGGAATCGGAGCATACCATCTTACAGGAGTTTGCCTGACAAAAGGGAAGTTGCTTATAATATCAGGGCTTTCCAGAGGATTTCCTTTGGCATCCGATGCGATTAAAGTATAGGGGATATAGTCTGATTTCCTGGGAAGAGGCTCTAGTAAAAAGGGCAAACCAGTCGTTTGTTGAGAAAAAAAATTCACCACTCCTGACCACCATATTGTATATTTTGTCCAGTCCGCCCATGCCTCGGTATTTGCACCCCATACTGCGACTTTTCCCAGACTCCATTGCCAGTGAACAAAAAGAGGGTTGCCTTCTGCTGCAAGTTCTTGCCTTGCTTCTTTTTTCAACTGGTACATCTGGTATTGAGCGACAGGAGGGAATGGCTCCAATTTCTTAAACCAGGGATTTTGAGAAGTGCAGAGGACAGGAGCTTGATTTTCTTGCTTTTGGGATGGCTCTGTTGTGCTTTTAGGCAAAGGCTTTTCTTGCAAAGTTAAGGGCTTTTCTTCCTTTTTTTTAGGTGCAGTCTGGTCTTGACGTACTTGCAGGACTCTGTCAATATCTCGAAACATCATTAAGGGGATCTGGTTGTAGCCAGAAGCAATATGAAACTCGCCTTTTCCTATGCGTGCAATCATGGCCATAAGATCAGCATCGAACTCGCCTCCGATTCCAATGGTCGTGATGGTAATTTTGCTCTCTTGCATTTTCTGAAGTATAGGTGATAACTCGTATCTTGCCCAAACTCCATTATCGTCCTGACCATCGGAAAGCAAAATAACATGCTTTATGTGGGCAGGAACATTCGCAAGAGCAGAAAGTGCTTTTTCTACTGCTGGAGCGATTTTGGTACTTCCCCCAGGAGCAATTTGCAAAATCTTCTCGGAAACCCATCTGATGTCTGTCCCCCGACCTACAGGTACAATCCAGTTGGCCTCATGGTCAAAGGCGATGATGCCAAAAATATCTTTTTCCCATAGCTTGCCAATGCTTGCCAGAATGGACTTACGTGCTAGATCTAGTTTTTCTCCTGCCATGCTGCCTGAACGGTCTATTACAAAAACAAGGGCTGCTGTCTTGAGTTCTATTTCCTGGGGTTTATCGTTCTTCTGGTTATCTGGATTTTCTTCTTGTTTTTCTTTTGGATAGGGTTTCTCGCTTTTGGGCTGTTCCTTTTGGGGCAGGCTGACTACAGGTATCCAGGGGGCATTGAGATTACCTGCGTTCAGGAGGACGATGCTTCCGCCTTTGTCTAAGTATTGCAAAATTTTTCTCTCATGCCTTTGTATCTCTTTCATGGAAGGATTTTCTAAAAGCACCAACGGATGATTCCATACTACCGTCCAGGGATTTTCTGTGGTTTCCACAGGAATATACTGAATTTCCATAGCTCTTTCTAAAAGAGAATTTTTGTGATGTGTATAAAGAAGTATAGGCGGAGAAGAAAATTTCTGGCTAAAAGCATAGGCACAATTGTTTTCAAGTCTGCTATCGCCTGTTGCTTTGGCATGAAAGTATACCTGGTCTTCATCCAGAGGAGGGCCTTCTAACAAAAGAATGCCTGTGGGCGTTTTTTTTACAGGAAAGGTATTTTCATAGTAGATTCTTTCGTTGGCCCATATTGCAAGATGGATTTCTCCTTCAAAATTCGAGCTATATAGTACTTTGAAAGGAATTTTCGCACCGCTTTTATGCCTGTCTTCCCCTTTCAAGGAAAGAAATTGCCAGTCTTTGCGTTCAGGAGGATGATAGACAAAAACAGGGGCAGGGAATTTTTCTAAATATGTATCTGCGAGAGACACCCCGCTTGCGTCTGTAAAAAGAGCAATTCTTCCCTGACCGCCATGTTTTTGGATAATTGCCAGGGCAAGATTCAGGGCTTCTGGGAGAGATGTTTTATCCTGTGCAGGTAGATCCAGGGGGAAACTCTCTTGCCTTTGTGCATAAGTGCCAAACGTAACAAATTCTTCATGGATTTTCTTTTGTTTTGCCTTGTCTGAAAGACGACGAGCCAAAGTGAGCATTTCTGTTTTTTCTTCCAGGGAAAGACTGGCAGAGCTATCCAGGCAATGAACCAGGGTAAAGGGGACTCGCTGTAAACCTATATAATAAGGCTTAGAAAGTGCAGCCAAAGCAAAACAAAGGAAAATAGCCAGAAGCCCTAAAAACAAGCGTTTTTTCATCAAAAAAAACAAGGCTAAAAATAAAAAAAGTAAACAAGAGAGAGCGCAGTATAAATCGCTAAAAAAAATAAAAGAAAAAAGGTACATCATCATAATGCCAGTTTTAATATAACCCGTGCTGCCTGGATGCGTACAAGCCAATGAGCTTTAGCAAGTATCGGAAGAAGATAAGGCAAGAGATTGCGGTTGTTTATTTTTTCTATGCTCTTGATAAGCGTAGCTCTCAAATACTCAGGTCCCTTTTGTACCACATCTTCCGCCAGATAAAACAAATCGCTACGTTTGATCTCTCCCAGGATTTCCAACACACGAATACGGATTTCTTCTTCCTGGCTGGAAAAAATTTCTTCTAGCAGCGCACCTGTATTTTCTGGTAGAAAAGCATCCAAAAGACGGATGATTTCCAGACGGCTTGCTTTATCGGGAGCTTCACCAGAACAGGTAAGTTCCTTTACGGCATCGTCTTTTTCTCCCAGGGCGATCAAACCTTCCAGCGCACTGATCTTCTCTTTCCATTTACCCCATTGAAGCATTTGTTTGAGATGATCTATCCCCGCATCATCTTTAAGTTGCGCAAGCTTTTTGGCAGCAGTAAACACTATCCAGGAATCTGGATTATCCAGCATTTTATAGAGGAATTGCTTTGCTTCCTTATCCTGGTCTTTAGCCAGGATGTATGCTGCGAAAACAGGAATAGAATAGTAGTAAACATCTTCATTCTTTAAAATTTTTTTTAATACAGGATGGGAATGCTTTTTGGGTATAAAATTTTCCAGACAATGGACAGCGCATTCCTGAATTACAGGATTAGTGTCTTGGAGAGATGACTGTATCTGCGCCAGACTTTGTTCCTCCAAAGTCATACAGATAGCTTCCAATGCATGAGATCGAATTAGTACATCCTGTTCTTTTAAAGCATCCTGAAAACAGGATAAAAATTTTTTATCTTTCCGCTTTCCTAATGCCTGGATAGACCTGTCTCTGATACAAGGGTCTTTTTCCTTGAGGCCATGAAGCAACTCTTCCTCTCCGTAGTTTTTATTCAGATCGCTCCATGCTTCAGCACAGGCAAAACGAATAGGCCACGCGGGGTTTTTCATGCCTTCTTCCAGAAGCTGCATAGCTGTTTGTATTATGGTTGGATAATCGTAAATATTCATAAAATTGTTTATTTAGGTAGTTGTTGTCAGGTTTAAGCGAGGTTGAAAAGTGATGAAAATTAGACTGGAAACAAAAAAAGAGAGCTTTCGGCTCTCTTCTTTGTGGGTAGGGACGGGATTGAACCATCGACGCACGGATTTTCAGTCCGCTGCTCTACCAGCTGAGCTACCTACCCATCAATTTTTCAATTGATAGGCGCATTATATAAAACTTTCTGTAAAATGTCAAGACTTTTTTTATTTTTTTTATAAAAAAATTGTAAGACTTTTTATAATTATCACTTACAATTTGAGATTAGTTTCTATGATATAGTATTCTAAGGAATTAATTTCTATTTGACTTGGCAGAAAGATCGTTGTATATTGAATCATATATATCTATTTGGCTAAGATGCAAAGTTTTTGAAATAATTTTTTAGGAGGATTGCTATGCATTTCCTTATTTCAAAAAAATTTGCAATTTTGCTGGTATATTTCCTGGTTTGTTTGTCTTGTATTCAAGCTCAGCCAACCTATTCCTCTTGGATTGGAGGAAGCTCAGGCTATTGGAGCAATGCAGCAAACTGGAATCCTAATCTAGTGCCAAACAATGGAGGGCGTACCTACTTTGTCACCATTGCCAATGGGGCAGCCGTAACATTAGATACATCTTCTACAGTCAGCACCTTAGACATCGCAGCAGGAAATACATTAGCCATTGCAAATGCTCAGATTTTTTCAGCAGGTACCATTACGAACAATGGTACCCTGAGCGTCAATTCTGGTGGAACGAATACCGATATTTACATCCCAGGATATACAACCACCACTATGACTGGTACGGGGCAGCTTATATTAGGCAATAACACTGCTAACCGTATTGTAGGTTACACAACAAACACTTCGTACAACGAAACCCTCATCAATGATACAAGCCATACCATACGAGGTGCAGGGCAGATAGGGGCCAACCAGCTCTATCTGACGAACAGAGGCACCATCCTTGCAGACCAGAGCAATACCCTCACCATAGATACAAAGGGAGCGATTGCTTCTAATATCAACACGGGTACAATGAAAGCCATCAGCAATCGGCTGCTGACCATCTATGATTCACAAATTCAGAACTACCAGTTAGCTACGAAAGGTACGATCCAATCTTCAGGAGGGCAGGTGCAGGTCAACAGTTCCACGATACATGGTGGTAATTTTGCTTTAGATTCTAGCGGTCTGATGACCTTCAACAGCTCGACAATCCAGGATAGTGCTATCCTCAATGTAACATCAGGGACATTGCAAGTAAATAGCTCTAGTATCAACAGCAGTACAACCAACATCAGTTCAGGAACAACCATGAACCTGTCTTCCAGTACTGTAAGCTCTGGTATGATTAACAACTCTGGCCAGATCAACATCACATCCAGCAGCAACATGTACAACAGCAACCTGAACAACACAGGTCGGATAGACGTTTATAATGGTCAGGCACTGACGTTCAATGCAGGCACATACACAAACGATGGAACGATTGTTCTCAATGCCTATAGCAGCAGCTCTTCCTCTTTATATTTCAGTGGCTCTGTTACTCTACAGGGTGCAGGTAAGGTATTGATGAATGACCATCCTTACAACTATGTCTATGGCGGAAATCTTATCCAGCAAGCAGGGCATACGTTGGAAGGAGCAGGCGGAATCGGCTTGAATTCTATGACGATGACCAACAGAGGCACGATTCTTGCGAACATGAACAATTCCCTGAATATAGATTTGAGTGGTGCTTTGGGAAACAACATCAATGCTGGTACGATCAAATCTGTCAACAATAAAACATTGAATATCGAATCTACTCCTTTGACCAACTACGAAGGTTCTACATCTGGCTTGATCCAGGCAGATGGTGCTATCGTGAACATTAACTCCAGTACGATTTCGGGAGGCCAGTTGAAAGTCAACAATGCTTCCTATACTGGTACGATGACGTTCAACAGCTCTACGATCCAGGGAGGTGCTACTGTCAATGTAGTATCAGGCACATTGCAGGCCAACAGCTCTTCTATCAACAGTTCTACAACGAATGTAAGTGCTGGTTCTACCATGAATCTGAATGCCAGCTCTATCAACAGTGGAACTTTGAACAATAGCGGAACCGTCAATGTGACTTCCAGCAGCACCTTTACAGGCAGTTCGCTCAATAACCAGGCAACTGGTGTGATGAATCTTTACAATGCACAGCAACTGACCTTTACTAACGGCACATACCAGAATGCAGGAAACATCAACATGAATTCTGGTGGTTCCTATACGGATTTCTATCTTGGCTACAACACAGTAACGTTCTCAGGCAGTGGTAAAATCAACATGAGCGACAACACAGCCAACCGCATCCTGGGTGCTACAACAAGTACCTCTTATGAAGAAAGACTGATCAACGATACCAACCATACTATCAGGGGATCAGGGCAGATAGGGTTCAACACGCTTTTCCTCACCAACAGGGGAACGATCACCGCAGATCAAAGTAATACTCTGACGATTGATACTAAGGGAGCGATCACTACTAACTTCAATAGTGGTACGATGAAAGCCATCAGCAATCGTGTTTTGACTATCTACGATTCTCAGATACAGAACTATGAATCAACCACAAAGGGAACGATTCTATCGAGTGGCGGTCAGGTTCAGATCAACAGTTCCACGATCAGCGGTGGTAATCTGGCTGTAAATTCTAGCGGGCTGATGACATTCAATAGCTCGACAATCCAGGATAGTGCTATCCTCAATATAACATCAGGCACATTGCAGGTAAATAGCTCCAGTATCAACAGTTCCACGACCAACATCAGTTCAGGAACAACCATGAACCTGTCATCCAGTACTATAAGCTCTGGTATGATTAACAACTCTGGCCAGATCAACATCACATCCAGCAGCAACATGTACAACAGCAACCTGAACAACACAGGTCGGATAGACGTTTATAATGGTCAGGCACTGACGTTCAATGCAGGCACATACACAAACGATGGAACGATTGTTCTCAATGCCTATAGCAGCAGCTCTTCCTCTTTATATTTCAGTGGCTCTGTTACTCTACAGGGTGCAGGTAAGGTATTGATGAATGACCATCCTTACAACTATGTCTATGGCGGAAATCTTATCCAGCAAGCAGGGCATACGTTGGAAGGAGCAGGCGGAATCGGCTTGAATTCTATGACGATGACCAACAGAGGCACGATTCTTGCGAACATGAACAATTCCCTGAATATAGATTTGAGTGGTGCTTTGGGAAACAACATCAATGCTGGTACGATCAAATCTGTCAACAATAAAACATTGAATATCGAATCTACTCCTTTGACCAACTACGAAGGTTCTACATCTGGCTTGATCCAGGCAGATGGTGCTATCGTGAACATTAACTCCAGTACGATTTCGGGAGGCCAGTTGAAAGTCAACAATGCTTCCTATACTGGTACGATGACGTTCAACAGCTCTACGATCCAGGGAGGTGCTACTGTCAATGTAGTATCAGGCACATTGCAGGCCAACAGCTCTTCTATCAACAGTTCTACAACGAATGTAAGTGCTGGTTCTACCATGAATCTGAATGCCAGCTCTATCAACAGTGGAACTTTGAACAATAGCGGAACCGTCAATGTGACTTCCAGCAGCACCTTTACAGGCAGTTCGCTCAATAACCAGGCAACTGGTGTGATGAATCTTTACAATGCACAGCAACTGACCTTTACTAACGGCACATACCAGAATGCAGGAAACATCAACATGAATTCTGGTGGTTCCTATACGGATTTCTATCTTGGCTACAACACAGTAACGTTCTCAGGCAGTGGTAAAATCAACATGAGCGACAACACAGCCAACCGCATCCTGGGTGCTACAACAAGTACCTCTTATGAAGAAAGACTGATCAACGATACCAACCATACTATCAGGGGATCAGGGCAGATAGGGTTCAACACGCTTTTCCTCACCAACAGGGGAACGATCACCGCAGATCAAAGTAATACTCTGACGATTGATACTAAGGGAGCGATCACTACTAACTTCAATAGTGGTACGATGAAAGCCATCAGCAATCGTGTTTTGACTATCTACGATTCTCAGATACAGAACTATGAATCAACCACAAACGGAACGATTCTATCGAGTGGCGGTCAGGTTCAAATCAACAGCTCTACGATCAGTGGTGGTAATCTGGCTGTAAATTCTAGCGGTCTGATGACATTCAATAGCTCGACAATCCAGAATAGTGCTACAATAAATGTAACATCAGGCACATTGCAGGTAAATAGTTCGAGTATCAACAGCTCTACGACCAACATCAGTTCAGGAACAACCATGAACCTGTCATCTAGTACTATAAGCTCTGGTATGATTAACAACAGTGGACAGATCAACATTACTTCCAGCAGCAATATGTACAATAGCAACCTGAACAACACATCCACAGGTCGAATAGACGTTTACAATGGTCAGGCCCTTACCTTGAATTCAGGTACATATACAAATGATGGTACAATAGCCCTCAATGCCTATAGCTCCAGCTCTTCCTCTTTATACTTCAGTGGCACTGTCACCTTGCAAGGTACAGGCAAAGTGCTTATGAACGACCATCCTTACAACTATGTCTATGGTGGAACCCTGATCCAGGAGTCAGGCCATACGATTCAGGGTGCAGGTGGTTTGGGTTTGAATTCTATGAATATAACCAACCGTGGTATCATCCATGCCAATCTGTCTAACCAATTGATTATTGATCCTTCTTCGAGCTTGAACAACCAGGGCACATTGAAGGCAACGGGTGTAGGCCGAATGGTATTGGAAGCTGCTACTTATACAAATACAGGAACAATCGAAGCCAAAGATGGTGGTACCATCACATTGAATTCAGGAGCGAACCTGACTACTAGTGGCACGGTTCATGTTGGAAGTAGCAGCAAGATCATGGTGAATGGAACCTATACTCAGACAGGTGGCCAGACACGTCTTTCCGCCTTGAACAGCATTCTGGAAACTACAGGAAATTTTGCACTGAATGATGGAAGCGTTTGTGGTATCGGTACAATCAAAACCTTGCAGTTTGTCAATAGCGGTATTGTCAATCCTGGAGATAATGGAATCGGAAGGCTGGTGATCACAGGAGACTATCAGCAACTCAGCGATGCTGTATTGAACATCGAAATTGCTTCTGCGTCCAGCTATGACCAGTTGTGGATTAGTGGTGCAGCGAATTTAGGCGGAACATTGAACATTTCCTTGTTGGGAGACTATCATCCCTATATAGGAACAAGCTTTACCATAATGAGTTTTGCATCCAAGACCAACAATTTTTCCAACATTACTCTTTCTAATGTTCCCGATAATCTGTTCGGTTTAGTATGGCAGGGCAGTAGCTTAATGCTGGTCTCTAATGATTATCCCGATCCAGTTCTGTCTGCCAGCAATACCAATTTTGGAAATGTGCGTATTGGAACAAATGCTACGGCGACTGTCACAGTAACCAACACAGGCGATCCTATGACGAATCTTACAGGGAGCATTGGGGCGGCCTCAGGAAGCGAGCTTTCTCCTGCTTCGGGTGCCCAGACTTTTTCTCTTGGGCAAAACCAATCAGCTACTCGTACTTACACCTATACGCCTGAAACAAGAGGGTCGGATTCTACAGTCATCAGTATTACCAGCAATGCAGGCGATACAACGAGAACATTGACAGGAACAGGAGTCAGCCCTGTATATTCCAGCTCTGTTGCTCCTGGCTCTATAATAGATATGGGATCTGTAGAGGCATTCAGCAGCTCTCAGTATATATTAAGAATTCAGAATATAACTCCTGACAGCGATTTAGGCAATCTCACCAATCTGGCTCTCTTAAGTGCTGTTATTTCAGGGGCAGATGCCAGCTATTTTTCTCTGGAAAACTTTACTCCTGGAACCGTTCTGTCAAAAAATGCCTATTTTGATCTAGTGATTTCGATAACACATCCTGAATGGCGATTTATCTTCAGAAATGCTGTTTTGACCATCTATACCGATCAGGGTGCTGCTTTCGGTGCATCAGGTCAAAGCTTTACCTATAGCATTAAAGCTTTGTGCCTTCCAGAGCCATCTTCTATACTCATGATGTGTTTTATTATATTAGGAATCACAATCCAGAACAAAAAAATCTTCAAATTTGCACGAGATTTCAATCGTAAGTGACTAAAAAAATAATTTACCCCAGAGATACAGTCACTAGTGCCACAGATCAAGTTTTTGTCCACGAAAAACACGAAAAACACGAACATTCCTTTTCGTGCCTTTCGTGTTTTTTTGTGGACAATTCTTTACAATCTTCTCTTCGTGTTCTTCGTGGTGAAATCGCTCCAGTGTAGCACCCTTCCAGTAATAAAAAACCGCGCCTACAGGACGGCACGTTATTACTTGACAAAGGAATAAAAAATATTTATCATTAAGACTTAAGAAATTTGAACTTTTGGTATTTTTTTTAAAGAAAGGTTTGGTGATACTATGCTATTGAAAATTCTGATATTCTTTCTTTTTTTCTTGGCATTTTCACTGAATGCTTCTCCCATATTTTGGGGCCCAACAGCATATACATCTGAGGCATCTATACCCCAGGGATTTTATTCAGGGCAACCTGTAGTTTTGGAAAATTTTGAAGATGCTAGCTTGCATCCTAGTATCAGTGCGTCCAATGGATATGTCGTTTCTGGCACAAGCAATATTGATTCCGTAGATGGCGATGATGGATCTGTGGATGGTTCTGGCCTAACAGGAAAATCCTGGTTTTATAGTGCTGGTTCCACAGGTGTTGTATTCACTTTTAATACTCCTGAATTGCCTACATCGGCAGGTATAGTATGGACAGATGGTGGTGGTACTACCACTTTTGAAGCATTTGGTATTGGTATGGTGTCTCTTGGAAAAATTGGGCCTGTTTCCATTGCCGATGGTGTCTATACAGGAACTACAGCAGAAGATCGCTTCTTTGGTGTTCAATATAGTGCAGGCATTCTTGCAATTAAAATCAGCAATACTTCTGGTGGAATTGAAGTAGATCATTTACAATACGGAAGTGCCGTTCCAGAACCCAATATTTTTATGCTATTATGTATGGGAATTTTTTTCCTTTTTTGGCTAAAAAAGCGATAATATACGTCAAAAAATAACCACAGAAACTTTTGATTCTGTGGTTATTTTTTATTTTTCTTACTTGTATTTAATATATAGTTAAATTTTGTACCTTTCGAGACATTTTATATCTTTTTGTATTAAAATTTAACGATATAATTTATCAGACTATCATAATTTTTTCTAATAAAAGTCTTAAGATAGCTGATGGTGGAATAAAGCTAGCTCTAATAGAATCTGTGGTATTTATAGTCCATAAAAAAAATAAGGCTGAATACCGCCTGCTG
>CALKWO010000390.1 GCA_938003875.1 uncultured bacterium
TCTGTGGTTCTCTTTAAAAATCAAAAAAGTTCACTTACAAGCTGCGGAATATAGGGACTATTACGGAAACGGGAACTTTTCTTTACAAAAAATTTTTATTTGCTACAATGGTGCTACAATGGAATATCTACCTTATCTTTGTATACAAGAAACTGGTAATTTTTTACCCAAAAGGAAGGTTTTCATGGGATCAGAGAAACCCTGTATTCTTATTGTAGACGACCATCTTCCCTCTCGAATGTATTTACAGGAAGTCTTGCTACAAGAAGGATATGATACTATAGAAGCAGAAAATGGAGCACAGGCACTGGAAATTCTGCATAAAAATATCTTTGATATTATTCTGCTTGATCTACAGCTTCCTGATATCTCAGGCGTAGATTTATGCCCTAAAATCAAAAAAATTCCTTTTCGCAATCATATTCCCATTATTTTTATCACGGCCTATGGCAGTGTTGAAATTGCAGTAAAGGCAATGGAAACAGGAGCTTTCTATTTTTTGAATAAGCCTCTTAAGGAAAAAGAGCTGCTTTTTCTCATAAAACGCGCTTTAGAACATAGTCAGCTTCATCGGGAAGTTGCTCGATTAAAAATGGAACTATCGGAAGGCAAAGCCCTTTGTCCGATTATAGGAAAAAGCAAAAAGATTCAGGAACTCCTTAAAATGATTGCCCAGGTAGCCCCTTATGATACTACTGTTTTGATTCAGGGAAACAGTGGGACAGGAAAAGAACTTGTAGCAAAGGCAATCCATCAAAATAGTATGAGGAAAAATGGGCCTTTTATTACAATAGATTGTGGGGCATTGTCAGAAAATCTTTTGGAAAGCGAACTTTTTGGGCATATAAAGGGTGCATTTACTGGTGCTATTGCAGACAGAAAAGGAGTGTTCTTAAGGGCAAACACAGGAACTCTTTTTTTGGATGAAATTGGAAACCTGTCTCTTTCTCTTCAGATAAAGCTTTTGAGAGCCTTACAGGAACATGAGATTTTGCCAGTAGGTAGCGATAAGCCAGTTAAAGTAGATGTTCGTATTATTTCTGCTACCAATATGCCACTATTAGAAATGGTAAGCAAGGGGACATTTCGCAATGATCTTTATTTCAGGCTGAATGTTGTCAACATACAATTGAGCGATTTGAAGGATAGAGCCGAAGATATACCCATTCTAAGCCAATATTTTCTGCAAAAATATCAAAAAAATAGCCCTGTCAGTGGATTTTCTAAAAATGCCATGAAAATTCTTTTGAAATATGATTGGCCTGGGAACGTCAGGGAATTAGAAAATGCAATTGAGAGTGCTATGATTACTGCTGGCGGAAGGGAGATAGAAGTAGAAGATTTGCCTGTGAATATTTCTCAAATAACCAGGAGAATAAATGCCTTAGCCTCTTGTAAATTGATTAGCCTGGAAGACATGGAAAAAAAACATATCGAGCAAGTTTTGCAACAAACCAACTATAACCAGACACAGGCTGCCAATGTGCTAGGCATAGACCGTAAAAGTCTCTGGAGAAAAATAAAAAAATTTGATCTGGAAATTCCTTCGTGCTAAGTTTTTTCCTGATCTGTGGCATTTTGTCTCTATTTTAAGGTATATATGAGGCAAAATGCCACAGATCAATACAGATTTTACTTATACTTTAAGGTATAAAAAATAATGTGGCATTTTGCCACAAATGAAAAATATGGAAAAAGACAAATGTAGCCCTAAACAATTTTTTTCCAGGCTACATTTGTGTTCAGGTTATATCTTATTGCAACAGGCTCAAGACGACTTGGGAGGATGCTTTTGCCTGGCTCATGACTGCTGAGCCTGCTTGTTGTAACATCATACTCTTGCTCATGTTCAATGTCTCTGATGCAAAGTCCACATCCAATAGCCTGCTTCTTGCTGCATTGACATTTTCATTCACATTGGTCAAGTTGGAAATGGTAGACTCTAGTCTATTCTGAACAGCACCGATTTCGCCACGACGGGAAGAAATGGTGCTTAACGCAGAATCCAGGCGGTCAATGGCTTCTGTTGCGCCAGCGATGGATGTCAGATCAATATCGCGAATTGTGGTAGTATCCAAAGCAATTGTCGTGCTTCCAAAACCCAATCTATTGTTGGCATCGGTAACAGTGATATTCTGGTCGTCTGTCAGTTCTAGCTTTCCTCTTGTAATCCCTGTTGTGAAAGGGTTAGCACCCGTTCCATTACCTGCTGTAATATCGACGTTACGACCATCGGCTGCCGTCAGTGTTATTTTTGTTCCTGCTGCATTAAGAGAAGCACTCACTCCAGTCTGGCTGGAATAGGTATTAATAGTATCAAGCAGTTCAGTTGCATCGTTTACACTACCTCCCTGTGAACCATCCAAAATAGTTACACCATTGATCGCTAAAGTTTCGCTACCATCCATTCCAGCAATGGCAGCACTTTCTATTGAACTTGCCTGTGCCTCTGCTCTTGCTCCTGTATTGCTGGCATTGATGGCTTTGGCCTTTGCATAAGCACTATCAGCCGTTCGTCCATTGGATTCTGCATAGGAAGCCGATGCTTTTACAAAGGTTCCATTGATCTGTACTTCAGAATCTCCGATAGCGGAAGCAGATACTGCTGCTGCGCCTGTTTGTTGTGCAATCTGCCCAAAATCGTCGCTTTCGGAAGCCTGTATAGAAATATTGATGCTTTGCCCTGCGTCTGCCCCTACCTGGAACTGGCTACTAAAGGAACCATCCAGAAGTTTTCTTCCATTAAAGGTTGTATCTACTGCAATTCTGTCCACTTCGCTAATCAAGGCATCAACTTCGTCCTGGAGAGATTGTCTGTCAGAATCTCCATAGGTACCATTGGCAGACTGAACTGCGAGCTCTCTCATTCTTTGGAAAATATTGGTTGTTTCGCCCAAAGCACCTTCAGCAACCTGGGCCACAGATATACCATCGTTTGCATTTCGTACAGCCTGCCCCAAGCCTCTGATTTGGGAATTGAATTTTTCCGCAATTTTGAATCGGCCAGCATCGTCCGATGCTCTGTTGATTCTTAAGCCTGTAGACAACTTTTCAAAAGTTTTTCCTAAGTCTCCGGAAACTTTGTTCATTTGTCTTGCAGTGTTTAAAGCAGAAACGTTTGTGTTTATAGATATACCCATGGCTAACCCTCCTAAGATTTGTTTTTATTTCTTTACAATTTTATTTTTCATTTTCTTTCACTATTTTTCTTATCGGATGTTTTAAAAAAAACTTTAGGGGAAAAATAAAAAAAAATGGAAATTTTTTTTTTGGCTTTATTCTTGCTTAGAAAAATAGGTTCTTAGTAAAAAGTAAAAAATAGGAAAAATCTATGGAAATGCAAGAAATTCAGGAAGAAGAAAAAACAGATACCCCCATACCTGCCAAAAAAAGAAAAAGCTCTATTCTTTTTCTTTTGATCATCTCACAGATATTGAGCATAGCAGGGATACTGTACTTTTTCATTCCTGGAAAACATCAGGAAGCTAAGCCATCTGCCCAATCTCCTCTCCTATGGGATATATGGGAAAAATTAGGGGATGAAGCTTTGCAGGAAGGCAATCCAGACCAAGGAATCTATTTTCTGGAAAAAGTCTACAAAGAACTCCCCTTAGATTCTGACCGAAGGATGATTTTAGAGCAAAAGCTTGCCAAACTTTATTATCAATCTCGTAAGAATAAAGCAGAAAAGCAAAAACTTTCTTCTTTTGGAGAAAATATACCAGAAAAGTACGCTCTGGCAGAATCTTCCTACCAAAAAGGGGAATACCAGAAAGCCTACACACTTTTCTATGAATACCTCTTGCAAAGTGAAGAAAATAAAAACAACGAAGCACTCACCTCTAAAGCATATTTACGCATCCAACAATGCCAGATACAGATATTTCTTGCAAAGCTTCCTGCTCAGGAGGATGAATTGATTTTGGAATCTTTGAAAATTTTAAAAAAATAAAAGAGAAAGGAACCGATAATGAATCCAGCTTTGAATAGTTATAAAAAAATGATGGTAGAAACGTCTTCTCCTCTCGAAAATGTCATTTTACTTCATGATCGCTGCATGCAACATCTTACGAACCTTCACAAAAGTATAGAAACAAACAATATTTCAGAAAAGGCAGTCTATTTGCAAAAGGCTATGGATATTATCTCTGGACTGGATAGTGAACTGGACTTTTCTCAAGGAGAAATAGCGAACCATCTTCATACTCTATATGAATGTATGATTGCACAGCTTGCACAGGCAAACATTAAAAATGAGGTTACTCCAGTTGAATTCACGAAGAAAATGATTGCAGAGCTTCGGGATACATGGCGTCAGCTTCAAAAAAGAACTCAAGAAAAATAGTCCTATGGAAAATTGCAAACATACAGAAGAAGAATTTCTTCAAAACTGCAAAAAACTTTTGGAACTCACTGGAACTTTTCGAGAAAATCTGATTTCCAAAGGTTTTTCTCTCTGGCAGGAATACGAAAAAATCCTGGAAGAACAAAAAGAAGTATGCCAGAGAATGCAGTCACAGAAAGGCTATCAGAATCTTCCTGAAGCACGTTCTGCATACCAGCAGATTCTTTTATGGAATAAAGAAATCTGCACTCGTATCCAGGCAGAACAAAAAAAAATTCTGACAGAAATCAAAGAATGCACAGATACCCAGAAAGCCTTATTAGAATATAGGGCTGCGCTAAAACAAGATGTGAACCAAATAGACCAGAATGGTTAAAAGAAAAGCGAAAAAATGAACAGAAAAATAATGCTGATTTGGGGGCTATCTATTCTACAAAATATTCTCTATTGCCAGGAAAAAAATCTGCAATATGAAAAATATATGCGTAAGCCAGAAATGTCTATATCTCCTTTATCTTTAGGCTACCTTTTTCTGGTACTCCTCCTTATGAGCCTGAGCATTATTGCTATAGTATGGATATTGAAGAAGCTTACCAAAGGCAATCTAGGAAAAGGCAAAAGTCTCTCTCTGAAAGAATCCCTGTATCTAGGCAATAAAAGCTATCTGCATCTGGTGGATATAGCAGATAAAACTTTTGTTTTAGGCGTTACCCCCCATTCTATCCAAACCATTGCGCAAATTTCCTTAAACTCTGATAAACCATGCTTTGAGAAGATATTGACTGAGACAATAGAAAAGCAGCCACCAGCGATTCAAAAAGAATAAATTTTTTTATTGATTTTAGAGGATTTTTATGAATAAATATTCTTTTGAAGTATAGCCTTTTTCTTTGTTTTCTCTCTTTTTTGAAAAGGAGCAAAAAAATGCCTAAAATATTTTTTATTTTGCTCTTATGTATTGTGGCAATAAACGTATATGGCTCTTCTTTATCCGATACAATATTGGGTCAGAATCCTACTGCGTACTGGCGATTTGGCGAAACTTCGGGCACTACTGCCATAGATTCTACAGGCAACGGATACAATGGTACTTATACAGGAAGCTACTCCCTCAATGCTTCTGGTGCTGGCCTGGATGGAGATACGGCATTGCGCGTAACCAGCGGATACATGACTGTTTCTGTCCCTTCTACACCTAGCTTTACCTGCATTGTATGGGGAAAATCAGCTACTTCTACATGGAACCAGCATGGATGGCTTGCCAGTGCTCGCTATGCAAATGGATTCATTATCCATCCCAGTGCAGGCAGTCAAAGTGTTCCCATGTATATCATCAGCAATGCTAGCGGAGACTCTTATACAGGTCTCAGCAGCGTTACTCCTGCCGATATTACTCAATGGCACCAATATGGTATAAGCTATGATTATAGCTCAAAAGAAGTTAAGATTATCCAGGATGGACAAGTTGCATATAGAGATACCTATACAGGCACACGTACAAACAGCAACATCACCATCTGGTTTGGCCAGGATCAATGCGAAGGTACCCGATATGGTAACGGATGGGTTGACGAAGCGTCTTTTTTTAACAGACAATTGAGCGATAGTGAAATTCTGGCTCAATACAATGCAGTAGTAACAATCCCAGAAGCTTCCAGCCTTCTTTCTCTATCTTGCTTTGTGTTATTTCTTTTATGGAAAAGCAGAAAATAGCTTTTATTTCCTGCTTTTTATTAATCTTAGCCCCAAGGGGCGCAATATAATAGCCAGGGGCATTGCCCCTGGTAATCTTTCCTATGGACTACCCAATATCTTCTTCCTCGGCTGTTCTTTTTTTATGTATCTTCCTTCGCATCAGTGTATTCCTCCGGTTTTTGCCCTTTTTCCCTAAACAATCTCTTAGCCTTTATACTAAAATCGCCCTGGCATTCTTTCTATCTCTTATCATCACACTGCCTTTGCAAGAAAAAATCCAGATACAGGTGGTTTTGGATATTTCTCTTGCTTTTCTCGCTTTACAGGAAGTAGCAATAGGAATCGTGATGGGGTTTCTTGTGATGATGCTGGAACAAATTCTCTATTGCTTTGGTTCTCTTCTATCCCATCTTATGGGGCTGGATTCCTCTGAAATTTTTGCTCCTGGGAATGCGGCACCCTCTTCGCTTCTGGCTGTTTTATTTTTTTATATTGGGATAGCGTTTGTGCTGCTTTGGGATGGTCATCATTTTTTGCTGGCTGCCCTTTGTATGAGCATAGAAGCAATTCCTCCTGGAAGCTTTGCCCTTTCCTATGATCTTTTTTCTTTTATTTTCGATGGATGGGTACAGCTCTATCGTTTTCTTATTCTTCTGGCTGCTCCTTTTTTGCTTTTGTTTAGCGTGGTCATTATGGAATTGGGCATCTTGGGAAAAATGGTACCACAAATGAATATTTTTCTCATGGAATATCCTTTGCGTCTAGGCTGTGCGCTGGTACTCCTGGCATGGTTTTTACCAAACTACAATCATGGTGTACAACTCGTATTTTTTTATATCATAGACTTATTGCATGGACTTTTGCAGTAAAGCTAGCTTCTTAAAATTTTTTTCTTGATAAGTTTTTTTTCCCTTTTATAATGGAAATTCAGGTTTTTGCTATTGCTTGATTTTTGAACTATTATAAAATCCATATCTATTTCTAAAGGTGCTAGTTATGGAATTTTCTTTAAGTAAAGAAAAATTAAGTGCTTTGATCTATTTATCCAAAGAAGTTAATACAAAATTCGTTGATCTTGACACGCTATTGCAGTCTGTTATGGATGTAACCACGCATGTTATGGAAGTAGAAGCTTCTTCTCTTGTTTTGATAGACGATGAAACAGGAGATTTGCTATTTCATGTGGCCCAAGGGGAAAAAGCCAAGGTCATTAAAACCATACGCATGAAAATGGGAGAAGGCATAGTTGGCATGGTTGCAAAAACAGGGAAGCCTGCTATTGTAAACAATCCCCAAAACAATGGACAATTTTGTAAAAAAGTAGATGATAAGAGCGGATTCCAAACAAAGACGATATTGTGCGTTCCTCTGAAAACGAATACAAGACTTTGGGGTGCTATTGAAGTTTTGAATAAACTAGACAATACAGATTTTGATGAATCGGATCTGATCTTCTGCGAAGCCATTGCCTCTCAGGTTTCTATTACAATAGAAAATGCTATGCTCCATAAAGAAATAGTCAACAAAGAAAGGCTGGCAGCAGTAGGGCAGACAGTTGCGGGACTTGCCCATTGCATAAAAAACGTTCTTAATGGAATACAGGGTGGCTCGTTTTCTGTAGATTTAGGGATACGAAAGAATGACCAGTCCAGGCTAAAAAATGGATGGGAAATTGTAAAAAAGAATATGACTTTTTTGCAAGAGCTGGTTTTGGATATGCTTACCTATGCCAAAGAAAGAAAACCCGAATATGAAGTGGCGGATTTGAATGGGTTGATGGAATCTATTTGCACCATGATTGCAGAAAAAGCAAAAGAAAAAAACATATCTGTAGTCTGGAATCCTTGCTCTATAGGCCAGGTAGTTTTAGATCCCAAAGGAATGAGGCGATCTTTGTTGAATCTGGTTTCTAATGCTGTAGATGCCTGCGAAGGAATAGAAAGCGGGAAAGTGCAAATCAGTAGTGAGCAGATAGATGATAAAGAATTTCGTATTGTTGTAAGTGATAATGGTTCAGGAATTCCTAAGGAAGTTCAATCTCGACTTTTTCAGATGTTTTTTAGCACAAAGGGTTCTAAAGGCACTGGACTAGGACTTGCTGTAACTCATAAAATCATTACAGAACATCAAGGAAAAATCGAGGTAAATTCTGAAAAAGGGAAAGGAACAAGATTTATCATTACTTTACCCTGGAAAAAAGAACTTCCTGGCAAGGAATCGTAAAATTTTTTTTTAAACTTTCAGGTTTACACTAAACGAAGGAGCAATTTTATGTCTAAAAAGATTTTGATCGTCGATGATGAACCAGATGCTATTTATATCGTTGAAGGGATTCTGTCTGATATTGAAGGTATTGATACTATATCCGCAGAAAATGGAGAAAAAGGTTTAGAAAAAGCTAGACAAGAAAAACCAGATATGATTATTCTGGATGTCCAGATGCCTGGCATGTCAGGCTTTGATGTATTTACCCATATATGCAAAGACGATTCTTTAAAAAATATACCTGTGATGATGCTTACTGGCATTGCCAATACAACAGGTGTCAATTTTTCTGCAAATGATATGAAATCTTTCTTAGGCCAAGAACCTGCCGCTTATCTGGAAAAACCAGTAGACCCATCTCTTCTTCAAAAGACAGTCAAAGCCATCCTTCATCTATCATAGCCTATCCGCTTTATAATCCGTAACATAGAATCCAGTTACGGATCAACTCTTAAATAAATACCACAGATTCTGTTAGAGCCAGAAATGGCATAGTAATTGCATTTTATGGAAAAGCATTACTTTAAAAATTTAAAACTATCCAGGGAAATTCCTGGGAATTAGAGTCAATACTATGTCAGAAGAAAAAACAGAACAGGCTACGCCTAAACATAGAGAAGAATCTTTTAAAAAAGGCCAGATAGTACAAAGCAAAGATCTGAATCATGCTCTTTCCTTCTTATTTTTTAGTATGTTTTTGTCCCTTTTTGCTTCTTCCCTTTTTTCTCAAATGAAAGAATCTATCTTTTTTTTCTGGAGATCCTGTTCTAAAATCTCCTGGGAAAATTTTCAAGATTCTGAAATTCTCTATTCTTTTTTTTCTTTTTTGCTTTCTATGCTTACTCCTATTCTTGCATGTTCCTTTATCACAGTTTTTTTGATAAACGCACTGCAAACTCGCTTTGGTATCTTTGAAGACAGAATCACATTCTCTCTGGAAAAGCTTGACCCTGTAAAAAATTTGCAAAATATGATTTCCGTACGCCAGGCAATTATTCCTTTTTTGATCTTAGGAAAGGTACTGCTTCTTTTTTTGGTCGCCTATATTAGCCTTGCTTCTGAAATACAAAAGTACACACATACTTTTCCTTACGATTTTATTTCCTTTTTGTCTCATGTATGGAAAAATTTAACTATTCTAATGATAAGAATGGCTCTTGTTATGATGATAATCGGAGCCATAGACTATATTGTACAATGGTGGATGCACGAAAAAAGAATGATGATGAGCAGAGAGGAAATCAAGGAAGAATATAAACAAGAGGAAGGCTCACCTCAGATCAAGCAAAAGATTCGCCATCGTTTCCAGCAGCTAGCCCAGGCCAAAAGAGTAACCCAGGTATCGCAGGCAACAGTCGTTGTCACGAACCCTACTACCTTGGCGATTGCGTTACAATATAAACGAGAAAAAATGGCAGCACCTAAAGTCCTTGTAAAAGGGAAAAATCTTGTGGCAAAAAAAATCAGGGAAATAGCGATGGAACATAGTGTTCCTATTATGGAAAACAAACCTCTGGCTCAGGCAATGTACCCTTTAGTAGAGCCTGGACGCGAAATTCCAGCCCAGTTTTTCCAGGCAGTGGCAACCATACTGGCTTATATCTATCGCAGAGGAGGCATGAGACGATGAACAAGCTACAGACTATGCTACTTTTCCAAAGCGATACTATCTTGATTTTTGCTGTGATGGGCATTCTTCTGGTTCTCCTTATCCCCTTCCCTCCCTTTATATTGGATTTTTTGCTTTGTCTGAATATTTCCATAAGCATACTTCTGGTTCTTATTACCTTGAATATCCATGAACCTCTGGAATTTTCTACCTTTCCAGCCATTCTTCTCCTGAGTACGCTCTTTCGGCTTGCTTTGAATGTAGCGTCTACAAGACTTATTCTTCTAAAGGCTCATGCAGGAAGCGTAATCCAGGCCTTTGGAAATTTCGTCGTGGGAGGAGATGTTCTGGTAGGCCTGGTAATCTTTCTTATTCTTGTTGTGATCCAGTTTGTTGTTATAACTAAGGGAGCGAATCGTATTTCAGAAGTAACTGCTCGTTTTACTCTGGATGCCATGCCAGGAAAGCAAATGAGCATAGATGCTGATCTAAACAGCGGGGCTATTACAGAGGAAATAGCCCAGACAAGACGTAAGAAAGTCACGCAGGAAGCAGAATTTTATGGCACTATGGATGGAGCAGGAAAATTTGTACGAGGCGATGCCATCGCTGGTATCATTATCATTGCAATCAATATTTTTGGTGGGTTTATTCTGGGAATCAAAAGAGGCATATCACCCCAGGAATCCTTAAAGCTATATGTGATCCTGACTGTTGGGGATGGACTCGTAAGCCAGATACCAGCACTTCTTATCGCTCTTGCCACAGGAATCCTTACGACCAAGACATCTTCTGATACCCATCTTGCAGAGGAAATGAAAGTCCAATTTTTTCGACATACCAAAACAGTAGGGATGACAGCGATCATTCTTTTTGCCTTTGGAATTATGCCTGGTCTTCCTGCTTTGCCATTCTGGGCGATTTCTGGTTGTATGGGATTGATCTTTTATGCCTTAAAGAAAAAGGAAAAAATAACCCAAAAAACATCAAAAGAAACTGAGGAAATTCCGAAATCTCAGGAAAAAGAAGCCAGTGAAGAAGAATGGCTTTTTCTGGATAGAATCCGCATAGAATTAGGCTATAAATTGATTGATCTGGCAGACCCAAATCGCAAGCCTACCTTGATGGAACGAGTAGTTCTTCTGAGAGAACAGTTGGCAAGAGAGCTTGGCATTCTGATTCCTTCGATTCATATTGTAGATAATATCCAGATTCCACCCCATAATTATGCTATTTTATTAGAAGGAGAAAAAATAGCTCAGTCTACTTTATATCCAAACTATTATCTGGTTTTGGAAGGAGCCCCCCAACCTGGAGGAAACAGTGCTTTATCTACGATTGTTGGTATAGACACAAAAGAACCTGCCTTTGGGTTGCCTGCTAAATGGGTGGATAGTGATCAAAAAGAGCAGGCAGAGGCGATGGGACTTACTGTAATCAATGAAATTTCCGTTATGATAACGCATCTCTCTGAGGTTCTTAAAAAGAATGCAGCGAAAATACTTTCCAGAGATGATGTCCATTTCCTTTTAGAACAAATTAAAAAGAATACGCCCAAGATGGTAGAAGGGATCATACCAGAAATTTTTTCCATTACAGAATTGCACCAGATTTTGCAAAATCTTTTGTCAGAAAAAGTTTCTGTCCGTAATTTGCCCAGAATACTTCAGACTCTTTCTTTTTATGGTTCTAAAACAAAAGACATAAACCATCTTACAGAGATGGTCAGGCAAAATATTGCTAGTTCTCTATGCTCCCGCTATCAGGGACCTTCAGGAATTCTCCCTGTTATTACACTTTCTCCTGATACGGAATACAAATTGCGACAAGCAATCTTTCCAGATCCATCGAAAACTTCGATTTCCCTTGCGCCTGATTTTCTCCAGAAAATCATTACAGGAATCGTGGAAGTCAAAGAAAAATCGCCTTTTGTTGAAGGTGACCCTGTTTTGCTTGTTAATATGGACATAAGAAAAGGCATCCGTGAACTTGTTTTCCATACGCTTCCTGATATGGCAGTCCTTTCTTTTCAAGAAGTGCTTGCCTGTCCTGAAGTAAAATGCATTGGTATCATACAAGTCAAAGATTAGGAACGGGAATTCAATGAGTTCCTGATTTATTCCCGCAGACTCAATTTGAAAAGAGAGCTTTTTTTTTGTAATTTATAAAAGTTGTAAGGGAAGTTCTCATTTTTTAAATGAAAGGCAATCCAGTGGTAAGTGCAGTTTATATAACCAATAGCGACCAGAGAGAAAAGGATATCCTGCGATTTCTTCCTTTGGTGAAACAATTGGTAGGAAAAATCGCAGTGAATGTCCCTTCTTTTGTTGACCAGGAAGACCTGGTAGAAGCGGGAATCGTAGGTTTGATCGCTGCTGTAGACGGCTATCAATCTTCCCGCGGAGCTGCGCTTAAAAGCTATGTTTACACAAGGGTAAAAGGTGCTATACTGGATGAGATAAGAAAGCTTTCCTGTTTTCCCAAAGAATTTCACCAAAAGATAAAAAAGTTAGAAGAAACCTTTGAAAAACTCAAAACTGCCTTGCAAAGGACTCCTACTCTGGGAGAGCTGGAAGAAGCCATGGAAATTGATTCTCAGGAATTAGGCGAATTGCTTACTGCCCTACGCAGCAGAGTCGTAGTATCTTTAGGCCAGGATACAGAAAAAAAAGGAAGCATAGAATCCTTTTTATCTTTTCCCGGAAAAAGTCCTCAAGAATTGACGGAACAAGAAGAAATGAAGGAAAGACTGGCAAACGCCATATCAGAGCTTCCTGAAAGAGAAAGAGAAGTGATTGTTCTCTATTATTATCAGGAAATGCTGTTGCAGGAAATTGCAGAAATATTAGAAATTTCCCCAGGACGTGTATCTCATTTACACAGCAGGGCTTTATACACAATCAAAGAAAGCATTGAACAAAGCCTTGCATAAGACAACGCTAGAGCGTTGTCACAATTCTGTTTGACTATTCATATTGTTGAAGAATTTCCAAAAACTGTTCTCCATACTCGTTTAGTTTGAATTTTCCTACACCTGAGATTTGGGATAATTCTTCCCTGGTTTTCGGTTTGTATTGTGCCATTTCTTTTAAAACCGTGTTAGAGAATACTATAAAGGCTGGCTTTCCCAATGCCTGTGCAATCTCTCTTCTGCGTTGCGAAAGCTTTTCATAAAGTTCTTCATCTACTGGCTGATCTGGGTAAGATTTTTCAGCAGGGATAGATTGCTTTTGTTTTTTGCCTCTTTCAGGGATCTCTTTTTTTATTGTAGCAAAACTATGAGGAAGATAGCAGGGAATCTTTCTCATCATTACCTCATAGCCATGGCGTGTGATGTTCAAAAGAGGATATTGACCATCTTTTAGCACTATCTGGATGTAGCCTGCTTCTATAAGAATATCAAGAAGTTTTGTTGCCTTTGGTATAGTCATATAATCCAAAGCAGAGTAGGTGGGGATTTTATACAATTCAAGCTCTGTTATTTTTTTTGACTTGGACCCTACCAGAACTTCTGCAATGAGGTTTTTGCCAAACCTTCCATTCAATCTTGCTACTGCACTTAAAGCTTTCAATACTTCTATCAAAAGATTGCCTTGAATTTCTTGTTTAGCAGGAAGTTTGACACAATTATCACAACCATTGCATTGAGCAGACAAGGTATGATCGCCAAAATAGGAAAGAATCCAGTTCCTATGGCAGCCTTTATAGTAGGAATAGGAAATCATTTTTTCCAGCTTTTTTTCATCCTGGTTCTTTCTCCCCTGGTCTAAACGCAACACGGCATTCAACCTGGTCATATTCTCCGAATTGTAGCTAATGGAATATTCTCCAGGCATCGTCCTTGTTATAATCCCAGACTGTTCCAGAAGATTCAAGATATAGCGTAATGTCATCTGGCTTTTGATACCAGGCAATGTTGCCAATTGTTCCATATCAGGAACAGCATTGTTCTTTTGGATGGCTTGCAGCACCATTTTGACCAAAGTGCTGGATGGATGAGATTCTTCTATAAAAAAACGGGGAATTCTGGTATCGGCATAATTGAACAAGAGCGCGCAATGCGATGGTTGTCCATCACGGCCCGCCCGTCCTATTTCCTGGTAATAGCTTTCCATGGTTGCAGGCATATCAAAATGAACGACAAATCGAATATCTCTTTTATCTATTCCCATGCCAAAAGCATTAGTGGCAACAACCACAGGTGCTTTTCCTGACATAAAATCATTTTGTATTTTACTGCGTATCTCGTCTTTCATTCCAGCATGGTAGGGAGCAGCAACTATTTCCAATTCATAGAGTTTTTGTGCAATATATTCCACGTTTTTACGGGTGGAAGCATAGACAATACCACTAGGCCCAAAAGTACTATAAATTTCTCTTATATGTGCTATTTTATCTTGCTGCCCGCAGACTTGCCTTACTTCCAGATAAAGATTTTCCCTGTTAAAGCCAGCTACATGACCATGCCAGCCCTTTAAGCCTAAATTTTCAGCAATCTCTTTTCTGACCTCTTCTGTCGCAGTGGCTGTAAGTGCTACAGTCTGTGGGCATCCAAGCAATTCGCGGATTTCTTTGATTTTGAGATAGTCTGGACGGAAATCGTATCCCCATTGGCTGATGCAGTGAGCCTCATCTACTGCCAGCATGGAAATTTGGGTACGCTGTAAAGATTCCTGAAATTCGCGGTATTGCAAGCGTTCTGGAGATACATAGACAAGGCGATAGTATCCTGCCTGCATTGCCTGGGTAGCAATCCTTTTTTCTTCCCCGTTCAAGCTACTATTGATGAAAATAGCTGGTATATTTCGTGCTTGCAGGGCATCTACCTGGTCTTTCATAAGGCTAATTAGAGGAGAAATCACCAGTACGGTTCCTTCCCACATTACAGCAGGCAATTGATATAGTAACGACTTTCCTCCTCCTGTTGGCATGACGATAACAACATCTTTTCGATGGAGGATGTCTTGCAAAATATCTTCCTGGCCAGGTCGAAACCTGGAAAAACCAAAGACTTTTTCCAAAATTTCTCTGGCTTTGATGATTTGGGCTTCGATTTCCTCTGTCATAAAAATCTCAATAGATTGTATATCCTATAAAAAAAGCATGCCTGCTAGAAACATGCTATAACTTTGACAATGCAAAGTCATTCTATAGACAAAAGGAAATAAAATCAAGGAGAAAAGGAAAGGAAGAAAATAATTGCTAAATTTTAAAAATTTCAGATGGAATGGTATTTCATTTGCACAATTTTATCTCATACATGATAAAAAAAATTCTTGTAAAAAATCCTGAAAATTCAGATAAGGAGAATAGCAATGCCAGGTATCTTAAGAAATTCTTGTTTAATCAAACAAAATAAAGTATCTTATAGAGAAGGCATCCAGAAAAATCTGGGAAATCCCGTTGCCTCAGAAGAAGAAAACCAGGAAAATATCCAGGTAAACCATTTTTGTCTGAGAGTGCAAAAAAAGAATGGGGTTGTTCTGGGCTTACAGATCGTCCACAGCAGTGGAGATGAAATTGCCCTGGATTTTTCTTATTAAAAGGCAAAGAGATGCTTTGGTATTGTTTAGGGATTCTGCTTTTTTTGGCAGGGTGTTATGAGTCCAATACATCCTATCGCCAGACAACAAGGATGGCTTTGCAGGAAGCCATCCAGTATGGGGAAGAGACTCCTGTCAAGATCATTGCCCTGCAGGAGAAAGAGCTAAAATCATTGAAAGAAGAAAACAAATCTCTTCATTTGCAGCTCAGACAAGCTATCTCTGCTCAAGAAGAAGCCCAATTCCATTTCAAACAAACCCACAACCAGCTTGAAGAGATTCGCCAAAAGCATGAAAAGGCACTCCAAGAATTGGATAACTACAAATCAAATGCCAGAAGGCAGGAAGAAAATATACAAAAATTGGCTCTGGAAAAAATAAAATTAGAACAACAGCTTCTCCATCTAAAAATTCAGGAAATACAAAAAAATAATAAAGAAGAAGAATGAAAACAATGCGCAATCTATTCCTTAGCAGTATGATAGGTATTTTTTTCCTTTTATCATGCACAAATACAAAGCAGGTTTCCTCTTTTTCTATATCTTTTTCTCCTCACTTCAAGCAATATAAGCTCCAAAGATTATTTTTCATCCCTTTCCAAGAAGATCAAAAAATTTTTAGCTCTACCCTCAAAGATACATTAGCCAAAAACAAAACCTGGGAAATTTTTTTTTCCCCTCTTCCATCATCGTATCCACTCTCTCCTTCTCATATACCAGCCTCTAGCCTCTCCTATGTTGCGACAAAATATAATGCTCATGCAATTGCTCTAGGGCATATCTCCCATTTTTCCTTAACTCCTATGAGGATCAGCCTTCGCTGGCAGATCATTTCTGTCTATGATGGCAAAATCCTTTATTCCATAGAAGGAACATGGGAAGACAAATCTATATATTCTTTAGATTATCAGGACATCCCTCAAAGCATATCTGGTCTTTCTGTAGAAAAATTCTTTTCTGAAGTCTGCCTTACCATAGCAGAAGGATTGAAAAACCTGTAACTCTGTGGTAAAATTTTCCATTATCAGCACTCTCACAATAGCCTATTCTAACAATAAAAATTTGAAGGAGTAAATATGCAGCTCGTCATTAAAAATGGAACGATTGTAACAGCTTCCGATGTATATAAGGCAGATATAGGTATTGAAAATGGTAAGATCGTCAGCCTGGCAGAAAAAATTTGTTTGGATGGAGTTCCTGTTGTAGATGCTACAAATCAGTATATCTTACCTGGTATGATTGATGCACACGTTCATTGCCAGTTGCCTATGGCAGGAACAGTTTCCAGCGATGATTTTGTCAATGCGACCAAAGCCGCCGCTTGTGGTGGAGTGACTACGATCCTGGATTTTTCGACACAAATGCCAGGAAAGGGACTTATGGATTCTATTCTAAAGAGAAAAGAAGAAGCTGCTGGCAAGGTTTGCATTGATTATAGCCTTCATGCAGGGATTACAGATTGGAATATAGCACAACAAGAATTAGACAAAGCATTTGCAGAAGGGATAAGCAGCTTTAAAATGTTTATGACATATAAACAAAGAGGCCTGATGTCAGACGATGCACAAATTTTTCAAGCTTTAGAGGAGACTAAAAAGAGAGGTGGAATGATTACTGTTCATGCAGAATCCACTCCTTTGCTGGACTTTCTGGTAGAAAGATACCACCAGCAAAAAGAAAAATATGGTGCTTATGCTCATGTCCTAAGCAGACCTGATCTAATCGAGGTAGATGCCATAGAACGTGCTATAAGGTTGGCTGAGCTAAGCGCAGGAACTCTCTATATTGTTCATACTTCGACAGGAAGAGGTGCTATGGCGATTAAAGAAGCTCGATTCAGAGGTGTTCGCGTATACTGTGAAACCTGTCCACAGTACCTTTTGCTGGATGAAACGGTTTTTGAAAAAGAAGATGGGCATCTCTATGCAACATGCCCCCAGATTAAGAGCAAGAAAAACCAGCAAGAACTCTGGCACCTGATAGAAACAGGAGACATCCATGTCATTGCAACAGACCATTGCACATTTACCAAATCCCAGAAAGATTTATGGAAAGGGGATTTTACCTGCATTCCCTTTGGACTTCCTGGAACAGAGACGCTGCTCTCCACAATGTATACAAAAGCAGTAAACTCAGGCCTCATTTCCCTATCCCGCCTGGTCGCTCTTCTCAGCACCAATCCAGCAAAAATTTTTGGACTTTATCCTAAGAAAGGTACTATAGCGATTGGAAGCGATGCTGATCTTGTTGTTTTTGCCCCTGATATGAAAAAAACTTTGGACTACCATAGCTTACAAACCAATTGTGATTGGTCACCCTACCAGGGAATGGAGCTTACAGGCTATCCCAGAATTACCTTGAGCAAAGGTAAAATTCTGGCCAGGGAAGGGAAATTTGTAGGAGAAACAGGGATGGGGAGCTTTATACATCGTGGTAAAGCATGTGAGTATAGGTGATGAGGAATGAACCTAAACCTAGGTTTAGGTTCAGGTTTTATCCTAAAGTCATGTAATTTGACAATGTTAAATCTGGATTATTGATTACCAAGAGCTTACGAAAGATT
>CALKWO010000391.1 GCA_938003875.1 uncultured bacterium
GCGGTTGAGTTTGTCGTAGTAGAAATAGGCTGTCTGGCCAAGTGGGTCTACCTGGACTGTGCGGTTGCCATTGGCATCGTATTCGAAGTAGGTTTCATGGCCGAGTGCACTGATTATGCCTTTCTGCTGGTTGAGAGCATCGTAGTAGAAATAATTTGCATGGCCTAAAGCATCTACCTGCGCAATCTGGTTGCTATTGGCATCGAACTCGAAGTAGGTCTGATGGCCGAGTGCATTGATTATACCTTTCTGCCTATTCAGGGCATCGTAGTAGAAATACGTTGCTTTATTTTGCGGATCTACCACGAAGATTGGATTTCCCACAGGATCATAAGCAAAGTAGGTTTCATTTCCAAGAGCATTGATAGTGCCTTTCTGACGATTGAGCGCATCGTAGTAGAAATAGCTCACATGGCTTAGGGCATCTACCTGAGCAATCTGGTTGCCTGCTGCATCGTATTCGAAGTAGGTTTCATTGCCCAGAGCATTGATGCTGCCTTTCCTGTGATCCAGGGCATCGTAATAGAAATAATTTGCATGGCCTAAAGCATCTACCTGTACTATCTGATTGCCGACAGCGTCAAATTCGAAGTATGTCTCGTTGCCCAAAGCATCCTTAGAGCCTTTCTGCCTGCTAAGATCGTCGTAGTAGAAATAGGATGCGTTAGAGCGGGCATCTATCTGGGCAATCTGGTTGCCTGCTGCATCGTAGATGAAATAGGTTTCATTGCCAAGAGCATTGATCGAACCTTTCTGTCGGTTGAACGCATCGTAGTAGAAATAGCTTGCATTGCCCAGGGCATCTACCTGCTTGATTCTGTTGCTACTGGCATCGAATTCATAGTAGGTTTCATGGCCAAGTGCATTGATGCTGCCTTTCTGACGATCCAGGGGGTCGTAGTAGAAATAGCTTACATTGCCAGGCGCATCTATCTGCGCGGTTCTGTTGACTGCGATATCGTATTCATAGTATATGCTGTTTCCTGTGGCATCGGTTAGGGAGAGGAGCTGGTTTAGCTTATCGTAGGCCATGTATGTGGCATTGTTTCTTGCGTCCGTGGTTTGGGTCTGGTTACCCACCTCATCGTATTCATAGTAGGTCTTGTATCCCATTGCATCTATGGTTTTTGTGAGCCTGTCGTTGTAGTCGTATTCAAAGTATGTGGTCTGGGCGAGGGGATTTTTCTCCCAGATTTTGTTTTTGTATGGGTCATAGCCATATTCTATGGTCTGCACGATGGCCTGGGCTGTGTCTTTGATTTGCTGCTTTGTCCTTAGACGCAGGCCGTTGTAGTCGTATTCGGTCTCTATTCCTCTTGCATTGACCTCGGCCAGCAAATCTCCCCTGCTTGTGTAGTCATAGTATGTCGTATTTCCCAGGGCATCGGTCAGTTTTGTCCTTCGGCTCAGGCTGTCGTATTCATAATAGGTCGTTGCTTTGGCTGGATCTCCGCTTTCTTTCCATCTAGGCGATACTTTGTACGTCATTTCTCCCCAGACATTGTAGCCAAAGTAGGTTGCATTTTCCATGGGGTCTACTATGGCACGGTAGTTCCCTGTCTGTTCGTCGTAGAGATAGTATGTTGTGTTGCCTCGTTTGTCTTGCTTGCTGATTTTACGGCCATAAGCGTCGTATTCGGTTTCCTTTCTTCCTCCCAGGGCATCTACTTCGGCAGTTATGTTCAGCCCGCTGTCGTATTCGAAATACGTTGTGTAGCCTCTTGGGCCTATCTTTTTTACTGGCACTGTGGGGTTGCTCTGGTAGAATCTTCCATTGCCAGAGTTGTACAGGGCGGAAACCGCATCTGCGGAAAGGCCTGTATCCCAGACATAGACTTCGTCCAGGATTCCCTCAAAATAAGTGCCTCCGTAGACTCCTGCACCTATTCTTATTATGCCACCCAAAGGGGCAACATTCGTCGAACCTGATGCTGCCTGGCTTCCATTCACATACAGCTTTACGGAAGTCCCGTCCTTCACTGCTACCAGATGCTGCCATTGGTTGGGCTGTACGCTTCCTCCATAGATTGCATAGGAATCTGCATCGTCCATAAGCTCGAATTGCCAGCTTGAATCATCTTCTTTCTGGCGTAGAACAATGTAACTTCCTCCACGAGAAAAGACAGTGTCGGATACTTCGTCTCTATACGGTTTTGCCCATACCGAGATGGTGAATGAATCGCTGAATTGCAGGCTGGCATCGTCTCCGCACTCTACGCTTCCTGAATTTCCATCGAATTCCAGTGCTTTGCCGTCTTTCCCTGATACGGAGGTTATGCCTGTTGCACGGCCATTGTTTTCTCCTACCGCATCGTATATGGTTCTGGAATCTTCTTCCATCTTCCATACGCCTACCAGGTTGCCTTCGTAGCTGTCCAGGGTGCTATTTCCGAACTGACCGTAAATATATTCTGTCACTCTCTCTTCTTCTGCTTTTTTTCGCAAGACTGCCTGACCGTTGTACTGGTAATATGTTATTTTCTGGTTTGCTGCTGTTTCCTTTTGGATTCGGTTTAAGGGAACTGGGGTATTCTCACTCGTTGATGTCCATTTGTAGTATGTTGTGTATCCCAGACAATCCTGTTTGTAGTCAAGCTGTGGTGTTTCCGCCTCATTTATTAAAATCGAATATTTATATTGTATACCTGGTCTGCCTTCTTGTGTTACTATTGTAAGATAATCCTGGTAATCATAGTAGGTCACCTTCCCTTCTGGCTCTATTGTCTGTATCAATTTTTTCCATTCATATTGTTCATCGCTAATATCATAGTTAAAATAGGTTGTGTATCCCAGGGCATCTTCTTCTTTTTCTATAATTGGATGATCTTCTTTTAATTGATACCTTCTTACGCAACCATTTGGGTATACTATCTTATTTAAAAAACACTCAGATGCATCTTCTAAACTATCATATTCAAAATATATTGTTTTGCTTTCCGCAGGGGCTATTTCATTATAAAGAAGTATTTTTCCTATTGGGCATGGATATCCATCTACTTCTTCGTCATATTCAAAGTAAGGGGTTATCCCTACCAAGTCGCCTGTAATTTTTCTTAATAGTGCTTGTCCTGATGGGCCTTCACTATAATGGTATTCTATTGTATTTCCATATCTATCTATTCTTTTTAATGGGCAATTTTTTAATGAATGATCCTTACTGCCATATACATAGTAGGTATGGGTATCCTTATCATATTCTACAAATTCAGAAATATTTATATCTTTCCATGCTTTATATAGTGATGGATTAACAGATACATAGTATTCTTTTTCCTCATTTTCGTTGTCAATGGTATATTCTATTACTCCATATTTTGATAAACGCATATAAGTAGGTATTCTATCTAACAAATAAGGAAAAAAAGAAAAATACCCTCCACTTCCTCCTGGCAGCCAGTTACTTTCATTCGCATACATCAAATAATAGTCTATCGTATTCTCTCCATGCCATGTAAAATCCAATGCTCCTCCTGATTTTAATGGAATGCGAAAGCAATCTGCTTTTACTCTTAGCTCTGAAATTCCACTTACACCTTTTCTAAATCTTATATCTACAGTATTCGTAGTACCTGCATTTCCTATACTGTTCTTACTACAAGGTGGATCGGGCTGGTTTATCTGGCATTTCTCATTGCATGAACGATTATCTGATGTTTCTGGTGCGCTTGTATCCTTCTGGCATGAATTATCAGGTTTATTGCATTCACAAGGTTTGTCTTTGTCTTCATTTCCAGCTCCACAAATAGCCCAGGCAGTGCAAGTGCTGAGCGAAGAGCTATTGGATTGGTTTTGCTGGATGGATTGTGGCGTGAAAGCAAAAGCAGGATGGCTGGAACAAGCACTGAAAATCTTGAAAGAAGGGGAGATAGAAGCGGTTGTGCTGGAAAAAGAAGCAGCGAGAGAGGGAAAAGCCTGGATTATGAAGAGAGAATTTTTTGCGAAATTTGGCCTGCCCCCCATAGGGCTGGAAAAAGAAGCAGGAATAGAAGAGTGGCACTATGCGCATAAGCTGGAGGAAAAAAAGAGCAAGATGGCAATATTGCAGGGATGGATAGAATAAGAAAGCGAGAAAAGAATGTCGAAAAAAATCAGAGCAGGAATAGACGTAAGAACCGTTGATGTTCAAAGAAGGGGAATTGGATTATATGTAGAAAAGCTGGTAGAAAATTTTGGAAAAAATAGAGAATGCGAAATAGTACTTTTTGGAAACCAAGAATCGGAAAAAATTTTAAGAGAATTAGCTCCAGGGGCAAAGCATATAGAAATCCCCTTTAAACTAGGAGACAGACGATGGGAAGAATCAGAAGCAGGAAAGTTGTGTGATGAAATGGGGCTGGATGTATATCACGGTCCGTCTTTTACATGCGCAATATCAGGTAAAGCAGCGAGAGTAGTGACAGTGCATGATCTGTGTTTCTGGAAACATCCTGAATTCTATGATTTGAAATTTGTAAGGAATATGGAAAGAGCTTTTAGGGAAAGCATGCTGGCGAGCGATGTTGTGCTGGCAAACAGCCAGGAGACCAAAAAAGATGTAAGCGAATTCATGGGAGTAGAGGAGATTCCCGTTTTGGTAACACCTCTTGGAGTGGAAGAGCTTTTCTATCAGAAGCCAGACTGGCTGGACAGAGAGGAATTGAAGAAAAAGTATAGCCTGAAAGAACAGGTGATACTGGGCGTGGGAATGGGGCAGCCAAGAAAGAATCTGGAGAGGATTTTAGGCGGTTTTGCGATGTTGGATAAAAAGGTGAGAGAAAAGACATCGCTGGTAATAGTAGGAGAAGGGTGGCAGGTAAATCCAAGAGCAGAACAAGAGGCCAGGACTCTGGGAATTGTGGAAGACATAGTGATAACAGGAGAAATCAGCAGATCGAAATTGTGGATACTATACCATATAGCAAATCTTTTGTGCTATCCATCTTTGCATGAAGGATTTGGGCTTCCCATCCTGGAGGCAATGGCATGTGGAACCCCTGTCGTCACTTCCGATTGTGGGGCAATGAGAGAAATAGCGTTGGATGCAGCCTGTCTTGTGAATCCAGAATCCAGGGAAAGCATAGGGAAGGCCATGAAGGAAATACTGCAAGATATAAATTTTGCGGAGAGCCTGAAAGAAAAAGGCAAAAAGCGTGCCCGAAGTTTTACCTGGGAAAAAACAGCAGCACAGACGCTACAGGGATATGAAGAGGCAATAAGGGCAAAGGAGAAAAGGCGGGAGAAATGCCATGCAGTGGCGAAAAATAAAGACAAAAAGAAGATCAATATTGGAATAGATGCCCGATTTTATGGAAAAATACAGACGGGAACAGGAAGATACACAACGGAGATAGTAGATGCTTTGCTAAAGAACAAAGAGCAAAGCTTTACTCTTCTGGGAATAGCGGAAAACCAGAAAATAGAGAATGCCCGGCTGGTGCCAGAAAGAGGGATGAGGCTACTGGACGAAGAGTGGGAGCAAAGCGAACTCAGGAAAAAAATCCAGGAGCATAAAATAGATGCCTATTTCTCGCCTACAGGGATTTGCCCTGCGGAAGTGGAAGTGCCGACAATCGTAGTGGTTCATGATCTGGGATTTGAACACTATCCGCAATTTTATTCTGAAAGGCTACTCTGTCATCTGAAGAAGTGGCTAAAGGAATCCTGCGGAAAAGCAAGAAAAATAATAGCGGTATCGGAATATACACGAAGGGACATAATGAGAACCTGGGGAGTGAGCTATGATAAAATTCAGGTGGTATATCCAGGGGTAGAACACATATTTTCAGGAAGAGAAAGAGAGGAAAGTGATAGCCCATACATTCTGGCATTGAGCAGTGGTGGCCCCAACAAAAATATAGAAGGAATAAAAAAATCCTTTGCCTGCTTTATGGAAAGGTATGCTAATCTCCCTCATCGGCTGGTGCTGGCAGGCAATGTACAGGAAGAGACAAGAGAAAATCAGAGGAAAATAGAAATAGCAGGGATAATAGAAGATAGAAAGCTCCTTAGCCTTATGCAAGGGGCATCTTGTCTCGTGCATCTTTCCTATTTTGAAGGATTTGGGCTTCCTGTAGCAGAGGCCATGTCACTGGGAGTGCCAGTAATAGCATCACAGAGAGCATCTTTGCCAGAAGTTGTAGGAGATGCGGGGATTCTGGTAGACCCAGACTCCCCTGAAGAATGCGCCCAGGCCATAGCCAGAATAATACAAAATCAGGCTCTTGCCAGGTTGCTTTCGCAAAAGGGACTATACAGAAGCCAGTCCTTTCGCTGGAAAGAAGCAGCAAGGCAAATATTGGAATGCCTGGAGGAAAATATAGATACTCAGGAAGCTACAGCCATAGAGATTGCCCAGAAGCAGCCAGGGAAAAAAATAGCACTTGTATCAACATGGGGCCTGGAGTGTGGGATTGCAATATATACAAAAGACCTGGCCTATGCGCTTGAAGAGGCAGGGATAGAAGTAGTGGTTCTGGCAGAAAAAGCCCCAGGTATAAACGATGCTACACAAGGGATTCCAGTGTATCGCTGCTGGCTACGGGGAAATAGCTTAACGGAGCTATGGGAAGAAGTAGAAAAGCAGAGTCCTGACCTCGTTCATATACAGCACCACGGAGCTTTTTTCCCAGATGACCTGCTGGCATCCTTTTTGTGGAAGCTGAAGAACAAAGGAATTCCAGGCATAGTCACATTTCACGAAATTGTTCCCACCGTGCCACAACCTGTTTTTTTGGCTCCTGATAGAATCCTGGTGCATACGGAGCAGGGGAAAAAAGCACTGCTGCAAATGGGCGTAGGCGGGGAAATAGAAGTGATAGCGCATGGAATGCGCAGTCTTCCTTTTGCTCCAAAGACCAATACAGAGGGCAAAGTGATTTTATCCTATGGCTTTTTGCAGCCATCTAAGGGATTCCATTTTGTAATAGATGCTCTGGCCTTATTGAAAGAAGAATTCCCTGATTTGTGCTATAGAATAGCAGGTGCCAGGCGTGCTGGCGCAGAAGAGTACCCTGAAATACTAAGACAAAGGGCGAGAGAAAAGGGATTAGAGGCAAGAGTGGAGATTATAGAGAAATTCCTGAGTGAAGAGGAACTATCGCAGGAAATAGCCAATGCCGATGTTGTGGTATTTCCCTATCCTCATCATGTAATAGGATCGTCAGGGGCAATAACGCAAGCTTTATCTATGGGAGCATCGGTTATAGTATCGCCTATGCCTTATTTTGAAGATTTGGGAGATACGGTACTCAGGGCAGGAAGTACAGAAGAGATAGCCAGTGCCATAAAGAATATCCTGACAAATCCAAGCCTTGCCGAAATGCTGAAAAAATGCGCTAAATCTCTGGCAGAAGAAAGGAAATGGACCAATCTTGCGCAAGGATATAAAAAACTATATGAAAGAGCCATCCACAACAATAGAAAAAATCTCGAAAAGAAAATCCATCCGTGGGTTTCCGTTCATATCATAAGCAAAGAAACAGACAGGCTAGGGCTTCATTTCTTTAAATCCTGCCTGGAATCTCTGCGAGGCTACCCAGATAAGCTGGTTGTGGTAGACAATGGCTCCAACCAGGAGGTGCTGGATATGCTGCAAGAGGAAATGAAGGTATTGATGCTTACCATGGAATATCCAGAAGATACACAGACAGAGTATATCGAAAGTCTGGCACAGGCTCTTGGCAAAGAGGATGTACATGTGCGTGTGGTTTGCCTGAGATTTGGAGAAAAAAGGAAAAATTCTCACAAGGGAGTGCATATCCATAAGGTTGATCCCATGGATTTTCCAAGCTTCCACTGGGTTTCGGATGCTGTTTTGAATAATATGAAAACCCTGGAAGAGAGCATAATCATAGCAGAAAAGGAACCATGGGATTTGATAGTAGCTTACGATTGGTTATGCGCCCTGACGGCAAAATCGCTCAAAACCATCTATGGAATTCCTCTCATCGCGAACATCTATGATTTGGAAGTCGCCAAAAAGGGCAATTCCCTGGCAAGAGAAGAATACTACATAGCAGAAATGCAAGGCTGGATATGCCAGCATGCTGAAAGAATCATAACGACCAGCCTGTTTATGCAAGGCAAAATCAGCAGCATATACAATATCCCATGCGAAAAAATACAGATCATTCCTCGTGGGATAAATCCAGAGCAATGGGTAACACACTGCAATCTGGAAGACTTTCGGCATCTCTTTGTTCCAGCAAGAAGCAAAATAGTACTTTTCTCAGGGCAACTTGTCCCATCCCAGGGGCCACAGATTTTGCTGGAGGCAGCCAAACAAGTTTTGCAGGCAATGCCAGAAACGACATTCCTGTTCACAGGGAATGGCGAACTATATCAGGATTTATCTCAAAAGGCAAGGCAAATCAAAGGAAACATCCTGTTTCCAGGACAGCTAAAAGGCAAGGCACTCACTGCTACCTATAAAATAGCGGACTGCCTGGCAATTCCCTCACTATACGAACCTTATTCTGCAATTGCATTAGAAACAATGACCTGCGGAACCCCTATAATAGCAAGCGATACAGGGATACTCTCAGAAATTATAGATGACAGAATGACAGGACTTAAAATTTCCCCAGATAACCCACAGGCTTTAGCCCAGGCCATTCTTGGCTTACTGTCCGATCCTCCAATGGCTCAAAACTTAGCGAAAAGAGCCATGGAACAAGTACAGAAAAAATACCTTATATCAGATATAGCCATACAAACAAAAAATATCTATCAAGATACATTGAAATACAAATAATTTTAACAAAAAAAAAATACAGAAAAAGAGGAAAGCATGGAGTACAAAACGCCCGAACAGATGGAAGGGAAAAAAATACAGGGACATGCAGGCAAGCCAGCCGGACAAGGGCCGTTTATTATAGTGTATCTGGTAATAAAGGACGGAAGGATAGAGGACAATACGTACCAAACATACGGATGTCCAGCCTGCATAGCCTGTTCCGAAGAAATATGCAAGCTAAGCAAAGGCAAGAGCCTGGAAGAAGCAAAGAAAATAGGACGCAAAGAGTTAGAAAAAGAAGTAGGTGCCTTGCCCAGGAGTAAAC
>CALKWO010000392.1 GCA_938003875.1 uncultured bacterium
TCGGCGTAGAGGTCGAAAAATGTTATTTCTCGCCTTAGAGGCAGCGGAATATAGGCCAAAATGTTGTTGAGCATATTTCAAGAGAAGATATAAATAGTGCCTTCTTTAAAAGTATGCTAGAACCGCAAAATGGAGTAGATGATATTGCCATAGCACTACACTAGATTTCACTCGTAAGTGACTACTGAAATTCCATCAAAAAATCCTATTGAAACTTTTTTCCTATTTTCTTAAAATAAGGGAGATTGCTTGAGGGTTTTACAAATCAGAAAAAAATTACTCATAGGGATAGACTATGCTTCGAAAAATCAGAATATACCAGGTAGATGCTTTTGCGGATCAGCTTTTTCATGGGAATCCTGCTGGCGTTTGTATCACGGCGCAAGCACTGGATGATAGGCTCATGCAAAATATTGCGATGGAAATGAATCTTTCGGAAACAGCCTTTGCTGTTCCTTTAGAAACTAGGGATGTGGAAACTTGTTCGAATTTTAGTCTTCGCTGGTTTACTCCTGTGCAGGAAGTGGAGTTATGTGGACATGCTACTCTGGCGACAGCGAAGGTACTTTTTGATATTTGCAAAGCAAAATCAGAAAAGATTCGATTCCAAACCCAAAGCGGAGAATTGGTTGTCAGCAAAAGGAAAGTGTTTTGTCTTGATTTCCCTGCGGATCCTTCCCATCATGTCAAAAAACCAGCGTCTTTATTAAAGTCACTCGGTGTGCAAACTGCGGAAGACTATTCTTTGAGTAGCAGCCTAAAAATGCTTTTGATTCGGCTAGAATCGAAAGAAGAAGTCTCTTGTTTGAAGCCAGATTTTAGGCTTTTGGCTAAATTCGAGCAATCATACGGGAATCAGGGTTTTATTGTAACAGCCAGAGATACAGAATATGATTTCGTTTCTCGTTTTTTTGCTCCAGGTGTAGGGATCAATGAAGATCCCGTTACTGGTTCTGCTCATACGGTTTTAGCACCATACTGGGCCGAGATTCTTTGCAAAAAAAAGATGAAAGCGTGTCAAATATCGGCCAGACAAGGGCTACTGGATGTAGAATTACATGGAGATCGGGTATACTTGCTAGGCCAGGCTATCGTAGTCCTAGAAGCTGACTTATTGCTATGATAAGGCTGGTACTGCTACAAAATAATGATGTAGGTTTTCCCTGGAGCAGCCAACCTCAGTGATTTTTTTTTGTTTGAGGCTACAATCTATTGAAAGACAATATTTCAAAACTTAACACGATTTCGATCTCAATGCGGTATTCATCATAAACGAGATTTTTATAAAAACTATTCGTGCCATTCGACCATTCGTTTTATTGGTGATAAAAATCTCTGCTTTTTCAGCAAACATCTAGCTTCTTAGTTTCTATCTCGCTACAACAGACCGTTTTCAAAAAGGCTGTATTTTTTATGTCTATTTTAGAAAAAGAAAGAAAAAAACTTCTGGAGGTTCTTCCCCTTCCTCTTGCCTGCTCTTACCAGGAATTGCTTTTGGAAAATGCATTATGGAAAAAAGGCAAAGGGAGCAAAGAGAATGTTGTGTGGAAATGGCTGGAAAACTCACAATTGCTTATAAAGCTTGTTTCTCTTTTATCTCTTTCTACATATCTCGATATTTATCAGGAGCAAGGGGATTGGGAGTTGCATCGCTCTATTCTGGATTGTCTGAAAGAGCCAGGCTCGGAGAGCTATTTGGTTATGTCACAGGCCATCGTAGAGTATCTCCAGGCACACCCACATTCTGAAAATAAGCTGCCAGGCTTATCCGCTTTGCTGGAATACAACCTGACGCTTGTCCCTACTTCGTTGGTGGACTGCCCTGATGTTTTGCCCATAAAAAAATCCTATAACTGGTTTGAGATTGTTTCTTTTCTGGTCAAAGGGGAAAATCATTTTAAAGGAGGTGCCTATAGTTTGCATCTTCCTCTGGAGGAAACTCTTTCTTTTTATATCTATCTTTTAGAAACCGCTCTGCATTCTTGTTCTTTTTTTCAAGATTATGGAATCTATGTGCTTGTCAGCAGAGATGATAGAAAAACAAGGGGGTTTATATGCCAGGGCACAAGAAGCAAGCCTATGGGAATCAGGTGGATTTCCGCTATGGAGTGGAACCAGCTTCGAGGAAAACCCTTTTTTTGTCTGGAAGGACAGAAACAATATCTTCCGTTGTTCCCTTTGGCTGTTCCGCTTTTACATAAGCATGGAGATCGCATGGCATTCAGCGATCTTTTATTGTATGAACATGGAACGAACGATAAGATTATATACCATAGCTATCGCTCTGGCAAGCTGTTCCATCATGAACATTGTGCACAAGGTGCATTAGCTCAATGGCAGAAAACGCTCCGTTTTCTGGAACGTAGTGCGTCGAAAATACAGGAAAAAAGGATCAGGAAGACAAAGGATGACTATATAAGTTGCAAAAAATTTGTGGGGAGGGAAAATGTTTTTGAATCTATATGCAACAATATCGCATATAATCCATCTGGATACCTTTATATACAGGCAGAAGCTGGTTATGGAAAAACGAGTCTTTTCCAGGAATTGCGTTTGCGAGAACAAAATAAATCTTTGAAGAAAATGGGAAATTCTTTTTCTTTTGTCTGGTATTTTTTGAATTCTTCCTACCCTCAGGATGATCCTGTAGATATATTTATTTCTTTTTATGTCCAAATTTGGGAAAAAATATACAATAAAAGCAGAGAAGAGATCCAGAATTACCTCCAGAAACTTCCCTTGGGACTGCAAAATCTGGAAAAAAGTTTTCCTTCTTTTTTGCAGGAATGCAGTAAGGAAATCCTTAAACCCAGAGAACAAAAGCTTGTGATTGTATTGGATGCTATAGACTCTTTTGATTTTTTTTCCTCTGGGCCTGCTGACTTGCTCTGCATTTTACCCCAAAAATTGCCTGAAAATGTTTTTTTCCTTTTCAGCAGATGTAAAAAAGAAAAAAAAACGATGGACGATATTTCCCTTATAACTCTTTGTAAACAGGAAAATCTGGTAAAAGAGATATGCTCTCTGGAGAAGCTTTCTTTTTCCGATATTAGCCAATGGCTTTCTCATCATTCTTTTGGCATTCCAGAGCATAAAATAGATTCCATGTCTTTTATGGTGTGGGAAAAATCAGAGCATGGCGACCCGCTTTGCCTGAGGCTTTTGGAAAAGACAATTGAATTCCATCATAATGATATAGAAAGCTTTGAATTCTGGCCTTCTGGACGTTATGGACTTATGAAAAAATATTGGGAAGATTTGTCTTCGGATGATGATTTTATCTGCCATCGTTTTCTTTTGCTTCTAAGCATATTACAAGAATGTGGCCATGATTTCATGATGGCCAGTGTGCTGGAAGTTTCTCCTTACAGCATACAGAAAATACGCTGGAAACTCAATATTTTCTTAGAATATGAAGCAAAAGGATACAGACTAAGCTGCAGAGAATTTGGGGAATATATGCTATCTTGTTTATCTATAGAAGATAAAAAGAACCTGCATAAATCGCTTATCAAATACTATTTCCCTCAGGAAGCACAGAGCAATTATGGCTCTCTTTCCAAGGAAGCATTACAATATCTTGCTTACCACTATTACTCTAGCGAAGATTTTTCTCATTTTTTTTCTACTATTTTAGACCCAGATTTTCAAAAAGAAAAGCAAAGCAGGTTTAGCTCCATACACAGCAGCTTAAAGGATATTTCTTTGGTTTTAAAGCAATGCTTTGAAACCAAAAGATACGAGCAGGCATTGACTACAGGATACCAGTACTATTCTATGTCTCTTTCGGCCATGAAAGGCATTGAGCAGGCATTTCGATCTGCTTCCCATGGAGACTATGCCCTGGCTTTGGAAAAATTGCAATTGCTTCAGGATGAATATGATTTATTTAAAGGACTTTTGCTTGTTCTCTGGTATACTATAGCAAATGAGGACTATAGCCAGTCTTATAGAATTCTGGAAGAGTTTAAGCGCATTCCTGATGAACATATTGGCTTTTATGTATCAGGTCTTTCCAATATTCTGGCTTTTCTTTTAGAGAAGCTCAAAAGGTATGGAATTGTAAGAATAGACACTCTGATAGGAAAGCATGGGTTGACAGGTCAGGATGCCATAGAATATTTGTTTGGTCTTTCGGAAAAAATCCATTTTAGCTACGGACAACTTCGATACTTTCTGGAAGTTCTTATTGCTACGACAATCAAGCTAAACAACGACCCTCAGAAATATGCTACCCTGGAGAGGATTCTCCCTCTTTGGAAAGAAATGGAAATCCATAACCCTTCTTCGGAAGTCATAGAGCAGTTGTTTGGGTTGATTTTTTCTTTGGAAAATCCTATATATCAGATAAAATCCTGGAAATCGCTGAGCCAGATAGTATTCTCTCTGGCCAAAAAAGATTATCTGGATAGCATAAAGAAGAAGATTCTGGATAATCGGCAAAAAATACAGGATAATTTGGAAAGTTCTTGTCTTGTTTCTGGCTTATATGCGTTGTTGCTGCTTTTCCATCAAGAAAGCACTCTTGCTGTCCAAATCATGCAAAAAGCATTAGATCAGATCAGACAAAAAAATTGGCAAGACTGGTATTGGTTTCTTGTTCAGATTCTCCCTGAAATGGAAGAATATAAGGGAAATCCTATAGTAGCATCCTGGTGGGAAAACTGCCTCACTGCTCATAAAGAAAGAATTTCTATTGACAGCCAGGAGCAAAAAGAATATAAAGCTCGTTGTACCGAAAGGATTGCATCTTCGATGGTATTTTTTGGTGACTCATCCCAGGCTTTCTCCTTATTGCAGAGCGATGGCCTTCCTGTTATGGAAGAAAGAAAAAATACCCTAAAAAAGATTTTGAGGATACTCCCCGCTTTGCAGGAAAGCGAAATTTCTTTTTGCTGGAATATGCTTTTAGGCCAAATGGAAAGAGCAATCTCAGGAAAAGACCAATGGGAAATGATGGAAGAAGTGGCGGATTTCCTCGCGTCTAAAAAAATTATAGCGAATGATCTGCTATGGAACCAGTACCTTGCTATCTTAGAAAAAAAGCCCAAAGACTACAGTAAAGACAAAATCTATTCCTTAGTAGCCTGTGCATTTGCAAAAGAAAGCCATTTGACAAAAGCAAGATCTTTGCTGTCAAAAATTTCCACGCCTTCTCTGAGATGCAGGCCATTGGCAGAAATCGCATTTCAGCTTTCTGTTAAAGATGAATGGGAAGGTTCTCTGGAAACCATAAGAGAAATACCATCTCTGAAAGAACGGTTTAGTGTTTTTAGCCTGATTGCAGAAAAAATCCCTTCTGGCGATTCAGGTCGCTCGGAATGGAAAAAATTGGCCATCGCTATGCTACAGGCTGTCGAGGAAACAATCCCAGAAGAAATCCCCTTTGTTTATTGGAAAAATATTTTTGGGTACCTTTCGCAAGATTTACCCATAGAAGAATGTATTCCTCTATGGAAGGACATCTTGGATGTTTTAGAAAAAATGCAAAATACCAGGGAAGCTCTGGAAGAAATAATAAGAATCCTATCCCAAAGCAATGATTATGAAAAAACTATCTTTTTCTGGCCTGTTTTGCAATCGTTATGTGAAAAAATGCCTTTTTCTTGCCAGTCCCGACTCCAGACCCAAATTGCACGCGCCAACGCTCGTCTAGGAAGGCTCAGAGAAACAGAAGGCTTCTTACAAAAAGCCATAGCCATGGCACAGAAAGAACCCGACAAGATGAAATTGCTATTTTGTCTGGGAGATATTGCTGCTGCTTACAAAGATTTAGGAAAAGAAGAAGAATGCCGCAAAGTATTTCATCTGATATGCAGGCACACAGGATTAGAAGAAGGGAAAAATGCTTCTGACTGGAATCCTGATTCTTTTGCCATATATCTTGCATCTCTTGGCATGGAAGATATGGCATGTCATCTTTTGGAAAAATTGCTTGTCCTGAGTGTTGAGACAAAGGAAGAAGTGCCTTTGCCAGAAGCGTTATGCCTTATGGCGGATGTTTGTGTCGAAGCAGGACACTACGATTGGGCGATGTTCCTTTTTTTCCGTCTTTTGCCTGTTTTATCAAAAGACTATGGAAATATGACTCAGGAAGTACCTTTATATCTCAGATTGATAGCACTTTTGGAAAAAATGGCACCCTATGAAAGATTCCATGAACTTTGGGAACACATGGAGCAAATGGTTCTAAACTTCCCCAAGACAGCCATGCAAGAGCGTTGTATGGAAAAACTCGCTCTGACTTTAAGCAAACACGGTTTTTATAATGACCATGCTTTTTTATGGGAAAAGCTTCTCCATGATGCCAACTACGTGGGAGGCAAGCTAGAATCCTTAAAAAGCCTGCTACGAATTGGAAAATATTTCATCCAGGCTGCTCCTCTGGAAAAATGGGAGAAACAATATTTCAGCAAGGATTCCCAGGGAATTCATATTTTTCAAAAAATCGCTCTGGTTTCCTCGGAATACGAAAGAATCCATCTTACAGAAATGGTAGCGGAGATGCTGATATGCTGTCCGTATTTTGATGAAATCCGTAAAATATGGCTGGAGCTAATACAAATCCCTTATGGCTGGAAACGAGAGGAATGCACCTCTCTTGCTCTTTTCCAGTTTGCTAAAATTTTAGCAAGGCACATAGAGAAAAAAGGGATTTCCGAAATCATGAACGAGCTTTTGTCAAAGATTCCTAGATTGCAGACAAAAGGAAAAGCCTGCCTCGCCATAGCTTTAGAATATAAAGAAAAAAAACTGAATAAAGAGTCCCTGGAATTTCTTTATAAAGCTATGAATATAGAGAAACAAGAAGGAAATCAGGAAACATTAGAAGAAATACTCCTTACACTGCTTGCCCTAGGGGAAAGGGACTTCGTTCTTTCTGAAATTGCCTCCTATTCTCCTATTCAGAAAGTACCTGTACAATGGGAATTGTTCCAAGAATATCTCCTAGAAAATAGAAAGGATAAAGCACTGGCAATACTAGAAGAAATCCTATCTGCTGTTTTAGAATTTTCAGCAGATGCAGGCGTTCAAACACGAGCTTACAGCCGTGCATTCCTTTGCCAATGCCAGCTTAAAAATTTTGGGCATGCCTTTTCTCTTTTGAGAAAAGCCCTGGAAAGTTCTGATTTTATTTCCAATTCAAGCATAAAGAAAGACGCAATTTCTTTTTTACTCAGCCAGATAGAAAAATCGGAAGTACAAGAAATTCCGCAGGAAATTCAATTTTTGCTGATAGAAAAAGCAGAAAATATCGAACAAGAAATCTATCGCTTATGGGCGATGCAAGAAGTAGCGGAAACTCTAATGCACTGGAATCAATTCGATTATGTTTTCAAAGTGATGCAGAATGTTCCTATGGAAAGCGAAGTCAAATTCCGACTTCTATCTATGTATGCCAGAGAAGCTGTAAGAAACAATCGAATAGAAGAAGCATTTTCCTTGCTTCCTTTATGGAAATCCTATTCTGAGAAGCTCGTTTTTTTAAAAAATTTGGCCCAGGCATTTCAAGAAAAAGCAGATATCGATAATCTCATGAGATTGTATCTTTTTGTGCCAGGAGATTTTTCCGTACTATGCTACCTTACAACCAGGATTCTTTCTGTTGTGCTTCAAAACCAAGGCAAAGAAACATTCGAAAAATGGTTTTCTATGATCGCTCCTTTGTGGGGCATAGAAATACAACCTGAAAGGTAATTTATATGGAGTCTTACAAAGAAGAAACTTCTTATTCACCAGTGGCATGTTCGAGAATTTTACAGACACTGGATTGTGAAAGGCGATTTGATGCGCCCTATGGCAGTAAATCTCCTTTTTCTTTTGCATTTCGAGATTTAGAATTTCGTCAGCCTGGCAATAGAAGCTATAAATACTATATGGCATTGAGGCGTTGTAAAGATATACGGGAATACCGTCAGCATGTGATTGAGCTATACCAGGATTGCGACATTAACATTGAAGTCAAAGGCGAATTGGATAAATTCCCTATACAGATGATTCCTGTTCCCAGAGAATCCCACCAAAAACTATTGGAAATCGCCAAAAAGAATAGCTTTGATCGGCTTCCTTCCCTGGAGCTTCCTCTGGTATTTTTAGGAACGCTGCCCTTGCCTAGAATGATGGCATCGCCCCCGACGGGAAGAATTCGCCGAGACTATCTGACGGATATCCTGACGAATAAAATCATAGACTTTGGAGTCATTGTCCCAGAAATCCATCTGGATTTGGGAATTAAATTCATGGAAATCGAAATATCCAAATATTTGGCTCCTGTTGAAGCTATTCTTAGCTATACAGGAGAATTGTCAAAACGAATCAAGGCATCCATGACAAAACCTGTTGGAATCTCGCTGCGAGGTTCTATGGCAGATAACCCATCTGTAAATGAAGAAGCCTTCAGGGTGCCTGCCTTTAGCAAAAATTTCTGGGAAAATCAGACAGAACAGTATTGGCCGACAGAAGACATTGATATGAATATTTTCTGCGGTGAAGACGATTATGAGGAAGTATATAAGGAGCTTCTGGACCCTGCTCTTTTTGCGGATGTCAATGTAAACATAAAAGGACTTAGTGTTTCTGGAGAAAAAGATATACAAAGCTTCCAGACAGATTTAAGACATCGTCATGTTGACATATATCTCATGACAGACGAATGGGTTCTCATGAGCATGGAGAGGCATCTTCACTTAGGCATGGAGCATCCTTGTTCTTATTACTATGCTAGTTCCTACCCTCTTTTGTTTGAAAACTGGAAGGACTTCCAGGAAAGTCTTTATAAACATATACACGGCGTGATATAGGATGAAACTATGCTGGATTTTTTTTCGTGGATTAAAAAAAAATTGGGGAGAGAAGTGCCTTATGGGGAGCTTTTGCTTCTTTCTCCTGATGAATATCGGTCAAAGTATCTGAGCAATACGCCTGTTGTAATTTTGTATCTTCCTAAAAATTGGAAAAAAAGCCAAAAGCGTTATCCTGTTTTGTATGCCCATGATGGACAAAATCTGTTTGATGCCAGAACATCTTTTGTGGGGGAATGGTATCTGGACGATGTGATAGAATCTTTAAGGAAAAAAGGACTTCTCTCGGAAATGATCGTTGCAGGGATTTATAATAATGGCATAAATCGTATGCATGAATATACCCCTAGTATTATGCCCATAGGAAATGGAATGAATCAGGGAGGACTTTTAGATAAACACGGTAAATTCATCGTTGAAGAACTCAAACCTTACCTGGATGAAAGATTCCCTACAGACAAAACAAGAGAAAGCACAGGCCTTATTGGTTCTTCGTTAGGAGCATTGGCATCTTTTTATCTTTTAGGAAAATATCCTGAAATTTTTAGTAAAGCAGCAGTCCTTTCCCCTTCTTTTTGGTGGAACAATGTAGGTGTCCTACAAGATATTGAGAAATTAAAATTTCCAAAGGATGTGAAAATTTACATAGATGGAGGCTGGAAGGAAGGAGAAGATGAGAGCGGAATGATAGCTTTGATGCGTAGAGTCTATCATAAGCTAAAAGAAAAAGGACTGAAAGACATGGACAACCTTTTTTACTATGAAGACCCAGAAGGCATCCATAATGAAAAAGATTGGACAAGACGCTCGCCTATGGCTCTTTTGTACCTTTATGGAAAATTTTCCAGGAAGATTCAAGAGTTTAAAATACAGCTTCTCATAAAAGAAGGATTTCATAAAACCCAGATATTTGCATTGCCTGTCCTGAAATTGAGGCATGGCATGTTGTTTACTGCTCTTTCCAGTAACTTCAGAAGCAATAAACCTGATATGCTCAAGGTCAGTGAAAATGGGGAAATCATCCCTTTATCTCATAGTTCATCCTGGTTTATCGAAGCAAATTATGAAAGCCATAAATCGCGTATTAGCTTACCAGGCATGAAATAGAAAACGCTAGAATTATAAGAGTTATGAGGAAAAATAACTTGATTTTTTTTTATGTTTATGGGAAAATCAAAAATGCTCTTGCAAATTTTATCGTAGATCATTGCAAATATTTCTATACCCAGGTGTTGCCCAGGTGTTGCCCTGGGCTGGTATATGCAACCCATATAAAGTAAAGAAATCATTATTTCAAAATAGGTTATATCAATATATCAATATTTTTTTCAACTAGAACAAGTCGTAAAAAATTCAATTTCAGAAAGGGTTTAAAATGCAAGAAAGCATTATGGATAGAATTCGTATCAGGGCAAAAGAACTCAATCGAAAAGTTTGTCTTACGGAAAGCGATGATATCCGAAATATACAGGCAGCCAGAAAAATCGTAGATATGGGATACGCCATTCCTGTATTGGTGGGGAAATTGTCCACAATCGAAAAACTTGCTAAAGAACACAATGTGAACCTGTCTGGCATAGAAATCGTAGATATTCCCACATTCCCCAAGATGGATGAATATGTCCATTTTTTGATGGAGCTTAGAAAAGATAAGGGAATGGATGAAAAGACAGCAAGAGAAACCCTGAAGGATAGCTGTTTTTTTTCTGCCACTATGGTAGCTCGTAAAGATGCTCATGGGTATGTTTCTGGTGGTGGAAATCCAAAAGGCTACAATCACAATACAGGCCAGAAAATTAAACCTGCCTTGCAGCTTTTTAAAACAGCAAAAGGCATAAAAACAGCCTCTACGTTTTTTATGATGCAGATGCCTGATCCCAAATGGGGCTTCCATGGAACCTTGTTCTATGCAGATTGTGCTCTTGTTATCAATCCTAGCATGGAGCAACTAGCAGAAATCGCTGTATGCACTGCCAGAAGCTTTAAAAATTTCACGGGTGAGCCAGCAAAAGTAGGCATGATCTCTTGTTCCACCAAAGGCTCTGCTAAAGACCCTATCATTGAAAAAGTAGTAGAAGCAACAAAACTTGCCCAAAGCATGGCTCCAGATCTTTTGATCGATGGTGAGCTACAATTTGATTCTGCTGTTATACCCTGGATTGCAGAGAAAAAAGCTCCTAATTCTAAGGTTGCTGGTTATTGCAATGTTTTGATTTTTCCTGATCTTAACTGCGGTAATTCTATGTATAAAGCAACAGAAAGATTGGCTGGAGCAACGGCAATTGGCCCCATCACACAAGGATTGAGAATGCCTTTCAACGATGTTTCTCGCGGATGTTCAGTAGACGACATCGTAGATGTTACAGCAGTAACTACAATCTGCGAATGGACAGATTAATTTTGACAGTGGGAATTTCCTCTGATTTTTTATGGGTTGTGAAGCAAGGGCACGATAAAGTGCCCTGCGACTACAAGAGAGGTAAGGCCGATGAAAGAAAATGACCTTTCGATCCTTGGAACCATTCATTCGCTTAGCGATCAAGAAATAAAGGAAATGACTTTTCCTAAAGGACAGATGATTGGCCAACGCTACGAAATCATGCAATTGATTGGCGCAGGCGGAATGGGAGCGGTCTATCTTGTAAAAGACCGTAAATTACAGGACGATCTAAAAGCACTGAAGATTATGCTTCCCAAATTGACCCATGACCCCAATGCCAGACAAAGATTTCTCAATGAAATTTTGGTTTCACAAAAAATGATCCATCGCAATATCTTGCGTGTATACGATTATGATCAGGAAGGTAGCCTCATGTTCTTTACCATGGAATACATTGATGGAAATAATATGAGGGAATGGTTCAAATTGATGCAGCAGAGAGGAGAAATCCCTTTAGAGGAAATCGGAACTCTTGTAGTGGAATTGCTAGACGCGTTGGAACTTGCCCATAAATTCACTGTGCATCGTGATATAAAACCAGAAAATATATTGATTCCTAGAGAGCCAATAGATAGCAGAATCAAGATTTGCGATTTTGGGCTTGCTCAATTGCAAAATCCCGCTCTACTTTTTAGTACCAACCAGATTATGGGAACATACAATTACATGGCTCCTGAGCAGCATACAGATAGCAATAAGGTAGATAGACGAGCGGATTTGTATTCTGTCGGCGTTTTATTTTATGAAGCCCTTACTGGAAAATTTCCTATTGGACGATTCAAACTCCCTAGCCAGCTTCGCTCTGACCTGCCTCAAGAGATGGATTTATTCATTGAAAAATCCCTGGCACCTGATGTAGTAGATCGATTTTCTGATGCCAGAGAAATGAAACTTTGTCTTATGGATCTAATGGGATATACCCAAGAAACAGGAAGGATCAGACCACCAACAGGCCTTGCAACAAAAATAAAACCGCAGGTGAATACTTTAAAAGAAAAAACACCACGAGCTATACCGCGAATGCTCAAGGATAAAACATCGGGGCAAGAAGAATTTTCTTCCAGGATGAACAGAGAAACAGGTGTTTATCAAAAACAAACCAAAGAGCCAGTAACTCCTCCTAAGCCCATGTTCGCTTTTCCTCAACAGGAGTCTAAGAGTGGAATCTGGAATCGTCAGGATCAGCCTTTTTCTAAACCTCTTTCTGCTTCTCCAAAGAGTGGAGTATGGAGCCGTATGGATACCACATCTCCTTCTGAAAACAAAACAGAAGAAGCTCCTAGACCAGGTATGCCTTCTCAGAAGAGCGGGGTATGGAATCGTATGGAGTCCACACCTCCTTCTGATAGTAGAACAGAATACAAGGAAGAATCTCCTAGACAAGGCATGCCTTCTCCAAAGAGCGGTGTATGGAGTCGCATGGAGTCCACACCTCCTTCTGATAGTAGAACAGAATACAGGGAGGGAAGTGCAGAGAATAAAAGTGGAGTCTGGAATCGTCAGGAAGCACCTTCATCCAGAAATGCAAGCGGTGTATGGAGCAAAGCACCTAAAAGCGGTGTATGGGCAACACAAGGCTATCAGCGGCCTCCAGAAGAACAGGGAGAAAAGGAAGTACGTTCCGCAAGATACCAGGAAACACAAAATTCCTATGAATCAGAGCAACAAAGCGTTTCGGCTCCGCAGGCAGTAGAAAAATTTCCCAGAAGTATACAACAAGGCTATTCAGAAGAATTGGAAGCACTAAAAAGCCAGTTACCTCCTGATTTTTTGGTCAATTTTGTAAAACAGCACAGAGGTGCATGGGAATATGAAGAATACTATATCTTAGAAGAACAGGCACAAAAGCTTATAAAAAATTTTGATGGTGTCCTATTTATGGAGCTTTTGGAGCAAGAAAAGAAAAAATATCTGGAGTTTGCAAATACAGGACGCAGGTCTAAGGTAAAAGACCAGTTTAGTGCCAATCTTAAGCGTGTCGAAGAGTCTGGTATTTTGCAGGAATTCGTCCAGAAATCTAAGGCAAGATGGGAAGAAAAAGAATGGAGGCAATTGCTCAATAGGCTGGAACACGATGGCTTCTATCCTTTAGAAGAAGATACACTTCGCTATATGTTACACCAGTGCCGCCATCGCTATCTCCATGGAAAAGAAAAGGCGACCAAACACCGCCAAATGCTTCAATCTCTGGAAAAAGTACACCAATATGAAGATGCTTTAGAGCTTTTATCGGAAATCCGTCAGGATGGTTACTGGGATGAATATTTTGGACAACAAGAAGAGCGAATTTCAGGAATTGTAAAGGAGTTCAACGATTACATAGAACAAGGCCGTCGTTTGGTTGAAGAAGAGAAGAGCGCACAGGCACTTGTCAAGCTTCAAAAAGCTTCTCAGCTTAGGCCCAGTGACCCAAATCTCCTGGAGCTTTTAAACAATCTAAAACAAAAGCAAGATTTCAGAAGGAAACAGCATCAACAGCTTTTGCAAGAGGGAGATCGCCTCGCCTACGTAGAAAAAAAACACCAGGAAGCTATAGAAAAATGGCAAAAGGCCTTGGAATTCGTCGATTCTCAGGAGCATGAAGAACAGATCAAACAAAGGATAGCATTGTCGAAAGACAGGGCAAATCAATGGAGCCAGATCAAAGATCAAGTCACTCAGGTAAAAGAAATGGCTCAACCTACATCGTCCGATTTGGAGCGTATAGAGCAAATTTTGAATTCCTGTGCCAATGAGTATTCAAGCAATCCTGATTTCCAAAATATCAAGAAATGGCATGAAGAAACGTCTGTTCATGCCAAGCAAAAATCCCAGGAGCAATTTTCTAAAATTCTCAACCAGATCAACCAATGGATAACCCAAGCAAAATTTGACAATGCCCTGCATAGTGTGCAAATGCTCCAGCAACAATATGGAGCATCGGAACCTATGAAAGAAATGATTTTGAGGCTGACAAAAGCCAAAGAAACCCTGACAGAAATCGAAAACTTACGCAATATGGGCAGCCTACGATCCGATATGGATCCATCGGTGTATTCGAATAAAATGCTTTCTCTGTGCCGTCAGATGAAAAAATTGGTTCCTGAATTCACGAGAACTCGTCAATGGGAAGCCCAGGTCGCTCAGCAACAAATCGTCTATCGTCAGTTGGCCCATAGAAGCCGTAGCAAAAGTATTCAAAAATGGATATTTTTAGGTATTTTTGTTTTGCTTATGATCCCCGCCACATGGGAAGGATGGAAGTGGCTTCGACTTTATCTAAAACAAAAGCGATTTGAAGCAGCCTACCAGGAAGCAGAAAAATTTCGGGAAGCAAAAAAATGGATAGATGCCTGGAAGCTTTACAATAAAGCTTATGAAATCGGTGAAGACAACACCAAATTTGAAATCCAGGCTAAAATCGAAGAAATGAAAAAATACTATACAGAGCAGCAAAACAGTTTTAAACAAGCCTATGAAAAAGCACAGGAAGAAAGCAAAAAGGGGAAATGGGCAGATGCTCTTCGCTGGTATTGGGAAGCGCAAAGAATAGGATATAAGGATATTTCTGAAGAAATTTATAAAATCAGGCCTGATGAATGGCCTGTATCATTATGGATAGTTTGTTGGGATTCTCAGATTGAATTGGTAGATTTCACGACAACGCTTTGGGAAAAATTGCCTTATGAGCAGCAATTTAAATATTCTCAAAGCTATCAAAAATGGTATGCCGAGTACAAAAATTTACAGATTCAAAAAAATGAAAAGATTGGTGCAGGCAAGATAGTTGTTCGTCTTATACCACCAGGTCGTTTTTGGATGGGCTCTCCTGAATCAGAAAAAGAAAGAGATAGCGATGAGCGTCGCTATAAAGTACTCATAAGTAAGGCATTCTATATCGGCAAATATGAAATAACCCAACGCCAGTGGCAGACCATCATGATAGCGAATCCTTCTCATTTTAACAGGAGCGGGCCTGATCTCCCTGTAGAAAATGTTTCCTGGGATGATTGCAAACGGTTTTGCCAGCAAGCCAAAGTAGATTTGCCTACAGAAGCTCAATGGGAATACTCTTGCAGAGCAGGAGTTATCGGGCCTTTTAATTTAGGCGAAAATATAACACCAGAGGAAGCCAATTACGATGGGAACTATCCTTATCTAGGAAATAAAGGACTATATCGCCAGACCACTGTAAAGCCAGGAACGCTCAAATCTTCTAATGCCTGGGGATGCTACGACTTTCATGGAAATGTATGGGAATGGTGTCTCGACTGGGCACAGGAATATCCTTCTCAAGAGCAAAAAGATCCTGTTATCCTGGAAAAAGGAGTATGCAAGATCTTCCGAGGTGGGTCATGGATGGATTATGCAAGAGGCTGTCGTTCTGCCAATCGATCCAAAGAGCTTCCGTCTAGCAAGAATTATCAGATTGGATTCAGAGTCGTCTGTGATTAGCGATGAGAATTCAGTAATCACAATATTATAAAAAAAATTTATTATCCGTGTCCATCTGCGTTCATCTGTGGTTCTCTTTTGTCCATCACCCAACCTTAATGAACACGGATAAACATTTCATTAGGAATCGGAATTAAATAAGTTCCCCATTTAGACGATAAAGATAACGATTAACCTACGTTCCGCAGCTTCTAGGAAGAAAAAAAGTATTTTAAGCGGATAGAAGT
>CALKWO010000393.1 GCA_938003875.1 uncultured bacterium
ATCGTTATCGTTATCTTTATCGTCTAAATGGGGAACTTATTTAATTCCGATTCCTTAATTAATCTATCTAAAGATAGACACGATTTCACCACGAAGAACACGAAGAGAAGATTGTAAAGAATTGTCCACGAAAAAACACGAAAGGCACGAAAAGGAATGTTCGTGTTTTTCGTGTTTTTCGTGGACAAAAACTTGATCCGTCTTTTTCTCTCTCTTAGGTATATCTGTGTACTCTGTGTCTCTATGGTAATTTTGTTTTTTAAATTTATGCCCGTTTGTAGTATATCTGGCTTTCATATAAGCGAAACATCAGTTATTACCATTTCCAATACTATTTCAAACCATATTTAGCCTACAGTTAAAAAAACCTTGTAATTAGAAAAAATTTGCTTGAAAATTTTTTTATGGGGACTATGATATTGCAAAATATCATGATGATAGTGCAAATGGACAAATATTTTAAAATTTATAAGGATTCTTTGTTTATGACAAAAGTAGCAGTAGTCGCTGTAGGCGGTAATTCTCTTATTAAAGACAACAAACGTCAAAGTGTTCCTGATCAATATAAGGCTGTTGAAGAAACCTGTGTTCATATCGCAGATATGGTTTCTGAAGGCTACAATGTAGTCATCACTCATGGCAATGGCCCGCAAGTCGGTTTTATCTTGTTACGCTCTGAAGTAACCAATAAGGTTTTAGGAAAAAAAGCACCTGCATGTTGCAATGATCCTTCCTGTGAACTGAGAAAAATCAGTGAATCCAGCTCTGGTTTACACACTGTACCCTTAGATTCTTGTGGAGCAGATACGCAAGGAGCCATTGGATACCAGATACAGCAAGCTCTAAGCAATGAATTTCTGAAACGTGGCATAAAAAAACAGGCAGCCACAGTCGTGACCCAGGTTCTGGTGGATGCCAATGATCCTTCTTTCAAAAAGCCTAGCAAGCCCATTGGTGGCTTCTATACAAAAGAAGAAGCTGAAAAGAAAAGAGCAGAAGAAGGATGGGAGATGGTAGAGGACGCAGGACGCGGTTATCGCAGAGTCGTTGCATCTCCTATGCCTTTGGAAATCATCGAAGAAGAAGCTATCAAGACTTTGATCAAAAATGATTTTCTCGTAGTTGCTGTAGGCGGCGGTGGCATTCCTGTTGTCAAATCTGCTGACGGCAAGCTTTCTGGCACAGCAGCAGTGATTGACAAAGATTTCGCTTCTTCTTTACTTGCATCGAATATCAAAGCTGATGTTTTCATTATTTCCACAGCAGTGGAAAAAGTAGCTCTGAATTTTGGTACTCCAGAGCAAAAAAATCTGGACACCATTACCCTTGCAGAAGCCAAAAAGTATATGCAGGAAGGCCACTTCAAGGCTGGCAGCATGTTACCTAAAATCAAAGCAGCCATTACCTTTTTAGAAAAAGGCGGGCAAAAAGCTATCATCACTCAGCCAGAAAGTATTATCAAGGCATTGAAAGGACAGACAGGCACCCATATTATTCATGGTTAAGGATTCTATATGAGCTTTTTTTGCGGAGCACGTTGCTATCAGTGTGGTAAGGAATGGGAACGAGAAAAGTTTACCTATCTTTGCCCTTCCTGTATGGGAAATCTGGAAATCGTTTATGACTATTCCAAGATAAAAAAAATAGCCATTCGCGAATATTTCCAAAAAAATAAAGACTACTCTATGTGGAGATATTTTCCTTTTTTACCTATAGAGGAAAAATCTCCTATCCCTTTGCATATAGGATGGACACCACTGTATCCTATAGCTCAGGAAAAAAGGATTCGCCTCTATATAAAAGACGAAGGGCGCAATCCTAGTGCATCTCTCAAAGATAGAGCAAGTGCTATTGCCCTGACCTATGCTATCGAAAAAAAGGAAAAGCTAGTTACAGGCGCATCTACAGGCAATGCAGGGTCTTCTATGGCTTGCTTATGTGCTAGTGTCGGTATGCCCGCTTACATTTTTGTTCCCTGTCACGCTCCGCAAGCTAAAATTGCTCAGCTCATGATTTTTGGGGCAAAAGTTCTTATGGTAAAAGGAAATTACGACAAAGCCTTTGATCTTTGCCTGAAAATTTCTCAGGATTTAGGATGGTATAACAGAAATACAGGCTATAATCCTTATACCAGAGAAGGAAAAAAAACCTGCGCTATGGAGATTTGCGAACAACTTCAGTGGAATATGCCTGATTGGGTTGTTGTTTCGGTTGGAGATGGTAATATACTCAGTGGTCTTGCTAAGGGCTTTTCTGACCTGCAAAAAACAGGTTTGATTGACCGAGTGCCTAAGCTAGTCGCCGTTCAATCCACTCTGAGCAATTCTATTGCTCAGAGCATAAATCGCTGCCAGCAAGGTAAGCCATTAACAATAGAAAGCATTAATGCAACAACTATAGCCGATAGCATTTCCGTGGATTTTCCCCGCGATGGAATCGCTGCTGTAAAGGCCATTTTGGAATCCAATGGCATTGCTTTGGAAGTTACTGATGAAGAAATACTTGCGACCATACCTATAACAGCAAGACAGTATGGCGTTTTTGGTGAACCTGCTGGTGCCGCTAGTCTGGCTGGGCTACAGAAAATGCTGGATCAAAACATAATCAAAGAAAATGAAAGAGTGGTTTGTGTTGTCACAGGAAATGGCTTAAAAGACGTTTCCTCAGCAATAAAAGCAGCAGGAACGCCACCACTAATCGAAGCAGACATAACGGCAGTGAAAGAGTTTCTAAATTGTGTTGATTGATAATTAATATAGGAGTATTTATTTTGGAAGACAATAGACTAGATATCCAGTTTAGCATTTTTAATCTGAAAGATAGAAGACCTAGCAGCGTTTTGCTGGTTGACTATTTTGAAAACGCTTCTCCTTATTTTGGAGAACGTTTCCCTAAAGACGATCCTTTTTATGAATTGATAGAGCCTGCCTTTGCAACAGGAGATTTTACAGGAAAATGGAAACAAGGCACTATCCTGTATACCTATGGAAAACTGCCAGAAGCAAGAATCATGCTTTTAGGTCTAGGCAATAAAGATGAAATTACTCCTTTTAAGGTCAAAATTGCTTTTGGTTATGCTCTCAAGCATCTGGCATCACATAATGTCAAAGAGGTCACTGCCTTTATTGATAAAAAATGCTGCGCTGGAGAATTTTGCTCTATTAGCGAATTTTTAGCAGAAGCGGCTTACATGAGCCAGTACCGTCATCCTTCTTACAAAAAAGTTCGCGCAGAAAGCTTTCCTCCTGTAGAGCAGATCAACTTGATCCTGCCAGAAGGAATTGATCACGAAAGTATTAGCGAATTATCCAAAGGCGTGCAAGAAGGAAAAATGACAGGTTCAGTAGTAAATGAAGTAAGAACATTGGTCGATATGCCATCCAATTTTATGAATCCAACTGGATTGGCAAACCACGCAAGAAAAATAGCCAGAGAAAATGCCAGCATTACCTGCCAGGTCTTCGAGAAAGACGAATTGATCACTATGGGTATGGGTGGCTTAGTCAATGTTGGGAAAGGCTCTCATGAACCTCCTTGCATGATACAATGCGTTTATACTCCAGAAGAGAACAAAGTCAATCGCACTATCGCTATTGTTGGCAAAGGCGTTACCTTTGATTCTGGTGGAATCTGTATCAAGCCTGATCAAGGCATGGAAAGAATGAAAGACGATATGGCAGGAGCAGCCATTACACTTGGTATTATCAAGTTAGCCGCCATGCTCAAGCTCCCCATTAAGTTGGTTGGACTAATGCCTTGCTGCGAAAATATGCCAGGCGGCGATGCTATCAAACCAGGTGACATCATCACTGCTTATGATGGGACATCTGTTGAAGTGATCAATACTGATGCAGAAGGCCGTTTGATCCTTATGGATGCTCTGGGCTATGCTGTAAAACAAAAAGCAGATGCTATCATTGATCTTGCCACATTGACAGGTGCCTGCACCGTTGCCTTAGGACGATTCGTCATTGGCGGTATGACAAACCATCAGCCTATTATGAACCTCCTGAGAGAGAGTGGCGATAGCATTTATGAAAGAGTATGGCAATTCCCCTTAATGGAAGAATACAAGCTACAATTAAAAAGTATTTTTGCAGATCTGAAGAACCATGGAGGCAGGGAAGGTGGAGCGATTGTCGCTGGCGCGTTCCTGAGCCATTTTGTTGGCAAAGTCCCCTGGATTCATCTGGACATTGCTGGCGTAACATGGTTTGATACAGAAACTTCTTTATATCCTGATGGAGCAAGTGGAATCGGTGTACGCCTGGTTGTAGACTTCCTCAGAAAACTTTGCAGCAAAGACTATCCTGATATCTGGTCACAACAAGCTACCTCCATTGATGGCCCAACCTACAAAGAAAATGAAGTTTCTATGGGACATCCAAGCTCTCCTTTCAGACGCAATGTCATTCTTGGCTAGTCACTAATCCATTAGCAGCTTAACATGTATGACGTAAGCGTGAGCGTGAACGTAAACGTAGACGAATTGTAAGCTTAGATTTTCGTCTACGTTCACGTCTACTTCTACTTCTACGTCTACGGCCACGCTCACGCTCACGCATCATACGCCTTGCTTATCCTAATTTCCAAAATTCATAAAAAAAATAAGCGAACCATGAATAATTTATTACAGAAAGCAAATCCATGAATACATACATTGCATTTCGCATTGACAATGATGATTATGGACTGGATTTAAGGTACGTAAAAGAAGTTCTTCTGGCCGTTGCCATTAGAAAGATTCCGCATTCCCTTCCTTTTGTGAAAGGCGTGATGAATGTTCGGGGGCATATCACTCCTGTAATAGACTTAAAACGTCTTTTTTCCAATTCTTCAAGCGCATACAGTATCCATTCTCATATTGTTATCGCGCAACATCAAGAGAACCTTCTTGCTTTTATTGTAGATGAAGTCTATGACGTACTTACGATCTCTTCTGAACAACTCCAAAAGCCACAGCAGACCATACCTATATCCAGTTTTTTAGACTTTGTAGGCGAAAGGGAAGGAAGGCTTCTATTGCTTTTGAATCTGCCGAAAATTATGGAAACAGCCCGTCTATGCTCTGTGGACAGAGCTTTAGAATGGCAGACACAGGAGAAAATATATGGATGAAAATAGGGAAATGGAAGAAAAAATCCTTTTAGAGAGAGCCAAGGTTTTGAGTAACAATGATAAACAAGATCAATCTCAAGGAAATCAAAAACAGCTTGTTGCTTTTTTGATTTCTGGCAAAGGATATGCAATAGAAGTTTCCTGGGTCAAAGAGATGCTGCCTCTCCCCAAGATTACACCCATACCTGGAGTTCCTTCTTTTATTTTGGGGGCGGTGAATGTGAGAGGAAACATCGTAACCCTGACAGACCTGGAAGAATTTTTGGAAATAGGGAAGCTAAAAGAGAAAAAAGAAGAGCAAAAAATTTTGGTTTTGGAATCCTCTAAAATACAGACAGGAATTATCGTAGACGATGTTATAGACTGCCTGTCCATTCCAGAAAAGCAAATCGAAGCACCTCTCGTTACATTGGAAGAAAAAAAGCTAGAATATATTTTAGGACAGATTCGCCTGAAAGGAAAAATTTTTGCCTTTCTGGATGGCAAAGCTCTTTTAGAAAATTCGCGGTTGCTGATAGGGTAAGAATAGTAAATAAGGAGGCTGGGATGATCCTCTTTCATGGAACATTGGAAGAAAACATAAAGAGCATAAAAAAAAATGGCCTTTTAGCCAATACAAAAGACCAGTGGTTATTAGAAGTTGTAGAAAAGCCAGTCTGTTGCACTTCTAAAAATCCTGTTTCTGGCGAAGGCGGGAATCCATCGTATTTTGCCTATGGCAGTATCAAAAGCAAAAACCAGGATGGATACCTTGTGGTGCTAGACGTGCCCAAAGATGTTCTCTCCTCTAAAATTATTGCTATTTTCGACAATAAAACTTTGGATGATTATGTCCGTTTTCATTTTTTTATACGCCATGAATTTCGTCTTATAGGCAGAAATTTGCTTCTAGCAATGTCTAAACACAGAGAGAAAGACTATTATTGGAGGCAGCTTGATAAAAAAATTAGCAAAAGACCCGCAAAGCCTGAAGATATAATGCTGTTACAGCCTCAAGAGCAGCATGAATACTATAAAAAACTTAAAGATGAGCGGTATATGTATGATTTTCTAGGATGGAAAATGAGCGATGAAATGTATGATTTTTTTCAGCTTCTAGGGAAGTGGCAAACTTTATATGAATTTTTGGATTTATACTATGCAAAGATAGATACCGAAAAATGGGAAAACTTTGAAAAGACTGCACCCCATAACAATGCAGAATATTGGAAAAGCTTTTACCGATGCTTTCTTCCTGAAGTCTCTGATCCTAAACTGCAAAGCCTTTCCCGATGGTTTTCTCCTGAATGGCTTTCTTCCAGAAAGCTACAGGATTTCAACGAAAACTGCCAGATACTTTCAACCTCTCTTGGGCCAGAATATATCAAAGGTTTCATCAAGATAACAACTCCGTCTGGCTTTGCCCAGCCTTTCCGCGCTCATCGCTCAAAAAGCAGCTTTTCTCAAGCTATATGGAAAGAAGTCCACAGTCTTCTGGATGAAAAAAGATAGGGGAATAGTTTGTAGTCGCAGGGTTGCGCCAAAAAAGTCATCTCTGCTCAAAAGCCAAATGCCAGCGCAATCCCTCCGTCTTTGCTCAAACCTGCGACTAAAAATTATCGTATATATCTCATCAAAGCCAGAGCTATCCCTAGAATCAGGAAAGGAAACAGATAGCCATAGGATGGGGGTTCTGAGCGCAATGGGCTACAACCTCCACCGCCTCCGCCATCCACATGGATAACATAAGTTTGCTTTGGGCCATAAACAATGAGCTTCCATGCCTGGAATGTGCCTGTATAGTCTGCCTTTAGGTCTCTTACTGTCAGCTTCCAAAGCCCTTTGGAATTTTCTCCCCAATGCCGAACCGTCATGAACTTCCAGTTGTTAAAGGAAGGTGTTCTAGGCTTTACAGGTAAGCTTTCCACTAGAAGGCTTTTGGTTCCCTGAGGAGAAGTCAGCTCTACCTGCAAATCTGTCCAGTAGGTGTGATCGCTTGCCGAGAAAAATACCTCTACGTGCTCTACTGTCGTGGAGTATCCTATTTCCACTGTACTCTCCACGCCTTCCCTGTCATTATCAGGTATAGGCAGATTGGGCTGATCGCTTGCTTCAAAATATGCCTCTGGCACAACGTTCCTCCATGTCTGGGCTATCTCTATTGCCCTTTTGACATTGACTCGTCCAAAGCCATATTTGTGGTTGATATTCTTTCCTGCTGCGTTGGTTGTCCAGTCAGAATCTCCTGGATCGTTTTTGGTAGCACTTTCGATCAGGACGTGCTGGAGATCTCTCCATCCTAGATTGGGATTTGCTTCGAGAATGAGCGCAATGCATCCTGACAGAATCGGTGCTGCTGATGATGTACCGTTGAAACGTGCATAGTAGGCTGTATTGGGAGGATCGTTTACATCATTATAGCCTTCTGAAACGCCTGTTCTATCTACAGTCATAACGCCCAGATTGTTGGCTAAAGGCCCACTCAGGTCTGGGTCGCCTACAGGAGAATTTACCAGGATATTTGCGCCCTTTTCAGAATAGGAAACACGCTTTCCCTGAAAATCAGAGGCAGCAGCAGCGATAACGTGTCTATTGTTGGCATAGCCATCGCAGTTGGAATTGTCGTCATCTCCTCCATTTCCTCCTGCCCATACATAGATGATACCTTTGCCTTTTCTTCCTTCGCTGGTGCCTTTTTTCAAGGCATCTTTTACTAAGGGGCCAGAGTCTTCCAGCAATCCATAGCCATCTGCTGGCCCCCAGCTATTGTTATGGACATCGACAACATCTATATTCCGCAGGAAACACTCTGCTTCTGTGTCATCGCTTTCTACTCCAGAATCCAGAAATAGATAGCCAATGAGAGAGCCATAAGGGGCGACGCCTGTTACGCCTTTGCCATTGAAGCCCCTGGCAGCGATACAGCCAGCAACGCACGTGCCATGAGCACCGCCTGTAGTATCGGTTGTGGATGTCTTATAGTTCCAGCATCTTTCCTTAAGAACATTTGTGGTGAGGTCTTCATGGTTGATTTCCAGACCATCATCCATGACAGCGATTACTTTATCCTTGCCTCTATAGGTATCCCATACGCTTTCGATTTGTCCATTAGCGATGTCTTCATTGGGCGTTCCTACAAGAGCAGGATTGTCATATTGCCCTGTATTTTTGAGATGCCATTGTCTTGGATAGTAGGTATCATCTGGAACTGCCCTATGAAGCAGATGGCGTATCCAGTTGGGATAAGCATAAAGTACGCTGGAAGAGCCACTGAGTATTTCTGCCAGGCGGATTGCCTCATCCACATCTTTGGTTTTATACAGAAAGCCTTGGGGAACAAAAGAAAAACGATAGTCTCTTACCAGAAGATTCTTGCTCTCTATTTCTGTAATCTGCTCTGAGCTAATTGTATCCACATATCGCACAATCAATCCCTGCGCTGAAATAAGGCGCGTGGCTGGATTTTTAGAAAGGCTCTGATAGAAAACAAAAGACACATATTGGATATTTTTTTGTTCTGATAAAAATTGCACTTTGTCCTTTAAAACATCAGGGGAAAAACATGCTTCAGACTGTAAAATATACAGCTTTCCTCGCTGTTTGATGATTTTTGCAGAAGGGTCAAACGCGCGGGTAATCATCAGGCTATCTGTCCGTTCTGGTTCAGATACAAACACAGCCATTTCATTTTTACAGAGATATGCTTTCTTCTCTGATTTTCCTTCTTTCCATACAACAGGGGTTGTCTCCAATGTCCCATCTATTGCCTCTTGGTTTCGCTGTGCAAAAATATTGCAATAGAATATACAAAATAGTAAAACAGTAAAAATATTGATTTTCATGTTGGATTCCTTGATTAGCCAAAATGAACACTAAAACCCATTAAAAAAGCAACATTGGATAAATCCATAGTGCCTTCAAACTTTGTTCCTGCCTGAGGATAGTATGTATAATCCACTTTGTTATAATGCCATCTCCATTCCAGGAAAAAACTGACATTGCGAAGATCGTTGACAAAATATTCCAACCCTCCTGCAACCACTACGCTCAGATTTGTTTTATTGTCCAGGGATAAAATATCCTCATCGAATCTAGGCATATTCTTGTTCATTCCTACGCCGACCTGCAAATAAGGAGCAAGGACACCGCTACCAAAAGAAAAGGAAAACCTGGCTTCTAAAAAACCGCATACAGAAAGAACTCTTACGTCATCGAAATCACCATAGACATTTACAGAATTTCCATTCCAATCCGCCTCTATATTCATTTCATCCACAGAAACCACATTGTAGTCACAAGACACGCCAAAAGACAGATAGTTGGAAAAATTGTATTTTAGAGCAGCATTCAGAGCTAAATTTTCTTTGGTTTCAAAAGAAACCTTTTCTTTGTCTACCTGATTCCCCTGGAATATACCTGGGGTGGAGAAATCTGCATCCAAAAGAGCAAAGGTCAAACCTCCTCCCATCTTCAGGGAGAGACGGTTCGCCAAAGAATAGTATTCCTTGTCTAAAACTGGTTGCTGTGTTTCCTGTGCTGACAATGCAGAAAATAAAATCATCACAGCCAGGAAAAAAAATAAACGAACTCTCATGATCACTTCCTTTAAAAAAAATGGTTATAATGAATCTTGTGTGCTTTGTACCTGAGGAGGAAAAGGCAATTGCCTGGCATTGAGAATATCGAGATATTCCCATTCTTTATAGGCAATAGCATAGTATCCCTTTTTGGTACAAAGATTGACTACTGACTCTGGTATGACTACAGATCCCAGGAGAGGAATCATTTCTTTATCATTATGTTCTGGAAACAATTGACGATAGCGATGAATTTTGTCTTCCATATCCAGGACATGATTATGATTAGGAGAGGACTTCACTTCTACTAGAAAGATATACTTTTTAGTAAGAACTACAATATCAAATTCATCCCGCAAAGCACCTTTGGTTTTGCTGATACGAATGGCAGACTCTATATCCTCGACTTTAAAATATTGCTTGATGAGAGGCTTGATTCCTGGATAGATTACATCTTCTATGATGGTACCCATTTTTCTTGCCATATCTCCCCATTTTTGGTTCAGATCTTTTTTAAAAGACTGCATCTCATCCTTGAACTCTTTCATCTCGCGATCTCTTTGAATCGCATTTGCTCTCATCTCATCCTTGAACTCTTTCATCTCGCGATCTCTTTGAATCGCATTCCCTCTCATCTCATCCTTAAAGTCTTGCATTTCCATGCTAAGGCGGTCGAAAGATTGGGAAACATTGTCTATAAATCTTTCTAAGGCTAATTCTACTCTTGTTAATCTTTCCTCTGTTGTTTTCATCTATATTCTCCTTTCCTTATTCAGCGCAACAGCAGATTCTTTTTTGGCTTTTTGGAAAAGGTCATAGGCTTCCTGAGCATTGCTCGCTTTCTGGTCGCCAAAAACATGAGGATGTCGTTGGATCATCTTTTGATAAATTCCATCCACCACATCTGTTAAGGTAAAAAGATTTTTTTCCTCTGCAAGGTTGGTAAGAAAAAGAAGGTTAAAAAGCGTATCGCCCAATTCTTCTTTTAGGTTTTCCCAGTCTTGCTTATCAATGGCCTGCACGACCTCATTGGCCTCTTCTACAAGGCATTTTTTGAAGCTATTAAAGTCTTGCTTTAAATCCCAGGGGCAACCTTTTTCAGGATCTCTTAATCTTTTGGCTAGTTGAAGCAATTCTACCACTGTCATAATGATTCTATCCTATCGAATTGAATTTTGTTTTCTTGTAAAAGAGGCAATATTTTTTCCTGATCTTGCCTTTGTATTTTTACACAATAGCCACAATCTGAGCTTAGATGACGCGGAACGGAGACCATTTTATGCTCTATCCCAGCTTTTTGGAGTATATCTTTTGTCCAGATCGCATAGTTTGTGGAATAAAAAAGAATAACGCAATATTCATCCATAAAAATTACTTTCAGGCTCTTATAAATTTTCTACCAGGTATTAATGAAGTGATTATCTATCCTATGAAAAATTTTATCACAAGTCAGCCAATAATTCTATAGTGTTGTAGCATTTTGAAAAAAGAAAATTAAAAATAGTCGTGCAAGGTTTATAACGTTTTCTGTGATCACACTTATTCTTTTTATGGACTATAAATACCACAGATTTTGTTAAAGCCAGAAATTGATTTATATAAATAATTTTATAATGCGATTCATAATGCTTGCATAATTCTTTAAAATTTGCTATTAATCTATATTATAAATTGAATTTTTCAAACAAAATCAAGGAGCCAAAGGCATCACAATAATTTTATTTTCTGATTGATCCCTTGGCGAACGCTAGCTCTTTAGATAAAGGCTAATCAAAGATGGATAGAAAAGAGGCAAAAAAATCAGACGCAGCTCTTGCGGATTCTATTGGAGAAAATGCTTCCAAAAGTTTTTTCATTCAAGGTATTACAAGAAATATGCTTTTGCATGATCGCTATTTGCTGGATAAAAAAATCGGAAGTGGCGGGATGGGAGAAATCTATAAAGCTTTCGATACACAAGGCAACAACCGTCCTGTTGCGGTAAAAAGACTTTTTTGTTCAGATGAAATTTCGAAAAAACGTTTTCTGAGAGAGTACAATCTCCTAAAATCTGTAAACCATCCCAGCTTAATCAAAGTTTTTGAATACTTTGAAATGAATGATGAAAGTTTTATGGTTTTGGAATATGCCCAAGGTGAAACCATGAAATCTTTCTTAGACCAGGACAAAAACATATTTACTCTTGCGGAACAGTTGGTAATTGCTACAAAAGTAGCAAGAGCTGTGCATAAGCTCAATTCTTTAGGAATCATTCATCGAGATATTAAGCCTGATAATATTATGATCAATAAGGAAGCGGGCGATGTAAAGCTTCTGGATTTAGGGATAGGCAAAGAAATTAGCGATTCAGGAAGATTGACCCAGACGGGAATAGGCGTAGGTTCAGCAGGATATATGAGTCCAGAGCAACTGGAAGGACAGGCTGGCGAAAAAAGTGATATTTTCTGCCTGGGTATTACGCTATATCAGTTTTTTTCCTGGCAAAGAACTTCTCCTTTTGCTGCTCCTTCTTATTTTATCACTGCAATGAAAATTGTAGAGTATAATCCCCCTCCTTTATTGGAGGTAGTCAACCAGAGCATGGCTGCTCAGGGAAAACAACTGACGGCAAAAGATGCAAAAATATATTCTGGGCTTTCGGATTGTATTGCAAAAGCAATGGCAAAAAAAATAAAGGAACGCCTAAATGATTGCAATACTATAGCGGAAAAATGTACAGAACTTTACCAGGAATATATGAGAGGGGATATATCTCCTACCAGAGGAGCCCTGGCAACCCTCACTATCAATGTTGCAGAAATTCTCGAAAGCGAAAAAAAGCAGAGAAAAGAAGGCGAAAAATTTGATATTAAAGAACTCAAGGAAGCTGATTTTGTAGGAAGAGAAGAATTATTCAGCCAGATGGAAGAGCCTTTGCTTTCTGTCAAAAAAGGAATGCCTCAATTTGTTCTTGTGAATGGAGAAGATGGAATTGGCAAAAGCAGGATGGTTAAAGAATTTATTAAAAAATATTCTATAGAAAAGGAAGAGATTTTTTGTTTCTCTGAAAATTGCCAAAGCCAGGATGAACACAGGCCTTTTCTTCCTTTTATTCGCCTTCTTTGGAAACTCTATCAGAAAAGAGGAAAGCTGCCAGCCAAAGAATATGTCCCTGGATATTACAGTCTTTTACCTCCTGATTTCATAGAATTTAGCTTTTCTTCACTCAATGAAAAAAATCTTATAGATATTTTTTTGCAGGTGGAAACTTCTCCAGAAAATACTTTTGCCTGTATTGCTTCTTATTTAAGAACGCATTCCAGGTATTGCTATTTATGTCTTATTCTGGAAGATATTGATGTTATGGATCGTCGTAGCACGGATTGTCTTTTTTATCTTTTCAATACCATAAAACAAGGCGATAGAATCCTCATCCTTGCTACTTATAAAGGCGATAAAATTTCAGGCGAAAACAATGTGCAAAGAATATTGCCTCACTTTCGCTCTGGCAAGAATTTTCAGGAGATTAAACTCACAAGCCTTCTCAAACGGGATATAAGCCCTTTCCTTCGCTCTATGCTTGGCTCACTCCAAATGGACCCAACGGAAATCGCTTCTGTATATCAGATTACCCAAGGGAAGCCTTATCTGCTCATCGACTTTATCAAAGGACTTTGCCATGAAGGAAAAATAACATGGGCAAATGATTCCTGGAGTCTGGAATTAGGTGACGATATTCTGACTCGTCCTCCTAAAGCACTCGAAGAGCAACTGATCAAAAATTTTTCTGGCCTGGGAAAATATCACAAAATTATTTTACAATGGCTTAGTCTGAGCGGATTTCCTCTAAGCTATGAGAGCCTCATTGCCTTGACAGGATTAAAAGAATCGCAAATTCCCTATGTTGTGGGAGATCTTTTGAAATCAAGATATATTTTTGAACAGGAAATCCAAAAGGAAAAAGTCTATGCTATTTCTAGCAGCAAGATAGCACTAGGGATACTTGATGGAATTCAAGGCCAGGAGCAAAAAAAATTCCATCTCCATCTTGCCAGGCTATTGGAAAAGAAAAACGACAAAGAAATGCAGGTCAAGGCCTCAGATCATTATTATCTGGCAGAAGATTCTCCAAAGGCATTGGCTATGTCTTTGAAAGTAGCCAAAATTTTTATGCAGGAAAAAGAAATTAGCCGATCTCTTCGCTACTATCAGAGAGCCTTAAGCATTGCCAGAGAAAGCAAAGACAAATCCCTTTGTGCTATTTTAGTGGAATTTGCATCTCATCTTTACCGTTTGGGCGATTACAAAAATGCCTTGGTATATTTTGATGAAGCCACTGTTCCTGCCATGAAAATGGGAAAAGATGAAGAGGTAAAAAAAGGCAAAGCACTATGCCTTTATGGAATGCGCAAATATGAGCAGGCTTTGCAAGAAGCACGCAATTTTATAAGTCTCTATAGAAGCCAGGAAGATCCAGAAATTTTTCTGACCATGGCAGAAATAGAAATCTATCGCTACAATATGAAGAAAGCCCAGGAATATTGTGCTAAGGCAAAGTCTGCATGCAAACAATCTCCACCACCTCTTCTGGCACCAATACTAAAAAAAGTAGAAGGTTGGCTGTCTTTCTATCAGGGAGAATGGAAGCGTTCTCTGGAATGTTTTAACGAAGCAGAAAAATTGAGCGAGGAACTTTCCAGCAACCAAAATGCCATGGAAATTCTGCTAGGAAAATCTTGCTTGCTTTTCAATGAAAAAGGACCTGTTGTTGCGTTGGAAAGCATCCAGGAAGTACTCACCTTTGCTTATGATACAGACGATACCTATTTGCAATTCCTGGCAAACTACCATGCTGGTAATTTCGCCCTAGAGCAAGGCGAGATAGCTACAGCAGAACGCTATTTCCAGCAACTTAAGTCAATCCATGCGGAAAAAGGCATGAGTAGGCACTTGGGGTATGCCTCCCTGGGCTTAGCACAATGTTCTTTTTTAAGGAAAGAAGAGACGGATGTAACAGAAAAGCTAGGTCAAGAAGCCTTGCAGGTAGCCCATGACTGTGGAGATCAATTTTTATCAGCAGAAACCTACCATCTGATGGCAAAAGTCTACAGACGATTCAAGCAAATCCAGAAAGCCATTACCTATGTGGATTATAGCAAAAATATGTTCAATTCACTGGATATGAAGTGGAAAGCCAATCGTCTTGCCAGTACCTATGCTCGCTTGCTGACACTTGGCAAAAAGCCCAAAGAAGCTCTGCAAGCACTGGTAGAAGCGGGTAAAATAGCCACAGAAATAGGAGATCGCAATCACATTTCCGACAACTATTTTGAAAGAGGCTTTACCCTAGCTCGCAATAAAAAATTTGAAGATGCCATAAAATGGTTCAGTAAAGCAGAAGATCTCTATAAAGAACTAGGCCGTGAATCTTCTATGGCAGAAGCAAGTGACAACAAAAAGAAATGTGGTGAAGCAACAGGGAAAAATTCCCAGGATGAATAAACTTTTGAGACTTACCCATAATACTGGCAACTTAAGCAGGAGTACCGTGAGCGTGAGCGTCATTGGTGTTAACCTAAGAAAATAATTCACCGCAGAGAGAGAAAAGAACACGGATCAAGTTTTTTTTCCACGAAAAACACGAAATACACGAACATTCCTTTTCGTGCTTTTCGTGTTTTTGGGGACCATTCTTTATGTTTTATCATCTTTTAAATCAACCTGCTATCATAACACAGGCATCTTGGCCAGGCAAAGGAAAATTCCATCATGCAAAAAAAAATCTTTCCTTCCTCCGATCTAAAATCGCAACTTGACAAAAAAACAGCGTTGGGTAACACCCCAACGCTGTTAAGTTAAGATTGTAGGCTACAATAGAGAAACCAGCTCTGATTCAAAGGAATCAAGGGAAGGGCTGGTTTTGGCAAGGAGGAATATCTTGTTGAGCCTTTCTAAATCCTGAATAGAACGAATCTGCTTCATAGAATGAAGCCCCCTGGCCCCAAACCTCGCTTCCAGAAGGCCTTCTATTCCTTCGATTTTGCCTTCGATTTTGCCTTTGATTTCGCCTTCGATTTTGCCTTTGATTTCGCCTTCGATTTTGCCTTCGATTTTGCCTTCCATAAGACCTTTCTTGTATTCATCAGCCAATTTAGTGCGTTCATCTCTGATCGCCATGATTCTGGAATCATAGATAGCCCGTTGTCTGTCATCGTAGGAAAATTTCTTCAGCTCTT
>CALKWO010000394.1 GCA_938003875.1 uncultured bacterium
GAGTAAGTATTACTTCTATCCGCTTAAAATACTTTTTTTCTTCCTAGAAGCTGCGTAACGTAGGACGATTCATTCATTAAATTATATAATCACTACTGTGTTTTTTTTAGTGTCCTGAGCAACATCAGGGTATTTTGCATTCTTTTTGCATCTTCTAGCTGATTTTTCACTTTGAAGATTTCTGCTTTCAAGACATTGGCTTCATAGTACCAGGGGAAGCGATAGAGAAACGTGTTAAGAAGCCTTTCCGCCTGCTCATAGTTTTTGTTATGGTAGTATAGTTTGGCCAGCCAGAACTGGTAAGTCGGAAATTCTTTGTTCGATTCCCAAGCTTTTTTCATATCCGCAAGGCTTTCCTCGTATCGTTTGCTTACATAATACACCAGACCTCGTTCAAAAAAATAGCGTGGATTGTCTGGGTCTAAAAGCAAAGCCTGGGAAAGATAGTGAGAAAATACATCGTAGGATGTCACTGCTGGTGTAGTTTCATCGCTTTTCCATCTATCCAACCTCACTACCATCTCATGAAAAAATGCTAACTGGACACTATGCCAATCCCATTTGATTTCTTCTGGAGGATAAAAGTTAAAGATGTCCTGCAAAATCTTGCTATAGCCAAGAGCTGCTGTTTTTTTAAAGGCTTTATCTTCATTTTGTATTTTTTCATGAATGCTTTGTGCTTTCTTTTGATCGTACTTTCCTAATATAGAAATCAGACACATAGCAGCAGCAGAGCGAACCTTGAAATCAGGGTCCTTCAAAAATTTTACTATATGGTTAAGACCTTCTGGTTTGTCTCCTGACATTATCCCACATATCGCTCCAAATCGAGTATAAGAATCAGGGCTTTGCAGGTAGTTTAGAATAAATTGTGTTCCAAATTTTTTCCCCCACCTTCCCAGAATAGAAAAAACGATGATTCTCATACGCTCATCAGGATCCTGGAATAAGCTGTTTGCTACCATAAGCATAGAAGTTGGGTCTTTTTTTATACTATTGCTTGCTCCCAGGAGAACAGCCAGCCTGAAAATCAAAGGCTCGTTGGGATTTTTCACCAATGGCATAACCGAATCTAAAGCCATAATATGAGCTAAAGAAATAATGGCCTGCAATCGTATGGAATCGTTTTCTTCTTTCATGAAGCTTTTAAGAACCTCTGTGGATTTAGGATTTTCGAATTTAGCCAGTTGGAAAATGGCAATTCTTCGTATCTCTAAATTTTCATCCTTTACTGCCTCCAGAAGAAAGGGAAAATCCTCTGTTATAGCAGTCGTAGGTTCTTTTTTTTCAATGGGATCAAAATTCCAGAAAGAAGCATGGGCATAAAGCCTTTGCTGAGGATAGGGAGAAGAAAAGGCTTTTATCAACTCTGCTTTGGATATTTTATCTTCTGTCCATCTTAAACGAGAGGCAGCGACCAGGCGTACATTCGGGTCAGGATCTTTCAAAAAAACATTCTTTAAGACTTCTGTATATTCTTCTGGAATGTACCGAGCAGCAATGGCTCTCAAATAGGGTTCTTCAAAAGTAGGTAGTTTTTCAAAAAATTGTAAAGCATCTAAGTTTTTTCTTTGCTGGATAATAACACAAGAGCTAAAAAGCCTTATAACGCTATCCTTGCTTTTACAAGACTCTAGCAAAGTTACGTATGCTTCAGGAATTTTCAGATCGCAAAGCATTCTGGCAGCAAGGAATCTCATCATATTAGGGGAAGATTTATCTTCTAAAATATGGGAAAGGCATCGAATTCCTTTATCCCCTGTATGGTAGATTTCTTTGATGGCTTCCATGTCTTTAGCACTGTAATAACGCACCAGACAAGAGAATAAAATGATTTTCTGCTCTTGAAAATACTTTTGTCGGATTTGCTCTGCAATTTTAGAAAGCCTTTGGATTACAGAATGGCGATGTTTTTTATTTTGGATTTCTTTTTCTAAAAGAGATTGAAGATCTGGTTCATAGTACATTGCCAGAAGGCTGCTATTTACTATACTATGTACCGAAGGAGAATCGTTCTCTATTAAACCTCGAATCGCAATTTCTGCTTTTTTGGCATCCCATTTTTTTCTGGTACGTATCTCTTGCTTTAAAAGTAAGGATTTTTGTATATATTCTGACTGTAAACGCTGCGCATCCTGTGCAAATAGATCAATGCTCTTGGGATCAAAGCTGTAGTGGTATTTTCCTAAAATGATCCTGAGTTCCAGAATTTTGTGTAAGAATTGCTGCCTGAAGGCATTCTGGCTTATATTTAGAATAGGTTCGAGAAAGTCTGGCTCCAGTTGCTGGCATTTAAAAAAATCCTCTTCTGCTTTATCGAATTGCTCTAATTCCGAATAGGCTTTGCCTCGTTTATTGTAGTAAATCGCTTTCCATGGTTCTAAAGTAATGCACCAGGAAAACGATTGCACTGCCTGAGCATAGTCTTTGCATTCCATCGCTGTATTGCCTAAGATCCATTGAGCATGGACATTTTCGGAAGATGTTTTGTAAGCTTTTTTTAAATATTCTAATGCCTTATCGAATTTTTTTTGAGAATAGTAGATTTCGCCTAAAAGAATATGTATGTTCTCTTGGTATGAAACGCCAAGAGTAAGTGCTTTCTCTAAAAGATCAATGGATCTCGCTTCTTCTTTATCCTGCTGAGCAATAACTCCCTGGTAATAAAGTGCCTGGGCTTTCATCTCTCTGGGCAGTTCTTTTTCTATGCTTTGCAAATGTTTTTTGACCAAATCATACTTCTTAGCATAAAAAGCTGTTCTGGCAATTTTAAAAAGAATTTCTTTTTTAGATTTATCTTTTTGGTATATTTCTTCATAGCAGGAAATAGCCTGCTCATAGTTTTTTAGTTGAAAATCCATATTTCCCAATGCTTCCAGTACCCAAAAGACATCTTTTTCTTCTGTAGCTTCTTCCCTGGCATTGCCATAGGCATCTTTAGCCTCCTGAAAGTATCCTGCCTTTTCCATCCATTGGGCTTTCATAAGTAAAGAGGCAAAATTGGGGTTATATTCTGCCATAGAAGAAATATCGTTTAAAGCTCTATCATTTTCTCCCATAGAAGAATAAATCTCGGCTCGCAGGAGGTAAGCCTTTTCACACAAAGGATATTTGCTCAATACCATTTCAAGATAGTTCAATGCCTGGTTTGTCTCTTTTTTCTGGATGTATTCTTCGATCCTCGCAAGCCATTGCTTTGCTTCTATATTTTGTTGATTGCGTGCAAAGTCTATTATTTTTTTTGCTTCTTCTTTTTGGCCTGATTTTTGTAATATCTTACCTTTGTGATAAAAAGCCTGGGAAGTTTGATTTTCTTTTTTCTGTAAGTATTTTTCTATCTGTTGCAATGCCTTTTCATAGTTCCCTTTATCATAGGACAGAAGGCTTTTATGGTATAGAATTTCTTCTTTATCTGTCAGCAAGCTCTCTGCTTTCACTAAGGCCTGTTCTGAATCTTCAAATCTATCCAGTTGTCTGTACAGCAAAGATAATTCCAGATAAAAGGCGGGCGAATGGTCTAACTTTTTAGCATTGTTGAGAAGATACTGGAGCGATTCGTGATACTGGCCTTTTTCGTATAATTTTTTGGATTCTGAAAAGACATGCTGCTCTTCGAGTTTCTTTTGGCTAAATTCCTGTGCTTTTTTAGCCTGGAAAAAATGCAATCCATAGACTAAAAGAAAAATAAATGCTACTATAGGCAAATAAATACCCATGATTTTTTTGAGCTGCTTGCGATTTTTTCGTGCAAATCGGGCCAGGTAAGTACGTACGTTGATTTTTTTTGCCATGACTTTTTCTCCAGAGCAAAAGCGTTCTAGGTCTTTTGCCATTTCTTCTGCCCTGTTATAGCGAAATTCTGGAGATTTTTCCATGGCTTTCTGGCAAACACAAAGCAACCCATCAGGAATGTCCTTCGGCCATGCAGGCTCTTCCTCTACGATTTTGCGATAAAGCTCTGTAACCGTTTCTGCTGTAAAGGGCAGGGAAGTCGTCAAAACCTGATACAAAACGACTCCCAGGCTATAAATATCGCTTTGCCTTCCTATTTTTCGTTTTAGCCCTTGCACCTGCTCAGGAGACATGTAAAAGGGAGTTCCCAATGCAGTTCCTGTTTGCGTTAGAAGGGATGTGCTATCGATGAATTTTGCCAGGCCAAAATCGGTTAAATAGGGCTCCTGGTCTTTATCCAGAAGAATATTGGATGGTTTTATGTCTCTATGCAAAATGTTTTTTTCATGAGCATAGTCAAGAGCGTATGCGATTTTAATCACTATACGAATTTTGTCAACGAGAGGTACATCAGAAGCGATCCATTTCTCGAAAGTACCACCATCGATATATTTCATGGTGAAATAATGATAGTTTTGGAAATCTCCGACGCTATATATAGGAATGATGTTAGGATGTACCAGGCTGGCAGTAGCCTTTGCTTCCCTGAAAAAACGCCTGATTTGCTGTGCATCAGCCGATGTTCCACCAAGAAGCACTTTCAATGCCACAGTTCTTTTCATATCCCTTTGATAAGCCCTATACACGATCCCCATCCCACCTCTTGCAATTTCATTTATGATTTCATGACCTGCGAATTCTGATCCAACGATCCCCATCGTTCCGCTTTTCTCCTGTATCTCTTCTTTAGGTAAAGGCGCAGGAGGCACTGATGGCTGTACTGACCTCATATTTTTTATGATCTGAACCAGATCAGACATAGCAAGATAGCGTTTTTGCACCAGAGTTTGACCAAGATTGATATTTTGACGATTACAATCTTGCAGGCTGATCTTCAGAATCTCTTCGGAGATCATGGTTTTCTTTCTCAGCTCCTCCGCTAGACGATTGTTGAGAGCTTCCACACTCCTTATAGTGCTTTCTGATGGATTTGACATATTTTCTCTCCCACTGTGGGAATTGTTTGCTATTTTTTCAAAAATACAACAAAATTACCAGGGCTTTGCCCCTGGCTATTATATTCAGCCCCTTCGGGGCTAAGATTGGAATAAGATTACATCACTTCTCCCTTGAGTTGCATACAGAGTCAAATAATAAATGAACTCAGATAATTTTTAAACTTCGTGTTCTTCGTGGTTAAATTTTTTTTATTTGTGTTTCTTTTTAATGTATGCAATCCATCCAAGATGCGCTGTAAAGTGCATTTAGCACTAAAACTATAATTTCCTATACAGCTAGATAACAAATTATTTCGTCCCTGTAAATAAAAGGAAAAGCAAGAGAATGCAAAGGAGTACGATGATTGCCTGGTAAAAGTATTCTCTATGGCGAAGAGAGGCCACTCTGTCTTCCATTTTATAATAGTCTGGCAAAAGGACAGCCGCCAATTCTGCTCTGGCGATAGTGGATTTGCCTGGATCAATGCGGTCTGTTTTAGGATGATTGCCTTGCTTGACGAGGAGGAGGTCTCTTTTCAGTTCATCATAGCTTTGATAGCGATCCTGGGGGGCTTTTGCCATCATTTTTTCTATGACGGTGCATAGGCCATCGGGCAGGGAGGGGTTGAGCGTTTTAGGAGAAGGAATTGCAGCTTTGATATGCTGGCGAATCACCATAGACTCCGAGCCTTCATAGGGCACGCTTGCTGTTACCATGCGATAGAGCATAGAGCCTAAAGAATAAATATCGCTTCGATAGTCCAGGTTTTCTTTTCCCATGGCCTGTTCAGGGGACATGTAATCGGGTGTTCCCAGAACAAAGTCATCTGTGCTGAACTTTTCGCTGAGCTGTGCCTTTACAAACCCAAAATCTCCTAGTTTGGCAATCTCCTGCGCATTGATAATAACGTTGCTAGGCTTAATATCCCTGTGTACGAGATTTTTAGACCAGATGTACTGCAAGGCATCCAAAACTTGTAGGGCAATATCGAGAGCCTTTTGCAAAGGCAAAGGCCCATCTTTTTCGATCATTTCCTCCAGGGTTTGCCCCTTGACATATTCCATAGAGAAATAGTATCTTCCCTGGTCGTAGCCTATGTCAAAAACCTGGATGAGGTTTACATGAGACAACTGTCCTGCGACACGGGCTTCCAGAAGAAATCTCTTTCGGAATTCCATATCTTTCATCCATTTGGAATACAAAACCTTAAGCGCAACATATCGTTTCAGGGATAGTTGTTTCGCCAGATACACTACACCCAATCCGCCTTCCCCTAAAATGGCTTTTACTTCATAGCCCCCGAATAGCAGACGCTTGCTATCTCTGTCCTGCAATAAAAGATCAATGTCCTCCTGCTCTATCCACTGTTTTTCAAGGGCGATTTCCCAAAGTTTTTTTTGGAAAAATGGGCCTTCTTGTGATTGCAGATTTTTGCATTCCTGAGCTTTTTCTGCAGTCAGATATCCCTGTCGTATGGCAAGATGAATGAAATTTTTTTCTGAATTTTCTTCCATTTCCTCTACCTCGTTATGCCTTGTTTTTGGTGGTATTGGAAAGCCAAAGGCAATTTTAGTAAAATATCCGATGCTATCATGCCGATTTCTCCTATCTCCTGAGCGCAAATATCGCCTGCATAGCCATGCGCCCAAACACCAAGCTGGCTTGCATCAAAAGGAGAAAACTTTTGTCCCAAGATTGCTGCAATAACCCCTGTCAGAACGTCTCCGCTTCCTGCAGTCGCCATACCTGGATTGCCTGTTGTATTGATAGAAAAACGAGAGCCATCCGTGACAATTGTGGGGGCAAATTTAAGGACTACAGTGCATCTATATTTTTCTGCAAACTGAGATGCTATGTCCACTTTCTTTTCGGCGATCTGGGATATGCTCAAACCTGTAAGCCTGGAAAATTCTTTAGGATGTGGAGTCAGTATAGCAGGAAACTTTCGTTCTTGCAATATCTCGATATTTTTGGCTAAAGCATTGAGTCCGTCTGCATCCAGAACAACAGGAACAGGCAAATCTAAAATAAGCTTTTGCACCATGCGTTGTGTATCGGAATTCTGGGATAATCCTGGGCCAATTGCGACGACATCCATTTTTTGAGCCATAGAGAGAATCTCCTCTACGCCTGAAGCACTGAAACTCTGTTCCTGTGTCTCAGGAAAAGGATGTGCCATAACGCAGGTCAATTGAGACCCCACAACAGGCAAAAGAGAAGCAGGAACGCCCAATGTAACGAGTCCTGCCCCTGATCGCAGGCAGGCGTTGGAGGCAAGGCAAGCAGCACCTGCCATCCCTCTCGATCCTGCCAAAACAAGAATCCTGCCAAAGTCTCCCTTGTGAGAGAAGGGAAAACGAAAAGGCATCAAAGGAAGAGAAAGTATCTGTTGCATGGATTTTCGCTTTTTGACAATAACTTATGTAAAATGCATCTCAAATTAGCCTCCTTCGGAGGCAATCTTTCCCGTGCGTAAGCTGTAATCTTATCG
>CALKWO010000395.1 GCA_938003875.1 uncultured bacterium
CTGCTGTGTGGCGGAGCTTTATCAGCCTTCCTAAGCGGTCATAGCCTTCGTTCTGATCGCCTGTGTTGTTCAGGGTTGTCCATTTGCTCTGGTTTTTCAGGGTTCTCTCTATGAGCCTGGAGCCTATGTAATCGTAGGTTGCCAGAGGGTTAGAATTGCCTGTTTCGGACAAGGATGTGAGGCGATTGAGTTTGTCCAGACTGTAAAGAAGCTTACGGCCATCGGGATAGGTCAGGTCTACGGGTGTAGCAGCTTGCTTCCAGTTATAGGAGACGGCTTTTCCGTTCTGAATTTCTTCCAGGATTCTGCCCAGGGAATCGTATTGCCTTTGTATCTGGCTGTCATCCTGGGTTGTGTCTGGGCTATTGTTGTCCATTGCTCTTGTCAGGCGAGAGAGTCCGTCATATTCGAAGGTCTGTAGGGTCGTGCCTTTGAATGATGCGGTTCTTGTGATCTCTCGTTTGGTGAGCCTGCCCAGTACGTCCCAGGTCTGGCTGAACACGTTTCCGCTATTGTCTGTGAAGCTGATGAGTTGGGAATTAGGGTTGTATGTGAATTGCTGCGTTTTCCCATCTGCAAAGGTTACGGTTGTTATGCGATTTTGTTCATCGTATTCGTAGCTTGTTGTGTTGCCTTTGTCGTCCTTTATAGAAATAAGGCGAGAGTTCGCATCGTAGGCTGCTGTCTCTATGATCTTGCCGTCTGCGTTGGATGGATTGGTCTGATCCAGGGGATTTCCTCCTTGTCCCTGGGTTGTCAGGTATCGGATGCTCTGGAGCTTGCGACCCAGGCCATCGTGCAGGGCTTCCATGCTGTTTCCATCTTCGTTGATGTCGTCTTCTGTGTAGATTCCGAGAGGATCGCTGATCTTTGGCCCCTGTGCATCGGTGCTACTGATTACGAGATTTCGGCTGTCATAGTAGAATCGTCTTGTCTGTCCGAGGCTGTCTGTGGTGCGGGTCAGGCGGTTTAGACTATCGTATAGATTGAGCGTGATGAATGTCTCTGGTGCGATTCGGTTTGTGAGATGACGCTCGGTTGTGCTGATTTTCTTTGCGTTGGAATTGGCATCATAGACAATTTCCTGCTCGTTTCCGCCTGCATCGCTTTTCTTTATGACACGGCCCAGTCCATCATAGTATAGGCGCATTTGCTTGAGGGCATTTGCCTGGCTTGCTGCTGTGATGAAGGTTGGGCGGGAGTTTCGGTCATAGTCCATGAAACTCGTGATTTTCCCGTCTCCTGGGGTCAGGTCATCTTCGTTTAGAAGGGGCGTGCGTATGGTTGTCACTCCACTGGGGATAAAGAGAGAAGCTTCTTTCTGGTACATTCTCGATAGTTCGTCATAGCAGGCAAATCCTTTTGCCAGAAGTACATTGCCTTCTGTGCTGTTGCTATTTCTTGTTGGGCCGCCGATGCTTCCCCACACTTCGCTTGCAATTACATTGGAAGCGGGGTCATACTGGATTTTGCTTTCGTTGCCTGCGCTGTCCACGCTTCGGATGAGCCTGTCAAAGCCATCGTAGTGGTGCGTGCTTACATTGCCCAGGGCATCTCGTATGCCAAGCACATTTCCATTCGCATCGTAGGTATAGGTTATCGTGCTTTCTTTCGCTGTTCCTGGGGCTGCCAGGACTCGGTAGACAAGATCACGCTCATCGTATTCTATCCGCACTTTGTTTGCTTCCTGCGTTCCTTCTACTGCTATGGGCGTAAGCTTCTCGATCAGGTTCTGGTTCGCATCGTATCGGAATCTCATGCTTATGGTCTTGTTCTTGTCTACTGTCTTTGTGGTTTCTATGGGCTTATCGAGTATGTCGTAGGTGTATGTCTCTGTGAGCCATTGAGGTAGATCAGGGTTGTTTCCATCCTTATACTGGCTTTCGATCTTGGTGATATTGTTGTTGTGGTCGTAGTAGATTCGGCTTTTGTAGGAGTATGCCGTAAGTCCGCTGTCTGTGCTTTGGCTCACATCCGAGGCTCTGGTGATTTCCACTATCTGGTTAAGCTGGTTTACCACAAAATCGCTTCGGATTTTTCTGGCATCTATCAAAAATATTGTATTGCCAGATGCATCATATCCATATTGCGTTGTAAGCTGTGCTGGTGTTGCTGTTCCTCTGTAGCGTGCAGAATGGGATGCGTCTTGCACGATCTTTTTCAGAAACCCACCTGTGCTTGCATCAAAGGGCTGTCCCTTGCTATTGGTTCCTGTGAGAATATTTTGACCATCTCCGTCTGGGTCGTTTTCGGAATAGTAGTATAGCTCCGTGATTTCTCCTTCTGGGGTTTCTATGCTCTCTACCTGACTAAACTTGTTGTAGCGGACTCTCGTTGCTATTGTCTGGCTTGTTCCTCCTTCGATCTGGCTCTGGGGCGAGCCTTCTCGCAGCTTTACCGTGGGATACTGAGTCATGATGAGATTGCCGCAGATGTTGTATTTCCCGTCTTCGTTTACATCGCCCTGGTTGAGTTTGTTCTGGATGTTGGCAATGTCTATCTCGAATTTGTCCACAAGCTGGCGCAGGGTGTGGCCGCATGTGCAGCCTTCTGTGTCCAGCCCGCCTTCGAAGTAATCGAAAATATACTTTACCGTGTATCTCTGGGGGCTTGCTGTTCCTCCATTAGGCGGAGTGTAGGATGGGTCGTTTCCTCTGGTTTGTGTTACTTCCATAACCTGGTTGAACACGGGTTCATAGCGATAGGTTACTTTATGGAACGCCTGATCTGCTCCTCTTGCATCTGGGTATGCTGTGACGGAGATCAGGTTTCCTCCCTGGAATGCGTCCACATCGGTTCCATCGTATTCATACACTGTCCTGCTGCCTGATGGGTTTGTGGTTTCTTGCAAATAGCCTGCCTGGGTGTATCTCTGCGTGGTTATATACGACTGTGGGTCGCCCTGGCGGACATTGCGGGTCTTTTCCTCTTTTTTGATGAGCTGCTTGTTTTTGTTGAAGCTGTATACTGTTTCGTTGCCGTTTCGGTCTATTGCTGTTACGACTTCTCTTGGCAAATCTTCGTTGTCTGGCTCTATTCCTTCGTTTTGCACCTCTCTGTGGTAGGTTATGGATCCTCCTGCTGCTACTGTGCTGGCATTGATTCCTCCCCACTGTTGCCTTATGAGCCTGTCGTCTTCATCGTAATCATTGATTACCCTGGATGGCCCTGATGTGGCTACTTCATTCGGGGCTGTTACTGTCAGGAGGTTGTGGTTGAGATGCTCGTCTTCCAATCCCTTGCTGTATGTATATCGCCACTCTTTTCCCTGGGGGAAGTCGTTTCCATTTGGCGTTCCGCTTACTATCGGCGAGCGTACAGAAATAAGATTTCCTGCTTCGTCATAGCCATAGAGAACTTCTTTGCCCGTAAAGTCAGAAATTCTTTCTATGTGGCCGTCTGCATTGTACGTAAAGCTTGCTACACGGCTGTAAGTGTCGCTTATGCATATCAACTGGCCTTCTCCGTTGTAGCTGCATGTTAGCCTATCCCCGCATCTCGTTGCTATTGATAGAAGCTTTCCTGATAGGGCTGTTTTATCCAGGGCATGGAAATATAGCATTGTTCCATTCGCATTGCGTAGCACCAGCGTTCCATCACTTTCCTGGATGAGCTTACGATAGTGGCCTGTGGGCGAGGTGAATTTGCCATCCGAGCCTTTATAGTAAGCATCTCCTCGTCCATGTCCATCGTAGAGGATTATAGCGTTGGGGTCTTGGGGATGGACTATGAATCTCTTGTTGTAGCTGTGATCCCAGTTATAGCCTAATGGGCCATGATAGTTGATACGGCTTTTGTAGGTTCTTTGAAAGCGGAACTCTATTCCTCTGCTTTTTACGTTGATGTCTTCACATTGCTCGGTGTATTCCAGGTTGTTTATGTTGACTGGATCACCCAACTGGTAATCGAAGGTGATTATCTTGTGCTGGACTGGGTCTACAAAGCATGTTGTTTTTTCTTTGCCTATTTCGCATGTTAGACAGGCATCGCCTGTATAGGCTTTGGCTTTGGATAGCATTTGTGTTGATTCACCTGGTGGTTTATTCGATGCTGAAGTTACTCTTGGCACTTCTACTGTTATGTAAAGCCCTGAGTTGTCTACTATGGCTGGTTCTATTTTGGGTTTTACTGAACCCAATATGAGCTTTGCTTCAAAGTTAATATAGCCCGATTGTGGCGGATCTACTCCCCCTGCCATTATCGTTATTGTATTGCCAGATAAATTCCCTCTAATAACATACTCCCCATTTTCTATAAATACATTGGCATAGAAAAAAGAGTACGCCGCACCCCATATTGGGTTGGCAAATGTTCCACTTACATATACTGGATTAGTATAGGACGAATACAAATCTATTCCTGTTAATCCGCTTAGCACCGTCCCCTCTTGTCCTGAGCCTAGCAGATCTAATTCCCAATCTATTATTTCATTACTGCTTCCTGCTGGATAATCCACCTCCTCTACTGTCAATTCTTCTGTCCAGCTTTCTCCACTTGCTTTATAGAATTTTACTTGCCATTTCCCTGTTAAGGCTTTTCTATGGTAAAAGCCTGCTACTACTTCACTATCTGTATTCAGGCTGTCATAATAATGAAAAAATGAGTCAAAAAAAATTGGAAACCATCCCATCCATGGCACTTCAAAGCTTATATCCTGGCTATGCCATCCATCTTCGCTAAAACTATAACTATCGCTTGGGTATAATGGCAAATATGGCATATCTCCTGACATGATGAATTGGAATGCATGATATCCTGTTGTTTCCAATCTCATTTCTACTGTTCCTGGATTGGCTATAAACGTTGTTATTTCTTTTCTTAGCTGCTCATCGAATATATACTCTGCTTCCAGGTATTTGTCTCCCTCCAATTCTTTTCCACCTACTATCAATCTTGATTTTGGCCTTCCTACAATTTTTACTTCCACATCTACTGTTTCATTCAGACTTTCTTCATAGGATGTATCTATTGTCTCTCCTGTATCTGGATTATATATGGGCGGAGGGGAAACCTTTATTCTTCCTGTTATTCTTCCTGTTATCATTTTTACTTCTGGTAAGCCGCTTCTGTTTTCTCCTATCTGGCTTTCTTTGTATTCATCAGTGAATTTTATGAATATACTCGAACCCTGTGCATCCATCGGTAATGATACCAAACTTCCTTCATTTTCTAATGGTATTGTGTAGCGGGGTTGTCCTGGTTGAACCTGTTTTTTTATTTCCCACTGTTCTACATTTGGAATATCCACTTTAAATTCATATTGTAAAAGATGATAGCTATATCCTTGTATCCCTCCTGTCAATTCGGATTTTATTACTATTTCTATTGCTTCCTTTTCGCTTATCGCTATTATATTGGCTGGAATCTCTTCCTGGTTTATTTCCATCTTTAGCTCAAGCCCATAGATTTTTTCCTGCATACAGAAAACTATGCTCAAAAAACAAAAAAATATTAAAATTTTTTGCATTTCTTTCTCCTTATAAATCTAACTTACTTCCTTCCCTCTTGTTATTTTTTCTCTTCCAATTTCTTTTTGTTTTCTCTTTGTTTGAGCTTTTCCATCATCTTCTGGATAAATTCTTTTTTCGGATGGTCTGGCGAAAGTTCTAATACCTTTGTCAGATGTCTGCCTGCCTGTTCTTGTTTAGGCACTATGGTAAGGCAGATTTGTCCCAGAGCTAGATGTGCTTGCACATCCTTTGGATTTTTTTGGAGATGATCTTCGTATTCATGAATGGTACTTGCTATTAAAGGGGGAATTTCTTGTCTGTTTTTTTGAGGGGCTACAGGATTTAATGCTTTTTCCTGGCTACTTTCTGCTTTCTTCGGCGGTATTTCGTGATATTCTTTATAAAAATGTATCAAATAAATAGCTTGTAATAGAATAGCAATCCCTAAGATATACAAAAGTATTTTCTTTTTCATAAAATCCATGCTATCTTTCCCTTTTTTACAATTCCTCTATCCAAGACTCTATAATTTCTCTTTTTGGAGCGTTAGCGATTTTTTCATATATTCATCGTATATTTTTTCAACAATTTCGAGTGTTCTTTCCATTATAAAAATATCTGTTGTTAAAATCAAATATAAAAAACTTTTATTCTATTCTATTCTTTCTCCCTGGCCCAAATTCCTCTTTTTGAGGGACGGGCTTCTTGCTCCTGGAGTTTCCATAGATTTTCCCATAAGCCTTTTTCTCTGGCATTCTCTGCCACAGGTTTCACTCTGGCAAATCCAAAACGTACCATCTCTGCGTTTACAAACAGGTATTTCTTTTGCTTATCTACAAGAACAGGGGTATAGATGTAGGCTTCCTGTACACTCTCTAATATGTTTTGCTCTGGAATCATTTCTATAGATTTCCCTTCTACCAGATAAGCGTTTGCCTGGCGGGCCTGTTCCCATAATGACGTGTTGTCTTCCGGGCATTCCAGAGCGGCATAGTGTACTTTCATTCCATTATCCAGAAGGATTGTGTCTGCGCTGATAACCTCTTTCACTATGGGAGATGAACTCGTGCAGGCTATACATAAAATCGTAAGTATCAGAATATAGTATTTCATCTCTTCATTTCTCCTGTTTTTCTGTATTTTTGATAATCATGATTGTCTCAGGGCGGGATATCAAGGCGTAATGTTCTTCCCAACCTATTTTTACCCAATCGTAAGTAATTTCTAAAACCTGGAATTTTTTTTCCAGTATGTCTCCTATCTTGCAAAGAGTTTGCTTTCCATTTTTTGTATCTGAGAGGATAGCAACGCTTTTTGGGGGATCAGGATGGACAAATACACTGCACCAGGCAAATGTTGTTTGGAATGCTTTGGTTTTCGCTGGTTTTGGCTTTATCTTTTGTTCTTCTTTTTTGGGTACTGGCTCTGGCTCCAAAATGGGGGCTTTCCAGCAGATTTCCATTGAAGACAGGTCTTTTTTTACTTCTTTTTTTATTTCTTTTTTGGGTGGCAGCACTTGTTCTTTTTCCTCTGCTTTTGGAATTGCCCATACCATGGCCAGCTTTATGCTTAAAGCGATAATGCATATCCCTAAAAGTACATTCATGCCTGTCAATAGATCAGCAATTCTATATGCTCTGGCTGGTGTCATTGGGTGCAATCCAGTTATTTCGGAAACTAAAATCAAGCGGCTCTCCTTACCAAATGTGAAATAGAGCTAGAATTTTGTCGAGAAAGAAAATTCATCATATATCTCCAACGATTGGCAAGGAAAAGTCCCCGAAGAAAAATAAGTTTTTCAACATTTTCTTCTTTCCAAAACGTACTTGGAGATTTATAACGCAAATTTATCAGACGGCGGACAGCAGATTCAAGGCATCGGTCCAAAACGGTGTAGAATTCGTTTGACAATTGTAAAGTTGACAGAG
>CALKWO010000396.1 GCA_938003875.1 uncultured bacterium
CCACGCTTCATCCATAATTCCGAAAACTTCAATTTTTAAGTGCGGAATGTAGGGTTTTCGTTGAGAAAAAAAGATTAAAAAAAGACTAAACCTTTTTTATCCAGGAATCGTCTTATGGAAAAAGGAACCCACAAAGAGAAAGTAGCGTTATGAACATAGAATCAAACGAGGGAGATATGCTTGGCGGGCTTCTTAAAAAAGGCCAAAAAGAAGCACTCCCTGCTATAATCCAGTGTTATGAAAGAAAACTTTATAGAATTGTTTTCGCCTATATTCATTCTGATACGGATGCAGAAGATATTGTGCAGGAAACATTCATACAGGTCATGAATAAAATCGAGCAATGGCAAGGAAAAAATTTTGATGCCTGGCTTTTTAGAATAGGTAAGAACCTGGCTTTAGATTTTCTGAAGAAAAAAAATTCTTTTCGATACTTTCTCCCTTTGGAGAAGGATGTAGACGACCCTGCTTTGCCTTGTGAGGTTCTTTTAGAAAAAGAAGAAAAGTATACCAGGATAGACGAAATTTTAGCAGAATTGCCCCAGAGACAAAGGCAAATTCTCTATCTAAAACATTTCCGTGGGTATACGATTCAAGAGATTGCACGTCGCCAGGGATGTTCTGAAGGGACGGTGAAAGCCACTCTATTCCAAACATTCCAGAAATTAAAAAATCGTTTCCAATCGCTTGGTTTGATGGAGTAGAAAAATGATTTGTCAGGAAGCACAAGAGAATTTTATTCCTTATCTTTATCGGGAACTGGACGAAAAAACATACCAATCGCTCTTAGCTCACCTGGAAAAATGCCAGGCATGCAAAAGAGAGCTGGCAGATATGCGCAACGTAGGCGAAATCCTTTCTTTAAGCCATCCTGAAAATTGGTGGAAAGCAAAAAAGAAATATGTTTTGCCTTTACGCCCCTTCGCATGGGCAGCAGTCTTGCTTCTTACTTTCGTATCAGGTGGAGTACTTCATTCCTTGCTTTATCCTTCTGTGCGGCAAGACCAGAGCAAAATTGTCCAGCTTTTGATACAAAGCCAGAAGTATCGTTCTTCGTTATCGGAAGACCAGAAAATCCTTGTACAGACAATGGAAAAAGAACTCGCTGCTTTGTCTGGAAATCTTTCCCTGATAGAAGAACTTCATAAAATCGAAAATTCGATTAGCAAAAAATTATGGAAAGATGCTTTGAGGCAAAAACAAGAATTTTCGATGCGATATCCCGACAGCCAGTTGAACCTTTCTCTGAACACCCATCTGTTTTTTAGCCTTGTCAAAGCAGGAGAATACAGCAAGGCCAAAGGCATCTATAAAAATTTTCTGGAACAGGCTTTTCTAATGCCTGAAGAAAGAGGCAAAGCATTATGGTATATGTCTGTTTGTATGGAAAAAACAGGAGAGAAAGAAAAATGCCATGCTCTTTGGGAAAAATTAGAAGCCAATCCTGCCTGTGAAACTTACAGAGCAAAAGCTATCAGGCTACTGGCGGATAAAGATTTTTCCGAATGTCATTTTCCTTCAGCTCGTATGCGCTATCAAAAATATCTTGAAGAAAATGGACAAAAGGACGAACAGTTAGAAAAATATATAGAATGGATCAACTATCATGAAAAAGATGCCTTTTATCCTTTGATCCTTTTTGTTCAGGCCAGTCAGAAAGGATCAGAGTACTATTACGGCTTGAAAATCATCTTGGAAAACTATCCTGAATCTCCCCTGGCTATCACTGCCTGCGAGATGTATTTGCATAGCCAGCAATTGCAAATGGAAGGAAAGGCTATTTCTTTTCCAGGGAAGAAAAGTGTAGACAATCTTATTTCTTATCTAAATTTAGCTTCAGAATCCCCTGAATTTCAAGAAATATCGACATTCATGCTCTATTGGAAAGCTTCTCTGCTGGAACAAAAAGGTATGAAAAATCTTGCCTTGAAAGTTTATAAAAAAATACAAGAAGAAAATTCTTACAATCGTATTTCTCATCTGGCCACTGAGGCCATCTACCGTATTGAACAAGAACAAAGTTATAACAAAAGGAGAGAGCTATGAGAACCATTTTATTTTCTTGCTTATGTTTCATTCTTCTTACAGGGGTAGTCTTTGCCCAAAATGCTAAAGAAGAAGCGTCCTGTGATCTTAAATCCTTTCTTGACGATGTTGCAAAAAAGATGCAGAAAACCATCATCTATGATACTACTGTACTAGGCCGAAAGCTTTTCCTCAGCAATGTCCCCTGGGATAAGCCTCAAGAATTGCACCGCCTTTTTCTTTCTGTACTCGAATACAGTGGATATTTTCTAGAAATCGTAGGCCCCAAAGGAGAAATATGGAAGATCAAACGCAACATACAAGGCCCCTGGACACAGACGCCAATCCTTGATTCTCTTGAAGCACTCAACCAGATACAGAACGAAGACCAGTTTGTCACTATGCTGATTCCAGTAAAAAACGTTTCTGTTAAAGAAATCCAAACAGGGCTGAGGGCACTTCGTTTTGTCAATCCACAGGGCGGAAATCTTCTGGCCCTGGAAGGCTCTGATACAATATTAGTGACAGATTTCGCTCCGAATGTGAAAAGAGTATATGAAGTGATCCAATATCTGGATACAAAACCTGAAAAAGAAGAGCTTTCCATTAAGCTAGACGGACAGTCTGTTGTATTGCCTATAGAAGAAGACAAGCAGATTTTGCTGATGGTATATGAATGTAAAAATATATCACTGACAATCACCAAAAAAGATGGTACTGTTATTTCTCATATTGATGAAGGAAAGCAAGGCATTAAATTGGGGATGAATCACTATATTCAGGAGGGAGCAACATTCCATTTTACCGTTCAGGCTTTAAATACAGGTATTTCCCAGTGCAATATCCGCATAGAAGCCAGGTCAGAAAAACACAGCACAGATCTATGGGGATTCTCCCTCTCTCGATTCCTGAAAGAAAGAAAAACAATCCGTTTCTCTCTGAACTTCCAAAGCACAAAAAAACAAGCCAAGGCAGAATAGGCTTTTATCTACAGTAGTTCTCAGTTGCATTGCATACAAAAATCGCCTATAAGTTATTGTCATCAAAAAACGAGAAAAAAATTCTCGTTTTTTTGAAATCAAGAAGCGATGCCAACAGCTTGAGAAAACAGGGATAGACCTTGATCAAGAAGAGAATATGCTTGTTCGATTTTCGATGCTTGCGTAGAATTTTTCTTTGCCTCTTTTTTAAGAGTCCTGGAAATCTTTGTCCGCAAAATTTTTTTGACGTATTCGCTCTTTCCTTTGTATTCTCTCTTTACCCTCTCCCATGGAATTATTTCTACTCCTAAGTTGAAGAAAAGCCTGTGCAGACTAAGCAGTGCTATGCTAATAGCATCTGCTTGAGTCTGCGGGAAGAGATGCGGAACTTATTTAATTTTTATTCCTAAGTTTAGGTGCGCAATCGCAGGCATAGCCATGGTGCGTTAGTTTTTCTCTTGCAAAACCACGATGCTCCAGGGGAAGACACCGTATATGCCTGAAATCACAGCCTGATCTTTTGCCCAGAGATTGTTCTGGCCTTCTGCCCACTCTGCCGTATCTATGATTCTGTACCATTTTTTGCCTGTGGCGGGAATTGTGAAATCTACTTTGTCTGTCCATGTGTTGATGAGGAGTAGAAAGTCTGTGCCACCTGCATGGCTGGCTTTGATGTGAATTTTTACGGCACGGTCGTAGGACTGGAGAGTTCCACCATCAGCCTTGGTAAAATTATAGGGAATGGAGTAGGAATCCTGGCGTAGGGCAGGGTTCTGTTTTCGGAAGTTCAGCAATTCTTTGACAAAAAGGAAAAGCGTGTTGATTCCATCTTTGTTGTTGTCTGCGCCAAAGCAGTTATGGTATGTTCCGCCTCCGCCAGTAGATACGAGATGAGGGCTGTCGCTTTTTATCATGTCGTAGTTGCTCCAGGTGGCTACAGAATCTATATTGTAGGGATTGTTGTTGCCATTCTGGGTTCGGGCAAATTCATCACCCCATACAGCCATAGGAACGCCTCTGGAAAACATCTGGATAGTCCATAGATTTCGAAGTTGTTGTCTTCTGAGTGCCTGGTTTCCGCCATGATCCCAGGAATCGTTGCTATCGTTTCCTCCATCCGAAGGGCCAAAAGGCCAGGGATTGGCGTTGTTTTTCTGGTTGTAAGAAACCAAATCCATAAGAGTGAGCCCATCGTGGGCCACGAGGAAATTGACGGATTTTTGAGGGCCTCCCTGGTCAGCATAAAGAGAATAGCTTCCATTGAAAAAATCGCAAAAACCTGTAGAGACTCCACCACCTTTGATAAAGCGTCTTACTCCGTCCCTGTACTGTCCATTCCATTCGCCCCATCCGTAGGGGAAATTGCCTACCTGATAGCCTCCTGGCCACTGGCAATCCCAGGCTTCAGCAATCATTTCTACATCGTATTCATTCTGCAACTGGGCAATACTTTTGAGCAAGTCGGCATGGCCATTGAAGTCGTAATTCGGGAGAATATCGCGTCCAAGAACTGTGGCAAGGTCAAAGCGGAAACCAGAAAGCCCCATTTCTCGAATCCAGTAAACCAAAGAATCCAGAATCATTTTTTTTACAACGGGTGTAGAGCAATTCAGATTGTTGCCGCATCCTGTGGAATCCCAGTATTTATTAGGGGCACCTTTAGGCAAAGCATAGTACTGGGAATTGTCTATTCCTCGGAAGCAAAGCATATCGGCACTTTTGCCAGAGGCTTCCCATGTTCCGCCTTCGCCTGTATGGTTATAAACAACATCCAGATATACCTCAATGCCTTCAGCGTTGAAAGCTTTGACCATTTCCTTGAATTCTCTTGTTGGCCCGCCAGGGGTCTTGTCATAAGCATAACGACGATCAGGGGCAAAGAAAGAAAATGTGGCATATCCCCAATAGTTTCCACCAGGACTGTCGGGAGGGTTGGCATCATTATCGGTTTCATGGACTGGCAACAATTCTATTGCATTAAAGCCTAAGGCCTTGAGATATTTTGCCAGGTATCCTGCACCTTTATAAGTACCTCTGTATTCTGCGGGGACATTGACTACTTTTTCCATGCCAGGAATGCCAGCCAGAATGCTTGTCAATCTTGTTGCAGAAGGGTGATTCGTGATTCCTCGTACATGGGCTTCATACACGATGCTGTCTTTTTGGGGAATGCCTGGTTTATTGGCAGGTGCCGTTCCTGCATTGCGGAAAAGGATTCCTTTGGGACTCCATTTTCCTGTATCGAAAGTACGTCTGGTGACTCCCTGATAAAGTCCATCGCCGCTGCCGAACATGCCAGGATTATGTCCTCCTGTCATCACTTTAGGATTGGATTTATCATGAGACAGCTCTAAGGCATAAGGATCATAGAGTACTTTGTTGGGATTGAAGCGATTGCCTTGAGAATCCACATCGCTGATAAATCCAGCCTGGCTATTTCCTCTTTGCCACTGGCTATCGTAAGGCCAGTTTGGCCCCCATAGACGAAATCCATAGTAAACAACATCCGCGTTCACAGATACCTGTGCTCTCCAGATGTTGTCAGAACCTTTTTGCATCCAATAATCATAGCTGGCCTGCTCACCATAGGGTTTGCTGTAGATTTCCAGAAGAACGCGAGTTGCGTTCTGGGAATACAGAGCAAAAGTCGCTGTCCCATTCTGGAAACAACTGCCCAGTTCATAGCTGGCTCGCTGCCATTCTTCTTGCTCTACAGGAGCATAATCTCCTATCTGATTGTGCAAAAGTCCTGTTTCCTGCGCTAAAAGGGAAGAAATACAAAAAAAGAAAACCAATATTATTCTGTTCATATCCTAACCTTTCTGTCGTAAATAGAACATTTTTAACTTGCTGTATAGGAAATTATAGTTTTGTCTTAATCTTAATCTTAATCTT
>CALKWO010000397.1 GCA_938003875.1 uncultured bacterium
CTCTGTGTCTCTGTGGTTAATTCTATTTTTTTAGTTTATGGCCGTTCGCAGTATATATTTGTTTATATTCTGTGCCACATACTAGAACATTTTGACTAAAACAGATAAAACTATTTTTTCTTGGAATTCTGGCTTACAATTTGCCATACTTCTTCCAGTGGCATCGTTAAAGTAGTGACACAAATCCCATCGCTTTGATGGGTTACAGATTCTTCAACAAATCCCTTTGGCTGCCAAGAAGGGGGGAGATAATCTCCCGCCTTACTGCTATCATCCACTGGTAAATTTTTGATTTGTAAAACCAGGCTATTGATAGCATTGATTTTAGCAGCTCGTTGAGCCATCAACTTTTGTTGCCCAGGGTTTTCCATGCCAGCTCCAATTCCGAAACCTGTAGAGCGAAGCGTATCATTTTTCCAGTATGGACTATTGTCATAGTTCAAGCTTGCACACCCTAAAAGCAGCAAAAGAAGAGAAAGAAAAAAAGCATAGCGCATTATACAGATTACGAATTTCATATTTTTGACCTTGCTATTCTTGATAGGAATGAGTAGGTTCTTCTACAATAATGGTTTTGGTAAACTCATTATACGTAATGTTTGTGATGCAAAGCAAATTCATTGCACTTTTTACTTTAACAGTAACTTTATAGATAATTTTTGCATTAGGCATTAAGGATGGATATTTTTCAAAAGTCACTTTATTGCCAGACACATTATATGCAACGATATTGCCTTCTTCATCACGTCCCTGGGCGTCTACAAATTCTGTTCCTTCAGGAATTTCCGTTACAGCCTGTAAGCCTGTAGCTTCTTTGAATCCTTCGTTGATCACATCCACAATGTATGTGGTAGTATTGCCTACTTCAACAGGATCTTCTGTATCATAGCAAGACACGCCTAGTGCCGTTATTCCTCGTACCAGAGTCCTTGCTGTATCGGTTACTGTAATTCCTTCATCACAGCTTACCTGCGCGTAATCGACAAAATCTCCTGCTTTCTGAGGAATTACGATTACGGATCGCTCTGTAGCATCGCCTGGCTTTAGCGTACCTAAATGCCATGTTACTGTATGGGTTTCTTTATCATAGGTACCGTCCTGGCTAGCCGACTTGAAATCTGTAAAAGCAGGAAGTTTATCTGTCAGGATGCAATTGCTAGCAGGTGCATTCTTTGTAGCAGCATTTTTAACAGCAATCGTGTATTCTATAGGGAGGCGATTGGTAATCTGGTTGGGGCCATCTTTTTCTATACTTAAAACAGGTGTAGGAGGTACAAAACATTCACACTCTGTAGAATTGGCAGCACTTACTCTGGCAACAATATCATCTAATTTTCCACCAGCCCTCATAACAACGGGCAATTCTTTTTCAACAACGTGCTGTGGTTCTATATTTCCCAATCGAATGTTTTCCTGCATACCTACAGAATGTCCTTTATATTCGATTCCCTGAGGAATCGTGACAAAGAGTTCCACATCCTGAGCGGCCCCATTTCCACTATTCATGACTCTGCAAACTACTTTACCCTCTTCTCCTACTTTTAAGAAAACAGGGGAGAATTGGACATTGCAGGAAAGTTTAGGATAAGGCCTTGGACAAACTACAGTATAATAGACCTCGCCCATTCCATCAGGAGGTATGGGCCCAGGAATGCGCCAGGTAATTTTTTGAGCAATGGAATCCTGGTTACGAGCTATATCTAGTTTTGCTGGATAAGGCTCTGATCCTGCTGTTTCCTCTACATAAGCCACGCGAGCGGGAATAACATCGTAGATTTCCACGTCGTATGCATTGTCACCGCCTACGTTCAGATACTGAATACGAAAAGTCATCTGGCGGTCGCAGCAAAGCATATCCTCATCCGTTGTTTTTTTCAGCTCGATCTTAGGGGGCTTTTTGGGAACAAAAGCCTTTGTCTGGAAGGAAACATCAGGCAACTTGAAACCTGATGCAATGGCATTGCTGGAAAATGTTTTCACTTCTACTTGGTATGTTTTGACAACAGGCAAAACTTCTTCAGGAATTTCAATAGGTTTGACTTCTTCTATTACAGGTGGCTTGATTTCATCACAGAGTTGTTTTATAGGAACTCTCACTACATTAGATGTATCTTTTCTTTGAATTCCTTTTTCGTCCATATATTGGACTTCTGTACTACCTACACCACCATTTACTACAAATTCCTGCTCTTCTTTCTGCGATGCTTGTGGAATTTCTTTACTTCCTAAAACATGAATGTCAGCCTGTTTTATCTGGCATCCTGTAAACAAGACAATGGCTAGGAAAAACACTATTCTCATCATCTCAGCCTCCTGAGTTTTAAAAGACCTACCATGTCACCATATTTTTTAGCTAGTGCTACTGGATCCTGGCCAGGAGAGACCAAAATACTCGTTGTTTTCAATTGCCTTCTTTCCAAAGAGGGCACATAGAGAGCTAATGTCAGGTTTCCACCTTTACTAAACAAATAGCTTTTGTATTCCTCATCAACTGTGATCCACACAATAGACCTTTGTGTGTAATCATTCCCTCTATAAACTCTCAATTCACCCTCTAATTGGGAGTTTTCTTCATCTATACTGAGCTGCAAAGTGTTTTTTGTGTTCTCTTTAAATAAAAAAGAAACAGGAGCCTTTTGACCTTCTACGGTTTTAATGGCTCCTTCACGAAAACCAAATTCTATTCCCTGGCTAGTTTTTTTTTTCGTACCTAAAATAAGATGAAGTAAAACCTCGCCCTTTTTGAATTCACCTTTTTCTGGATCCTGAACATGCTCTCTCACTGTAAATTCGCCATATCCGTTTCTTAAAATGCTGGAATATGTATATTCAGGATCATCAGGAGCTACAATCACTAACTCTGGTTTTTCATTCTGGGGAGCACTGTAGGTAGAATACTTAAAAACTTTCAATTCGCCATAAAGATTATGTTCCATTCCTTCAGAATCTAGTACTGTGAGAGTTACATTCTGGATGGAATTCTGAGGAAAAGAAACTTCTACAAAATCCTGGATTTCAGAATCTTTTTTTGCTGCCTTTTTGCCATTTACCATGACTACAGGAGAAGCAAATGCTATTCTCATAGGCTCTGCTTTTTCCTGCACTTTGGATTGTTTCGCTAAAGGTGCTTTACTTTGAAAATACGTTGGATTGTCTTTGTTTATCGGCTGTTTGCTTTTAGAATCCAAATTTTTTGGAGAACAACATCCTGAAAAAATTAAACTTACGATAAATGCCAAACAGCAGATGAATTGGGGATATCTCATGATTCCTCCTTGTTGCTATCACCCATATTGCTTAGAGCCAAAACTGTATTTTTAATCATATAAAATAAATTTTAGGCTGTCAACTAAAAAGCAAAAGTGCCTGGAAAAAATCTTTGTACATAAAGACTTTTTCTATGGCTATGTTTTGAAACTCTTCGAATAACTACCAATAGCAGGGGCGTTGCCGCGTGGTCGTCATTGGTGTTAACCTAAGGGAAAATGTAGAAATTTGACCACAGAGCCTACGTTCCGCAGCTTCTAAGGAAAGAATTTTGATTTTTTTAGGTTGTTTTTT
>CALKWO010000398.1 GCA_938003875.1 uncultured bacterium
CGAAGAAGAACAACAAAAATTAGCAGAGCAAGAACGACAAAGAAAGATCGAAGAAGAACAACAAAAATTAGCAGAGCAAGAACGACAAAGAAAGATCGAAGAAAAAGAAAGATATTTAGAAGAACAGAAACGTTTAGCCGAACAAGAGCGGCAAAGAAAGATTGAAGTAGCCCAGAATCAAGAGCAAATTTTGAATGAACATAGGCAATTTAGTAATAATAATACATTAGAATTTAATAATTCTGACTCAGCTAATGAAGCTCTATATTTAATGAATTATTTAGAAGTTCTTTTGAATTCCGAAGAAATAGATCAAGCATTACAAGAAATCGAAAAAACAGAAAAATATATTAAAACTCAATCATTTCCGTATGAAATATTATCTGCCTATACAAAAGGAAGAGAGATTTTTGAAGATTTAAAAGTTTTATTGAATACCTTATCAAAAGGGACAGATGTGAATCTAGTAAGAGAATTAGGTAAAGGTTTAAAGGTTGGATATGAAGCTTCTAACATTGTGGAGTCTCTCCAACAAAATGGTGAATCTGAAAGATTCTCAAATGGCGTAGGAATACTCTATATACTCTTTAAAACGGTAAAAAATCATTATGACCTTCAAGATGAAAAAGAAAGATGGAAAGAAAATTTATTAAGAGAATATAAAGAAAAATATCAAAAAAACAAATCTAACATTGATTGTTATAGTAAATCTTTAGCTAAAAAATGTGGCTGGCGATACAGCGAGGTAGAATTTATTTCTGAGGAAAATCAGCAAAAAATAAGAGAAGCTTTGGAAAAAAATGACATAAGTAAAATAGTCCCTATATATTTGGAATATCTCGAAAAAGCACCCAAAAATCCTTTTCGGATATTATTAAGTTTTTTTATGCAATTGCGTTCTTTTACAAACAATGAAGAATTTACAAAAAAATTTATAGATCAAAATTTGAATAAAATAAAATATGCAACACAGCTAATTCCTCAAAATTCTTTTTATAATGATATGCGATTAAAGTTGCTACAAATTTCTTGCGTTTTTTCTCAAATTTTAGGAAAAGAAAATGAAGCTTTAGAGATAGCAGAGGAGGGGTTAAAAATAGCGACTCATGATTTTTCATATTTTTTTAGAATGGCTAAAGCGACTATATTAACAAAACAAGGTAGATTGGAAGATGCAGGAAAATTGTTTATTGAGTTATTAGAAGAAAAGCCTCATAACCCTGATTTGCTTTACAATATCGCATGTTTTTTTTCTATTAAAGAAGATAGTGATGCTGCCCTATCTTATTTGAAGCGTGCAATTCTTTATGGTTATTTTGATATTCAACATCTAAAAAATGATGAAGATTTACATTATTTGAGGAAACAAAAAAAATATGAATTTGATGATCTTACAAAAGTATCTTTTAGTTGTGGAATCAATTATGGCATTTTGAACGATGACATTTGGTTAAAAAATGAATCACAATTTACCATTACAAATGTTAAACTAACAGTAAAGAATGAAACTTCTTCTTCTGATGTAAAGGAATTGACAGTCAATGAAATTATATCTCAAAAAACTTATAAATGGGAAAATGCTGTTTCTGTTCCTAAAAATATCAAACTAAGAGTAGAATTGGAATGTGATCAGAATAGATAGTCAGAATTTCTGATGTAATGGATTCGGGAAAAAAAAATCGACAAGCAATAGTAGAGAGGGAGGCATGGTTCTTGCCTCCCTAATTCTACAATTATTCAAACTTTTTTGCGCTTCATTGCTAGATTATGCGTCCATCATTTGAGCTCAACGCCCACTTCCTGGTCTGTTACACCACAAGAAAAATATGATAAAGAAGATCGTTACTGCCAGACCTGGAGAAATCATTTCTGCAATCATCAATATGATGATTATCATCGTAAAGGGTTTCATCTTGTGGCCTCCTCTTGTTCATATACTTCCCAATGAACAAAGTTCTCCACATCTTTTAGATCGTTTACTCCATTGACGGGCATAAGGTACAACTTCCTACCTGGGAACTGAAAGACCACTGGAATGGTTGAATCCTTTAGCCCAATTGCTACTGGTGGACACTTGATGGTATAGAGCTGAGGGTTGAAAACAACGAGGATGTGATCTATTCCATTTTGCTGATCTATAGCATCTTGATCTGGATGATCTACTTGATCTGGATGATCTACTTGATCTGGATGATCTACTTGATCTGGATGATCTAC
>CALKWO010000399.1 GCA_938003875.1 uncultured bacterium
TTAAATCGCATATTATTTGACTCTGTATGCAACGCAAGTGAGAAGTGCTGTAATCCTGATTCCCTATCTTTTTATATCTTTTTTTACTTCTATAGCATATATATCAAGCCTGCCAAAGTCCAGGATAACATCTTCCTTTTCTCTTGAGAGAGTAACAATAGTCTCTTTTTCCTCTATAGACTCGACAATACCATAGATATAATCGTGTCCTTCAGCATTTCTATATCGAATATAGACTTGTTTTTTCTGATTTTCCTTCAAAATCTGCCTGATTTTTTCATCATTCATGGCTTTGCATCCTTTTCACAGATAGTATCAATCGTTCAGCATTTTTTCGCCAACAGGAATATCCATCTTTTTACGATATTCTTCTATATAAGGGCAAACGATGCAGGATTTCAGAACTTGCTCTATTTCTTTTTTGGCACTTCCATCCAGACCAATCCAACTGTATTCAATACTATTTCTATCAGATAGAACAGCCAGAGGATATTGTTCCAGATGTACAAGCATCTTTTGAGATTCTTTGAGATAGGTCACCATCAAAGCCTGAGCTTCTTTACAAGAGGAAATTCCTCTTACAAAGAGGCGAAGGGTTTTTGTGTACTCTTTTGCAGATTCTTCGGAAAATCCTTGGGTTGCATTAGAAGATCCTTCAGGTAAAGCCTTGAGGAGTGCCTGGAAGGTCTTCTTGTATTGGTCGCTTTGCAATTTAGAGATCATGCTTCTGATGGCATCTTGGTGAGAATAGGTTTTCCAGGGTAACACATAGCTTCCAAAAAGAAGAAAAATCAAAAGAATAAAGGAAATCAACCATCCCCATCCAGCAAAGACTTTTGTGGCGAAATTGTTTTTCTTGACCTTAAAAGACATGAGAGAGGTAAAATAGGGAACGCATACTGCAAGAAAAAGGATCAAGCTAAAAAACCACACAATCCCCTGAGTGATTAGAAGGTTTTGTAAGATGTTGGAATATTCAAAAGAAAATAGAGATGCCAGATAGACCATACCCGAAAAAATCAGGCCCATAGAGGCCAGAATGATCCAGAGATAGCAGTACAACTCTTCTCTTCTCTTTGGTCTAAAGAGGATCATAAAAGGCATCCAAATAGGATAGAGCAAATAGAGAAGCAAGGATTTAGGTTCATTCTGGAAATAAAAACCTTCTGCTTGCAGGAGTCGCTGGTGCAAAAATTCCAAAAAAGGAACATGCCTCCATAAGGATCTTTGGGCAAGATGGTCTTTCAAAGAATGAGAAGCAAGGAAAAGGGTAATCCAAAGCAATACAATAAAGGGCATTGCTGCCTGCCAAAAAATTATAGAGATCAAAGCCAGCAATAGTGGGGCGACAAGCAAATAAATCCATTGCAACAAAACATGGAAGGCATTGGTGATTTTTTGCAAACCTGTCTCTTTTTTAGACCAATCTGGCACACTATCCTCCAAGGCAGAGGATTCATATTTTGCCATATCCTGCCATTCGCTTTTTCTCTGCTCTTTTTCCCTGCGATAGCTTTTTAGAAGAAAAGGAACAAGGACAATATCGAGAATCAATCCAATCCCGAAAAATCCCAAAGTCAAACCATACAGTATACCAGAACGATAGCAGCGAAGATACAGACGGTGCGCCCCAAAAATTCCGAAGAAAAACAATAAAAAATAGGAAAGTACAAGAGATTTTTCGGATTCGATTGTGGCTACTTCTTCTTTTTCTTTAGGAGTTTGTGGTCTGAGATTTTTTTCAAATAAAAATTTTGCACTTTCTTTTTCTGGTGACTGTCTTATATCGTTTTTAGGGCTAAAAGCAGGAACTAGCCTGGGCTTATGTGACACCAAAACATCTTTTTTTACCTCTTCCTGCTCGTCATCATCTTCTTCTGAACTAGAAGCCTGGCTACCTTCTATTGCTTTCACAATGCTTACAATTTTGTCTAAAGGAAGAATTTCTAATTTTTGAAGTACTTTAGGTGTAGCTACCTTTTCGCCTGTCCGCCTTAGATATTCTTGTTGGTAGGTAAGGCAGGCATTCTTTTGTTCCTGGCTGATCAAGCCTTGTGCAAGCAAAATATTCAGCAACTTTTCATCGTCTATCTCAATATTTTTCATTCAAAAAATACTCCTTAAATGATATATATAGCACCAATAGAGTAGCAATCCTACTTTGGCAACAATTTTAATTTCTCTCGGATTTGAGAGAGTGAAGGGTTAATATTGAGTGCCTTTTCCCAGCAATCTCTTGCCTGAGATGTCTGTCCCTGAGCGAAATATACTTCCCCTAATTTGATATAGGCTATCCAGGAAGTGCCTTCTTGCTTCGTCGCAGTTTCTAGATATTTTACAGACCTTCTGTAGTCTTTTAGTCGGATAAAATATTCTGCAAGGAACAAATTCACTTCAGCATCTTCTGGGGCTAAATCCCATGCCTTTTTAGCTTCGTCCTTTGCCTTCTCATTTTCCTGTATGCTCTGGTATGAGAGTGCTATTTGTATATTTAGCCTTGCTTTCTCTTTCCGTTTGAAATTTTCTCTTTCTTCTGTTAAAGCCTGGATTTCTTTTGTAAGATTCTGCTTTTTTTCTAATTCTTGTTCCAGATTTTGTCTTTTTTGCGTCATCTCTTGCAAAGAAACCATAGCCTGTATTTTATCTTTTACGGCAAGGTCTTTTTGCTCTATGATTTTATTCCTTTCTTCCCTGAGGATTTTTAAATCATAGAAACGTTGAAATTCAATAAAACCTGTAAATACGAGAAGAAACAGGAATATAAAGATTACCACAGCGCACAATATTTTATAAATGCTTGTATAACTGCTAATTTCTTTCCCAACATTTTGGGATATTTGCTGAGTCTGAAGATTGACCTGCTTTTGCACTTCTCTGATTAAATCATCCATCGCAATGGTTTGTAGCTTTTCTGTCATAAGATCAGATTGAAGCGGCGCATATTGGTTGACTTCCTGGATAGTAGGCGAACCTGTTTCATTAAGAGAAGCTTTTTTCAACCTGGAATCTATTTTTTTAGCGGAGACAATATGCTCTTCTGGATATGGTGCCTGGTCTTGCGTTTTGAATATATCTTCTTTAGGCTTAAAAGACACGCTTTGCTCAATGTCTAATGTCGCCTCTAATTCTTCTTTTGTATTTTTTTCTTTAAAAACTTTTTTTTCTATTATGTCTTCTTCTGAAGGCACGCCAAAATCCTGGTCGATGATAGTATCTGCAGAATCATCGTTTTGCATAGGAGACTGAGAATAAGCAAAAGGAGCGTCTTCCTCTTCCAAATCAGGAGGGCTAATATCAATAATGGTTTCTGCAGAATTATCTTTAACAAGAGAGAAAGGAGAAACGGAAACAGTTTCTATATCCTCTTCAGGGAAAGGATTTTCTTCATCAATGATGGTTTGTTCCGCATCTTCTTGTTTATGGCTATCAGGTAAAACTTCAGGAGACAGCTCGGACATAATTTGGGAATATATCTCGAAATCTATCGTAGATGTGGCAAATAGCAATTCTCTTGTAGTGAAAGGAGAAGCTAACGCATGCTTGCGACAAACTTCAATATCATCTTTGGGGACTAAATTTTGAGTATAAGCATAAGAGAGAAACTTTTGATCAAACTCAATAGATTTCTGGCTATCTATAATATCTCGGTTTTGCCTTAGTAAGGATAAAACGGTGGTATAGGTGGAAAAACTTATGTATTTTTCTAATAGCAATTTTTCTCGAATCGTGATGATATTCTTATCCTTTTTGATTTGAGAAAGCATTGCTTTATCCAGAAGCTTTTTTTCTAATAATTGTTCACAAAAAACATCGTCTAAAAATTTCTTCATAAGCAGTTCCTTGTTAAAAGCATTTTCCCTGGATTTCCAGATGCAATCCTTATAGGGGCAACGTCCCTGGAAATAAGCCTGGTACCAGGGTATATTTTGAGATTCAGTCCTCCAGGAAAAAATCTACTGCTTTTTTAAGATAATAATGAACTTCCTTGGTACTCATATGAACAAGTTTATTTTCTCTTTCGATAAGGTATTCTATGTACCTTTGAAAATAAATATCTGCTCTTATTCTTTCTATATTCCTGAGTAGCGGCAAACTATATTGAAATGCAGACTCCAGTACTTCTTCTGAGAGAGAAGAATGTAGCCCCCAGGAAAAAACTTTCTGGAATAAAGAAGGATTTTGAAAAGACACCAGATATTGAGCGATTTCTATCAATATGGGAAAAAGATTTTTTCCCGCAAATTTATTACAAATTTCATAAAAAACTTGATAGACACCAACCGTACCTATATTTTGAGAAATAAGATGTAAAATTTCCAAAATTTGTAAAGCTTCTTTTTTACAAGATTGGTTTTCGAATAATTTTAGATACTTATTGAGCAAAGAAGGACTTCTCAGAAGATTCTCAAAAACCATAGGAAAATAGACAATGCTCTTGCCATTGTTTTCTATGGATTTTATATTTTTATAAAGATTTTGTACATCCTCTGAAAGGCAGAAAGTAACCAGATTAGAAAAGCGATGAGATAATTCTGTTGCATCCCTTGCATCCACCGTACTTAGCATCATATCTTCTAAAAAAAATTTGCTAAATTCATCGCCATAGATTTCTGCCATTTTTATAAATCCTGGTGTGGATATACTACGAAAAAGCTCTCTATGCAGCCTTTGAAAAAAATGCCCTTTGCGATACAACGAACATGCAAATAAAATGCTCGTTTCAATGGCTAATTTTTTATTTTTAATGTGCTGGAAAATTCTATATTGATAAAAATCTTTTGTGATTTCCCATTTCATTTTATAGCGTAGTATAGGCAGAAAAAAATATTGTAGATTCAAGGGCAATGCGAAAGAGATTTTCTGCTTTTCTTCCTGGACTATTTTTTGCAACTCTTCATAATACGGCCTCTTCATTCCCCATCTGCATCCTTAGAATGGTATAGTGAACGAAATTTTCAAAAGATCGCAACAACCGCCAACTAGAGCAGACCCTGCTTTGCATGGCTGCTCATTTACAGCGCATCTCGGATGGATTGCATACATTAAAAAGAACCACAGATAGACACAG
>CALKWO010000400.1 GCA_938003875.1 uncultured bacterium
CTTGATTTCAAAAAAACGAGAATTTTTTTCTCGTTTTTTAATGACAATAACATAACTTCATCGCTCATCCTGAACAAACCGGGTACGAGCAGGATGGCGAATCGTTGATTGATGCTTACGAAATATGGTCAGAACTCTTTGAATCTCAAAAAAACTTAGACAATTTTTACGCTGACCGTTATTCGAAATACGAATACCATCCGGAATGAAAACTTGGAGACATGCAAAACTCTGGAAAAGCTCCTCCCTCAAAATCCCCCTTCTCTTTTCTTTTCAACTCCATCTCCTATTTCCAACAAGGCGATAAAGCTAAGGCATTGCGATTCTCGAAAGAAGCCTACGAAGAGAGTGCAAGAATTTTAGGCGAAGATCATCATCATACGCTACAAATGAAAAAAAACAATCTCTATATCCAAGAAGAGCTATTTATCGATTATTTTTTTTTGTAACAAATTTCTGCTTCAATAGGTCTATATAGGAAAATGGTTGCAAACTTTTTGTCAGGAAGAATGTTTTTAGAAAGGATTGGCTATGGAAGAGAAAAGATTTTGCGGAGGGGAAAAAAGCATGGATTTAAACGAGGAATACAACAAGAGGCTTACGTATTATGAAGAGGCATCTGCAAGGAGCAAGAGGCAATTCTATACAATATGGTTTGTCATTTTTTTTCTGACATGGGCATCGTTTCTTATGGCGATTTTGTGTACGGACATAAAGCATGTTGTGGGAATTTCTTTCCTTCGATGGACAATCGTTCTATCCAGCTTTGTTACCTTTGTTTTGACATTGTTGCAGATATTGGGAGGCTTTCGCAAGAGTTGGATTGTATGCAGGGCAGGAGCTCAGATGCTCATAGACTTTGCCATAAAATACAGGGCAGGGTTGGCTCCCTACAATGACAAAAATGCAGAAGAATTTGCAGCAAAAGAAATGGAGAATATAGATGCTGTTATCAAAAAACTGCAAGCAAAGCCAGGCATACAGATACTCTGGCAGATCATCCAGGGTGTGCCAGAAGAGCTGAAAGAAGAATTTACTGATATAAAACGAAACGATCTGAAAACCAGGCTTACCTATGAAGAGTATTGCAAAGGCCGTATCCAGAGCCAGCAGAAATGGTTTTTGACCAAAGCCCAAAAATATGCCCGATACTTCCTGGGTTTCCAGCTTGTGATTCTAGCGGCCATGCTTTTCTCTCTGGCTTGGAATACATGGGTAGGCTACACTGTCAGAGTGACTGCTGCCACAAGTACAATTATCCTATGTATGATTGCGTTTCGGGATTTTCTGGATTGCCGTTCCCTGGCTTTGCGATACTTTGCAGCAGCAAACAGGCTGAAAGCATTGCTGAAGCATACGCAAGAAGACAGAAACCTGGGCGTAGACATACAAAGATGCTTTCCTAATCTGATCCAGGGAGTGGAAGCAACATTGCGCTCCGAGTTCCAATACTGGTACGCAGCAGCAGGTGGCCCGCTGAAGTTGCAAGGTGATGCGATCTTCCAGCCATGCAACTTACGAGAAGAACGAATCGAAACCTATCAGCCTAGCCCTATGGATACTAGAAAAATTCGTATTCCCGAATCTCTCCATCCTGCTATCGAAATCCTTGCTCGACACAACCATGATGTATGGGCGCAAGGCCGAATCAAAGAGGGCTGGAGCTATGCTCCCACAAGAGACGATGTTCTCAAAAAGCACCCTGATCTGGTACCTTATGAAGAATTGTCCGAAAGCGAAAAAGATTACGACCGCCGCAGCGCAGAGGCTACTCTGATGGCTATTCTTTCTATGGGATATAAGGTCGAGAAAGGCTAGAAAAGCGAGTAAATAATTCTTTGAAGATGTCAAATCCAAAATTAAGGAAAAGAGAATCACAGATAAATATAGATAAGTCTATATTCCATATTTTATATAAAAATAGACTTTTTCTATATTCTGTATTAGCCAAAGTGATCTTGTGCAAAATGAGCAGTGTTATGAAATAGCATCTGCTCGTCCAGCCATCAATAGTTTTCAACCTAATATAATTTGACATTGTCCAATTATATTAAAGAGTAAGATGTGGCACGGCCACACCCTGATACTTTGATCCAACCTTGCCTTTGTCCCTGACGAACTTGTTGTCTCAGCTCTTTTGTACTTAGATTAAGTTTTTTTCTAACTTCCAACGGAGTAAGAGATGGAAATTTTTTAAGTAGCTCATGTAAATTTTTTTCTTGAGATTCATGAAATCCTTCATCTGAAATCTCCCATCGTGATTTTGCTTCTTTAACAGCACGATGGAGATTTTCTTCTAAAAGATGTCGAGATGGAAGCTTGGTCCAGTATTCTGCCACATTGATTCTATCTTCTTTCAACTTCATAAGTTCTATCACCTCTCTTGATTTTTCCGCACAGAGAATCAGACCTACAGGCAAATTTTCTCCTTCTCTCATTTCATATTTTTCCAGATAACGCAAATAAAGCTCCATTTGTCCCTTGTGTTCAGGTTGGAATTCGCCCATCTTTAGCTCAATCGCCACAAGGGATCTAAGTCCGCGATGGTAAAATAAAAGGTCAATGTAGAAATCTTTATTGTCTATGGTAATTCGTTTTTGGCGGCATAAAAATGCAAAATCATTCCCTACTTCTATAAGAAACATCCCTAACTTATGTAAAATAGCATTTTCAAGGTCAAGCTCACTGTAGGTATCTTCCAATCCCAGAAAACCAAGCAGGTAAGGATCACGAAAAACCAATTCTGTCCCAATTTTTTCTTTGCAGTGCAGGGAAGAAAGCTCCTTTTTGATGGTTTCTTCTGGTTTACGGGAAATCGCCGTACGTTCATAGAGCATACTCCGTATGCGGTCTTTGAGAATACGAACACTCCATCCTTCATAAGCAGACATTTCCAGATAAAAATTTCTCTTAAGCTCGTCTTTAATATAAATTAGCTCTCTAAAGTGAGACCAACTCAATTTTGCACACACTGTGTTCAAAATGTTGTCATTTGGGAAAACTTCAATAAAATGAAGCATGTGAAAGAGATTGCGTGAATTAAATCCTTTTCCATAGAACGATATTAGCTTTAAGGCCAGAGATTCTATGACTTGTTTTCCATATTCTGCCTTCTTATTTTTGAGCATGTCTTCTTTTATTCTTTTTCCAATATGCCAGTATAGTTCCACCATTTCTCTGTTTATATGAGCAACTGTTTTATACCGTGCTTGTTCGATCATAGATGAAATATCTTGAAACAATTTTTCTTCTGATGAAGATTGTTTTATCTGTATATCTAACACATTGTCAATATTTTTGTTAATAGAACGTAGTATTTTTTCCTTTGTTTTCATAAGTTTCTCTAGGGAAAAGGTACAGAATATAGACAATATAATAATATAAACTATAATTATATTATATACAATTATAGTTTATATTTCAATATAAAATTGACTTTTGTATTTCCTCCGATTAGAATTATGCGCATAATAGATTCATAAAGGAAAAGATGATGGAAAAAATCGGAGAAATCATTAAAATTGGTAGAGTTAGAAAAGGGTTAAGTCAGGAAGAATTGGGGAAAAAGCTTGGTATCTCTAAAAATTCGATTTCCGCATGGGAAACAGGAGCAAAGTCTCCTTCTTGCCCAATGCTATTTAAGGTAGCAGACATCCTTGATCTTGTTCCAGATTTATTCCCTGGGTATATCAAAGAAGAAGATGCGTTTTTTAAAATCCATGCCAGGTTAAATCAAGTAGAAAAAAAATTGGGCATAACATTCTCAGAAGAATAAGGATAATTCTATAGAAAACTGCAAAGTAAACAAAGGATTCCATGTCAAGAATGGCAAGAAATTATCTTGCCATTCTTTTGTTTTAGGGTGAAAAACTTGCCTACAAAAAATTCTAAAATATTCCTACTATTTTGTAACAAACGTTTGGGAAAAGGGGTCTATAGGGGCATAATGCTGTGTTATTGGGAAATTATAGAAATTTTTTTTAAGGAAAGAGCGAAATGAAAACATTCAGGCTGTTTATCTCTTCGCCCTTTGCTGATTTCAAGCGGGAGAGGGATGCGATTCAAGAAAAGGTGTTGCCTGTGCTGATGAGATTGTGCCATAAGCATGGTTTTGGGTTTATGCCTATAGATTTGCGATGGGGCGTGGCAGAAGAGGCGCAATGGGATCAGAGGACAATGGAACTGTGTTTGAATGAAGTGAAGGCTTGTAAGGCAGAGCCTCATCCTGATTTCGTGATTCTGGTGGGCAATAGATATGGCTGGATTCCTTTGCCCTATATGATCGAGAAAGCGGAATTCGAGGAAATATACCAGCATATCGGAAAAGCAGACCAGGCTTTTGTTATGGAATGGTACAGGCTGGATGAGAATGAGATTCCTGCTGGCTATGCCTTGCAGAAAAGGGAAGGCGGATATGGGGAATATGAAGCCTGGGAAAGAGTGGAGAGCAGGCTAAGAGATGCCATACAAGGGGCAGTGGAAAAAACAGGTTTGGGGGAAGAACAAAAGGAAAAATACTTTCTCTCTGCCACAGAGAGGGAGTTTAGAGAGTATATCCAGGATTTTTCCGAGGAAAAGAAAGAATGCCTTCTCGTGATAGACAGGGAAATCGAGAGCAACAGACTGGAATCAGGCAAGTTTTTTGACAATCATAAGGAAAGGCTGGCTTGCTTCAAGCAAGCCTTGAAGCAAAAGGCAGCAAAGGAAAATGTGCTGGAACTACGCACAAACCTGGAAGGGGAAAATATATCGAAAATACATATCCCAGAGCTTGTAGAAAAGCTTACTGCAAGGCTTTCGGCGATCATGAGAAAAGAAATCGAAAGGCTGAAAGATCAAAAGCCTGTTGAGGAACAAGGCATCCAGGAATACCATAAAAACCAGCTCGCTTGCAATATTTTAGGAAGAGATAAAGAAATACAGGATATCCTGGACTATACTCAGGCAACTTCTGGCACACAGCCTCTTTTTGTCTATGGCACTTCTGGTATCGGGAAAAGCTCTATTATGTCCAAAGTGATCGCTAAGACCAGCAACGCCAGGGTAGTCTACCGTTTTTGCGGAATCAGCCAGGAATCCTCTTCTACCAAATCCCTCCTGACTTCGGTTCTTCGGGAATTGGGAAGAGAACTCCAGCAGGAAAAGTCAGAAAAAACAAGCATGAAAATTTTAGACAGAGAGAAAAAAGACACGTTCGAGCAAGATGTATGCAATGCACTTCTGGAAATCCAGGAGCCAACGATTCTCTTCCTGGATGCCTTAGACCAGCTTGGAGACAAGAGCCAGTGCGAATGGCTGCCTTCTACTTTGCCTTCGCATATCAAGATCGTTGTCTCTGTACTCTACGACAAAAACTACCCCGATTCCTGTTACTACTACAACAAGCTCAGGGAGAAATTCAGCAATTTTAATGAAATCCAACCTCTCCAGGATCAGGAAATTGCCAGGCAAATCCTTCTTTCTAACCTGAAGGAACACAACAGAACCTTGCAACCAGACCAGATCGTCTATATACTGAGCCTGTATGCCAGGGTGAATTCCCCTCTGTACCTGAAAATCGTAGCCCAGGCAAGCCGATACTGGAGTTTCAAGAATAAAAACCTGAACCTGGCTTCAAGCCAAAAAGAAGCCATCCAGGAATACATAGAGAATCTAACCAGCCTTTTCCACCATGACAAAATGCTCATAGAAAGGGTATTTGGCTATCTCTACGCTTGCCGAGGCTCATTGAATGAATCCATGCTCTATGAAATCCTCTCTCAGGACGAAGAACTGGTAAAAAGGGTCGAAAATCCCTACCACAAAAATCTGACAGGCAAGCTCCCCACAGCCGTATTTGGCAGACTCAGCTACCAGATCGCTCCCTTTCTCAAAGAGGATAACAAAGGCAACCTCCGCTTTTTCCACAGAGAATTCGGAGAGACCGCTAAGAGCCTCTATTCCTACTCCCTCTCGCAAAAGTTGCTTGCTATTTTGGAAAAAATGATAGACATCGATTCGCTACAAGAACAAAGAGAAGCCTTGACAAACTGCCACCTTTTGTCCCTCACACAACAAAAACGAGTGTATGCAGAGAAGAGAATACAAAAACAGGTTAAATATATTATAGAAATGGTAAATAAAGAAGAAGAATGGGTAAACTATTATCTGTTGGTTTTGAATGAAGATGGACTTCACTATCATTATAAAAATGACAGCTTTTGGGCTATTGCATACCTGGAAGTGCAATGGGAAATTCTCAAGACCATGTATGAAAAGAACCCATATCGCTGGGCTGATGTCTACACAGCAGCTCTAAACAATCTTTCATACTCTTATTTCGCCCAAAATTGGGTAGAGGAAGCCATAGTATTGCTAGAGAAATCGCTGAGTATCCTCAAAATCATGTATAAAAAGAACCCAAATCAATGGGCTGAAGCCTACACGATGGCCCTAAGCAATCTTGCATTTTCTTATAAAGCTCAAAACCTACTAGAGAAAACTATAGTGTTGGAAGAGGAATCGCTGAAGATACTCAAAGTGTTGTATGAAAAGAACCCAAATCGATGGGCTGATCTCTACACTACAGCTTTACTCAATCTTGCATCCTCTTATAAATATCAAAATCGGATAAAAGAAGCCATAGAATTAGAAGAAAAATCTTTCAAGATACTTAAGGCATTATATAAAAAGAATCCAAATCAATGGGTTGAAGCTTACATTTTAGCCCTGTTCAATCTTGCACTCTCTTATAAAGAACAAAACAGGATAAAAGAAGCTGTAGCATTGGAAGATAATTCCTTAAAGATACTTAAGCCGTTGTATGAAAAGAACTCAAATTTTTGGGTTAAATACTACACTATAGTCATGAACAATCTTGCATTCTCTTATAAAATCCAAAATCAGGTAGAGGAAGCCATAGAATTGTTTGAGAAATCGCTGAGGATACTAAGAAGCCTATATGAAAAGAACCCAGATCGCTGGGCTAAAGACTACACTTTAGCACTAAGCAATCTGGCAGTCTCTTATAGCAAAGAAAATAGGGTAGAGGAAGGCATTATATTGCTAGAAGAAGTACTTAAGATACTCAGTCCATTATATAAAAAGAATGCAAATTTTTGGGCTGAAGCCTACACTTTAGCTATGAACAATCTTTCATCCTTGTATGGCAAACAAAATAGGGTAGAGGAAGCTATTGTATTGTTAGAGAAATCGTACAAAATACTCACAGCCTTGTATAAAAAGAGCCCAGATCGCTGGGTTAAATATTACACTTGCAACTTAAATAACCTTGCAATTTTTTATAAAGAAAAAAAAATCGAAAAAGAAGCTATTGTATTGTTACAGAAATCGTACAAAATACTCAAAGCAGTGTATAAAAAGAACCCAGATCAATGGGCTCAATACTACACAAGAGTCCTAAATAATCTCGCACACCTTTATGAAAAACAAGGCGATAGAGCTAAGGCTTTTGAATTTTTTAAAGAAGCCTAAGAAAAGAGTGTTAAAGTCTTAGGAGAAGAGCATTATACACAAAAAATGGAAGAAAACAATCTCTATATCCAAGAAGAGCTATTTATCAATTATTTTTTTTGTAACAAATTTCTGTCTTAATGGGTCTATATAGGAAAATGGTTGCAAACTTTTTGTCAGGAAGAATGTTTTTAGAAAGGATTGGCTATAGAAGAGAAAAGATTTTGCGGAGGGGAGAAAAGCATAGATTTATTTGAAAACCAGGCTTACCTATGAAGAGTATTGCAAAGGTCGTATCTAAAGCCAGCAGAGATGGTTCTTAAACAAAGCGAAAAAATATGCCCGATACTTCCTAATTTTTCAGCTTGTAATTCTGGTGGCAATGCTTTTCTCTCTGGGCTAGAATACATGGGTAGACTACACTGTCAGAGTGACTGCCGCCACAAGTACAGTTATCCTCTGCATGATTTCCTTTCGGGATTTCCTGGATTGCCGTTCGCTGGCCTTACGATATTTTGCGGCGGCTAACAGGCTGAAAGCATTGTTGAAGCATACGCAAGAAGACAGAAACCTGGGCATAGACATACAAAGATGCTTTCCTAATCTGATCCAGGGAGTGGAAGCGACATTGCGCTCCGAGTTCCAATACTGGTACGCAGCAGCAGGCGGTCCTTTGAAACTACAAGGCGAGGCAATCTTTCAGCCATGCAACTTACGAGAAGAACGAATCGAAACTTACCATCCCCTGCCTTTGGATACAGGAAAAAATCATATTCCCGAATCCCTTTCCCCTGCCATCGAAATCCTTGCCCGACACAATCATGATATATGGGCGCAAGGCAGGATAAAAGATGGATGGAGCTATGCTCCCACAAGAGACGACGTTCTCAAAAAGCACCCTGACCTGGTTCCTTATGAAGAATTGTCGGAAAGCGAAAAAGACTACAACCGTCGCAGCGCAGAAGCTACGCTGAAGGCCATTCTCTCTATGGGATACAAGGTCGAAAAAAGCGAAGAAAAAAGTGACTAAGAAAATATTTTTTAAAATTATTTTATTTTTTTTAAAAATTAATGTTAAAAAAAAATGCAATTTACAGCTAAAAAATAGGAATCAGTATTAGGAATCAATTATGATAAAAAAAAATTCTAAAATGTGTTTATTAGGTAAAGGATTATGCAGATTTTATCCTAATTTCAGTCCTAATTTAAGAAATCGTAATGTTTTTTTTGCATATGATTCTAAAAGTAAGATTAAAGAACTACAACAATATTTAGAAAGTGAATTAAATCCATCTGGATTTCACCTAGATTCGACTGATATTTTGCCTCCTATTTTTGGACAGTATATATGCGAAAAAATATGCAAGCATATTCGAGAATGCGCATTTGTAATAGCTGATATCGGAAATTTCGATGATACTAACTCTATGTATTACATCAATCCTAATGTTTCATTAGAAATAGGGCTAGCCAATGGCTTGGGGAAGGATACGATTTTAATTGATTCTTCCAATAGAAATACAGATAAATATTGCATACCAAGTTATTATGATCATGATTATAAAGTTTATAATATACAATTTTCTGAAAACGAATTTCTTCCATCTGATGATCTTAACAAAGCTATCCAAAACTTGATTAAAAAGTATGATGATAGCAGCTTTGATAAAATAACTATTGTTAATGATCGAAAAACATATCAAAAGATAAATTTAAAAGCAAGATCATTAAATGTAGAGCAGATGGGCGTACATAAAAGATTTCCTGTTATAACTATACCTGAAACTACTCTTCTAAGAAGAGAAAATACATTATATTTAAATCCAAATAATAGTTTAGAATATTATAAAAATGTACTTAATAGCTTAGAATCGAGAGATAAGACGACAAAAGCGATATATAGCATACCATTAATTCAAAAGTATTTTGAATTAGAGCAAGGGGCATATACTTATGAAATACAATTAACAAAGGATGAAAAAGAAAAACAATTAGATAATTTTATTAATATGTTATTATCGAAAGATTTTTTCCAGGCCGCATTGATAGATACTATTCCATCATACTATTTCCAAATTTACGATAAACATTATGTGTGGCTTTATAGTTTAGGGGAAAATGTTGGCGAGCAAGAGAATGCACTATTATTATCAACAAATGCTAGTTTAGATATTTTTACTCAATTATTCCAGCAAATATGGGAAAAAACAAAAATCAAGTGGCTACCAGGTAAAAAAAATGAGCAAGTAATTCAATGGCTTAAAGACAGTCCTAAAAAATAAGGAGATTGCAATGTCAGATTATTTAGAAGGATACCAAAGCCAAAATGATATTTTTAGATTTATAAGTAGAGAAGTTCTCTTAGTAGAAGAAAAATATCCAGAAAAAAGTCCAGGGATACAAAAAAAAATGTTTAATTTTATATCAAAAAGATTAAAGTCCAAAATAATTTCTCACAATGATATACAAAGCATAGTCCAAAAATATAATTTTAATCTTAACATAATGGAAATAGACAAGTTAAATAATATACAGGAAGAAATAAATAGCAGTGCTTTTATCATAGTAAATTTAGCCAATAATTCTTATCATAAAGGGAATAAATACCTTGTAAATCCAAAGCTTACATTTATAATAGGATTGGCATACGGAATAGGAAAACCTGTAATTTTGATCGCTGATCCCAATAAAATCCCAGGTAATTTACAGGGTTTTGAAATTATAGATTTTAATCTTGGAAAAATAGCTCTCAATAAACTCGACATTATAATTAATATGCTAAAGACGAACATAATTGATAAAGGGCTGGAAGAAATTTTTATTGTAAAATCAGGAGAACATTACATAAGGATGAATAGCTGGCTTACCAGTTCAGGATTAAAATTAAAGGGAGTCTATAGACGGCTTCCTTCCGCAATAGGATTTCCAGCAGATATCAAACAAAAACGAAATAGTTTAATAAACGAGAGAAGAAAAACATTAGGCTTAGAACCAATAAATTTTAGTGAATATGCTAATAGAAGAAATTCAAATATAGAAAAAAGAGCGGAAACCCAATCTATCTTTAGTAAAAATTTGATTAAAAAATATATAGAAGAATGCAAAGAAAGTTCTATACATATTGCAGCATTGGATTTTACAAAAACTTATGAAGTTCATATTCCCCTTGATAAAGCCAAAGAGCATTTGATAAATTTTATTGTCAATTTATTTACAATTTCTTCATGGAAAGTACGCTTAATTGAGGAAATTCCAACAGTTGAATTTCAAATCTATGGAAATCAATGTGTTTTTATGCATTCGTTAGGCAAAACTAAGTCTAGAGAAGAATATTCATCAGAAGAAGAGTTATCTGGAGTTATTTTAAATACGAAAAGTGCTGTCGAAACATTTAAAGATAATTTTAATAAAATGTGGAAAGAAGAAATAAATTTACTAGATACAGTAATGGATATCATAGAAATTGGAGAATTAACGCCAGAAGATTTTAATAAAAATTTCTTATGGAAAAAGATGTGGGAAGATATGGCAATCAAAAGATTAGTTGATGCTATAAAAACATATAACAATCCAAGGCTAAAGGAATTTAAAAAATTTTTAGACAGCAAAATATATGAAAAATATCTTGAACAGGAAAAAAATGGGTATATAGAATCTATTGAATTCTCTCAGAATATTTTTCATCATAGCTTACTCAAAAAGCCAGGCTACTATGGAGTTATCAACAATATATTCGATACGGACAAACGACTTCCAGAAATTTTATCTTCTAAAACTATTCAAAATCGTGACGAAAGTACAAAAAAATTTTTTGAAAAAGTAGAAGAAATTTTTACATCTTTGCTAGATAGAGTAAATCAAGAGGAGATTAGTGTTTGTATTTTATGTAGTGGAAGTGGTTGTTTAACATCATCCATACTAAATAGATACCCTAAAGTAAAGATATACGAGATTGACAAATCGAAGCCTATGTTGGAAAGTAGCTGCGCTAACCAGCATGGATATCCAAAAAAGATAGAACAAGATTTAACAAAGAAAATCCAGGATGAGAGCATTCCAAAAGTTGACTTAGTTCTAGCACTTGGCTGCTTAAGGTATTTTTCTGAAGATAAAGAAATCAAAGAATTTATTTCTAATATAGAAAAAATGCTTAATAACAATGGAAAAATCCTATTAGCAGAAACAAGTGAAGATTTGATAAAAAAATTCAAGGAAAAATTAGAGAATGCACATTTTCGGTTAAAAGAATCGAATGAAAAGTTTAATGTATTTAGAAATACATTATTTTATATATTATACAAGGCCTATCATGAAAAGCAAGAATTAAGAAAAAAAATTGATAATCTTGCATTAGAAAAGAAGACGACTTCTGATGAGATATTGATTGATATGGCAAATTTCAAACAGACAAACTATTTCTATTTGCTTGGTGAGAAAGTATAGATTGTATAGGATAACTTGACAATGTTAAACTATCCATCCAGAGCGGAAAGCCGCCTGGTTCAATCAATAAATTTCACTTTGTGAGAAAACGAAGTGCAAGCCTCCTGAAGCAATAAAAATTGTAGCACTTTCGTAAAACAAAATTTTTAACACATTACACTTAAACGAAAAAATAAGTTTCGCTGCTGTTTTTTTATTCCTGCAAGGATGCTTGCACTGAGTTTCCTAAATATCGTGACATATAGAAAATAAGTAGTGTTATAATAATAGCATCTGTTCTAGCTACAGTATAGTAGACTTTTCAGAATTCGCCTTATTCTAACATCCTAGTATTAGGATGTAGTTCAATAATGGAGCAGCTTACCATGTATAGTGAAGTAGCATTTTCCAATGTAGTTACTATAGCATTGCTGAATGATTGCAATATGAGTTGTGCTCATTGCTACCGCGAAATATCTTCTGACCACTATAGGCTAAATTCTAAGCAAATAGAAATATTAGTTAAAGATGACTTACTCTTTTTTCAGCAATTCCATAAAGATATTTTAAGAGTTTACCTGACAGGGGGTGAGGTATTGTTATGGAATGAAGATAATAAAAATGTTATGGATTTATTGCTAATGATATCAAAAACACTAAAAATAGTACCTGCATTTGATAGCAACGGAATTGTTTTTTCAAAAAAAGATATATGTTTTCGATATCTTGACCAATATTTTACAAAATCAGACCATGGATTAAAACTTTGTTTGTCTATAGACACATTCCATAACGGCGAAATATCACAAGCCAATAATTGGTTAGAACATAAAGCACTAAATAATATTATTGAATATAAAAAAAACTTGAAATCAGATAAACCTCTATATTTTGAAGTCAACTGGGTAGTTTCTACAGAGAAAGGAACTGAAATTCCCGATGATTTTGTTGATTATTTAAAAAATAATGAAGTTAAACTTTCCATCATTCCTTTGTTAGCTCAAGGTCGTGGTAGATTGCTATCTGGCGTTATGCCAAGATTAGCAATACTATCAAAAGAAGATACTTATTTGAATAATAAATCAACTTTAGGAATATATAAAAAATACCTTCAAAAAGAAATGAATATATCTGAGCAGGAATTTGAAAAGATTCCCAATATTGAAATTTTTAAAAAATTTAATATATGTGGATGTTTCCCTATTCCCATATTTTTTTGGAAAAATAATTATTATTATTGCCTATCTCAATGTGATAGGCAATCTAGTAAACTAGAAATTGCTTCAATTGGAAAATTAAAAGAAGGAATTGCAAAATTTTCTGAATCTTTAGAAGCAAAAATATTAAAAAAAATTCAAAGATTAGGAATCATTAATTTTATTATAGAATCAGGTTATTTAGATTTATGTAAAGACATTTTGCAAAATGAGCATCCTCTTCGCTATATTGGTTGCTCGATTTGCAAGGATATATTCAAAAGATTATTAGAAACAACAGATCAGAACTATAATAAACTATTTCTATAGCAATTGGAGAAATTTATGTTAAAAATCAAAGAGACGTGTATCCTGAAGGATGATATTTATAGGCTCAAAGAATGTTCAGAGAAGACCTTAAAACTTTCATTGAGTGATTATGATGGTTACAATAAATTCAGTAAAGAAAAATTTGTGTTTCAGAAAAACCATATTGCGCCACCTGAGCAGGTTTATTTTTTAGGCAAAAATTGGAAGATTCTTAATGCTCCTATCGCAGTAGGATTTGGAGGAACAGTATCACCTACAAACGATGGGTTCAAAATGGCAATATTATTAGCTCAGCAAACTATCAAAAATGAAATGAAACAAAAAGCATTTATTGTTTCAGGAGGAGTAATTGGAATAGATACAGCTTCGCATTTAGGTGCATTAGATGAAGGTGGAGCAACAATTGCTGTTGTAGCGAATCCTGTATCCTATGGTTTACACCCCTATGTTCCAACTCGCTCTTTTTTAACAAATGGAATCCTAACTAATGGTGGTGGTATTGTTTCTGAATATCCACAAAAAGATTATCAAGAAAATTATTATGGAGATAGGCTGTTGCAAAGAGATAGGATTATCACAGCTCTTTCCGATATTTTTATTGCTATTGAATGTAGTGAAAATAGCGGTACTGTAGATACTGCTAAAAGAGCAAAATTGCAAGGAAAAACAGTATATACTATTAATTGGAATAATATAAGTAAAAAATGGCATATTCCCAAAACATCAGGTTGTGAACAGCTTATATCACAAAATATTGCAATTCCCTTTCCATTTGAAAAAGTATCTGGAATAGACGATATAAAATTAATAGAACAATTTCAATTTTTGCTTAATAGTTTTTATAAAGATTTATCTAAATCTAAAGAATCATAAAAAGATTGCTTTTTATAAGTTTATGAAAATAAAAAAGAATGGCAGAATCTTTTGCCATTCTTTTTTATTTGCTTCATACACATCAATAGGTTAAAAAAATATTATACTATTTTTTCTAATTTTGTAACAAATTCTGAAGAAAAGAAGTCTATAGAACATAAACAAGGATTCTTATAAGTGTACTAATGTACTAAATTAAAGGAGAATTTCATGATTTATGATGTGGATTTTAAAAACGGAATAATCGGAGAATTAAACAGCGATTTATTCAAAGGCGTAAAATCGTATTTAGCTTCTGTCCCCATAGAATGCCCTGAGACAGAACATTTACTGATGGTTTTACGTCGCAAAATTTTTTGTATAGCCAGAGTATTAAATCCTGAAGAGTATCGTTGTTTTATTTCTTCTCTTTTAGAGCCAGCTTTAATTCATCAAGTGACAAGGGGAAAAGCAAAAAATAGAGAAGAAATTATCTATGAAATTGCGAGGCTTTTTTCAGAGATGGGGCAATATTGGGAAAGCATGGTCTTATTCGATGAATTGATAAGAGAATATCAAAAAAATTACGACAATCAGTATTTATATTATTTATCCCTCAACGGAAAAGCAATCGTACTGCAAAATTTAGGACTCTTTGAAAAAGCAAAAGAAGTCCTAGATCCAATTCTAAACAAACTTGAAAATACTACAAACACAGAGCATAATAAAATACTGTATTTTACCTACAAACACTACGCAACCCTTTTAAGAAGAATTCATTCTGATAAAGTTAAGCCAATAAAGGTATTTATCAGCTATGCAAGAGTAAATGTTGATAAAGCAGAAATTTTAGAAAGAAAATTAAAAGAATATGGATTTGATGTATGGATAGATCGCAAGATAAATCCAGCAGAAGACTGGGTTCTTACAATTCATGAGGCACTTAGCAATAGCGATTATATCTTACTTATAGTCACAGATGCATCTTCTAAAAGCGATGAAGTAAAAGCAGAAGTAAACCGTTTCCCAGACAAAGTAATCCCTTTAATCTATGACAGAAGTGTATCCTTAACAAATTTTGGACGATACATTGCTAACCAGAATGGAATAGACTTTGGATGTTTTGCTACAGGGATAGAAGTGCTTTTAAATAAGTTAAATAAAAAAGAAAAATTAGAAATTTTGCAATATTTTAAAAAAGCACAGGATAAATATGATACCTATCATATTCATTTTAGTATTGCCAATATTCACTACCTTTCCCAAGATCCGATACGTGCGAAGGAAGAGATTGATATATGCAAAAAAATGCTAGGTGAATATCAATACGAGTATTATCTTGTCTTTATGAGAGAAATTTTAATTGAGATGATGGACAAAAGATGCCCAGATAAGTTAGATAATGTAAGGAATTGTTTAAAAAAATTTGAAAATTCATTAGCATATTATGGAAATTTTAAATCTAAAATCAACACATTTCTAATAAATTTGATTAATGAGTGTATAAGAGGAGGAATCAATATAAAAAAACTTGAGACTAATTTGCCTACAATGATAACCTCACAAGAAGCTTTAAATTGCATTAAAACTGATGTCTATTGCATTCTTAATTATTTCTGCCCAGTTTTACTTCCAAAGATTAAGCGAATATTTACAAGCATTGCATCTCAATTTGAGAGAATATCATACATTCTATCTCCATCCCCTTTTGCAAGAGAAGAAACAGAAGGTATTGCTGTACATTTTGATATAAGAGATTTTACAAAAAAAGAAGACGAAAATGCTCAAGAATCTTTAACAATTTTAAAAAACACCTTAAACAAATATTTTTTTCATAATTTTGAAGAGGTAATCTGCATAGCTGATGTTTTCATTTTTATAAAAAAAATGGAAATAGGAGAATATGGAGATTTCTTACTAATGCTTACAGAGAGGTTAGATCTATTTTTTCAAGAAATAGAGCAAATGAATAAAAATATAAGTATTGGAGTTGGAATAAGCCACGGCAAGCTTTGGGAATTACAAGATATACAGAACAAGGCAAAAAAATATTTTTTGGGTGAATCTCTAATCAGGGCTTCCAAAATGTGTGATTTAGCTCGCCCTAAAGGTATTGTCATTGAAATTGAGAGGTCTAAAAATACGTTATTAAACCCAGATATTCGTACAGCACTAAAAGAAAAAAACTTCAAAGATTGGCATAATCAAGAAAAGGACTATCATATTTTGGTTTCTCATGATGTAGCAGGTATCTATCCCTATAAATATGTATATAGACATGGTAATGAAAAGCGAATTTTCATTAACTATGGTTCAAAATGCAGACAAGGTTGTGCTTACTGCTTATCTTACAACACTACCCATTTTCCAGAGTACTCATGGGAAGAAATTAGAAAAGAAGTATCGCAAATTTCTCAGGCAATAAACGATTATTTAATTTCCTTAGGCCATCTCAATGAATGTTTAGATGAAAGAAACTTTAGGAATACAGTTGAGCTAGTAAACAATTTATTGGATTTTACATCATGTGTTATCCAGATATCTACCAAAGTCAATGCAGAAAACATAAAAAAAATCCTCGAAAGTATAAACGATATTGATAAGAGAAAAAGAGTTATAATCATGCCTTCTGTATGCACGATTGAGCATGCAGGTACCATAGAAAACAGAAAAGAAATGGATTGGGATGCCATAGCTGAATTGTCTAAATCTTATAACATTGTTCCTTTAGTAAAACCCTTTTTGCCAGGTATTACCAATAAGGATAGTAAGCTACTCGGTTTTTTAAAAAAATTTAATACAGTAGTGGTTGGATTTCCCTATATTTCAAGGGCCATTATGAAAAAAATTTCCAATATATGTGTGAAAGACCCTAGTTTATATGGAGCAATAGAAGACTACAATTACACAGAGAAAGTTATGAGGCCTTCTTCTTTATATAGTTCACTTACACATCCTTCGAATGAGAAAGAGATATTTTTATGGACTGATTATAAGCAGGAATTGTTAGCATTTTTTCAAAAAATTAAAGATGAAAACAAAGATATAAATCTTTTTATATCAAGTCCTTGTGCTGTAGCATCCTTAATAGAAGCTACAAGCTATACAGATATAGGAAACAGAGAAAATAAAGAACTATCAGAATTGTGTATGTGTAATTATGATAAGTTTATGTGTAAGAATACTTCCTGCTTGTATAATAAGGAAAACAAAAAGGATATTATTGCTCGAACGATTCAGCTTATCAAACATTGGAGCCTTGATCACCTTGATAAAAGCCATGATATATATCACTTTTTAAGGGTAAAAAAGCTCGCTGAGCAAATTTTTTCTGCCTACGTTGGGAAAACTTCAATAGCCGCTGATCGTCGTGAATATATGAAAAATATCTTGTCTTTATCTTGCCTATTACACGATATAGGGGACAGAAAAGTGATAAAAATAGACGCGAAAGCAGAGCAAGATCATAGAAAAGATGAAGCAAAGAGAATTATGACAACATTAGGTATTGATAGCAAAGTTCAAGAATGGGTATGTTATGCTATAGTGAACTCTTCGTTTGAAGATGAACTTGGAAGAAAAATGAATGGTATAAGCCTTCTAGTTACAGAAAATATATCTTCATCGGAAGAGGAACAGAAACAACTGATTATGAAAATTCTTGCAGATGCAGATAAGATAGATGCAATTGGAACTATCGGGATTGCCAGATGTTTTGGCTTTCTAAAAAATAAAGGTTTATTCAACATTGAAGAAGAGCCGAGAACATGTAAACAAATTAAATTGAAACCAGGCTATGCTTCAGCAATAACCCACTTTTTTGAAAAATTGATTCATCTTAAATCACTTTTTTACTTAGAAGAAAGTAGACAGATAGCAGAAGACAGGCAAGAATATTTAAAAAATTTTCTGCAATTATTTTTGGACGAGTACAAGATAATTTATCCAGGTGATTCAAAAGAGAAGAGAAAAATAGATGAATTAAAAAGCAAGATACAATGCACCGATTGGTGGGACAAATAATAGATAATTAGCTTTGCCTATGATTATTTTTGAAAAAAATCTGCAAAAGGAGTAAATATTCCTTGTAAAATGCTTTTTCCAGGGCATAAATGCCCTGGCTTTATTTCTATTTTTTACTATCTATATATGCAATTTTATGCTGAAGTTGTTTTATTTCCATCGTTTAGTATAGAGCCTGACAGCATGGTAATTTTTTTGTATTCGTTGGCCAGGGCGTTATAGGGCATTTGTTTTATTTTATAGGCACTTGCCTCTGTCCACAGGCCTTTTTGCAAGGCTTCTTCCATTGTCTGGAAATAGACCTTTCCTTCTTTTTCGCCTTCCTTCAATTCTGGCCAGCCGTTTTCTTTTCGCACAAGGGAAGCCAGGGTAAAGAGTACTGAGGCTTCTTGGTATTTCTTGTTGAGTGCGAAGATATTGGCCATCTCTTCATAGCTCAGGCAAAAGGGCCAATAGCTTTCTATTGTTTCGGCAAGATTGTGGGATTCCTGGGCGTAGAAAAGGGCATTCTGGTATCTCTTTTGTCTGCGATAGTAGCGGGCCAAATGCACATAGACCACGGCTTGTTCATGTTGTAATTGCAATTCTTTGCATCGTTTGAGGCATTCCTGAAATTTCTCTTCTGCTTTCTGGATAAGTCCGGACTTTTCCCAGAGGCGGGCCAACTGATATTCGCAATGAATCTCTAGCTCTTGCCAATAGGCCTTTTGGATAAGACTATAGCCTGTTTTCTTGGTTAAGCTTTGCAAGAGTTTCTGGGCTTTCTGGAATTTTTCTTCTACGATGGCATCTTCTTTTTTGGGCTTTTCCCAAATTTCCATATCTCCCAGGCCAATAAGGCATTCCAGTATGCCTGGGTCATGCCTGTGTTCTTCAAAAACAGCCAGTGCCTTTTCATAGATAGGGTATGCCATGTCGAGTTTATCATGCCATTTATAGTGGTAAGCCTGAAGAATCTCCGCCTCTTCTTCTATTACGGGCAAGGCCTTTTCTCTGGCGATTTTCACCAGCTTTTCGTAATAGACAGGATATTGGTAGAGTTCCCTGTTGCGGGCAAAGTACTCTCGCAGTGAAAAAAGAATCGCCAGATAGCTCTTCATGATATCTGGCTCCCATTTGTCTCCTGCAAGTGCTTCCAGATTCTCCAGGCATGCCTGCCAGTTAGGAAGCTCTTTTTTCAGCATCTCTTTCTCTCTGGCAAAATACTGGGCTGCCTTGCGATCCAAAGACATGAGATGCTCTCCAAACAAGGCTATGATTTCCTGGAGTCTTTCATGATAGCTATCCTCAAGCTCTGAGGGGATTTCCTTTGTTCTTAGAAACTGGCGCATGGATTCTGGTATATGGTAGCAATTTTGTATTTTCTGGCAAAGAGATTGAGTGTGTAGGCTATCCAGGCATTTTCTTTCCTCTTCTTTTAGATAAGCCAGGAATTTTTCTGAAAATCCATGAGGAAAGGAGGCAAGAATATGCCATAAGATCAGGCAGGCTTTATTCGTAGCCAAAAGATTTTCCCAGTCTTCCTGCCAAAATGCGTAGCGGCGAGCCTCGATTTCTTTTTCCTGTCTGTTTCTTAAGCGTGTAAGCAGTTCTTCCAGAGTTTCTTCATTATGCCATTGAGGAGAGAGAGTCCTGATGATCATAGGGTCGCCTCCCAAAAAAGAAGCGAGTTCCTTTTGTTTTTCTTTGCTCCAGGCTTCTGGCATCTTTTTATGCTTGAAAAAGAGCGAGAGAGAAACTTCTTCCGATAGAGGCATGAGCTTTATGGCCTTTTCATCATAAAATCCCATGGGCTGTGTATGCAGTACCAGAACATGGATTCCCTCTTTCTCGCATAGTTTTTTCAGTGCTTCCTCAAATCTTTGTTTATCTTGCAGTAGCCCATCCACATCCTCTAGCACAAAAAGCCATTTCCCAGAGATATGGGAAACGATATAGCTCATGCTTTCCTGGTTGTTGGAACGATTGCTGAAAATCTCCTGTGCCAGAAGGCTGCAAAAGGAATCCACATTTTTTAATCCTTCCAAATCCAGACAAAAAACCCCATCGGGAAATTCCTTACGAATCAGCAGTCTCAAAGCAAGAAGCATGGCTACGGTATGCTTTCCCCATCCATGCCCGCCATACAAGGTAATCAGGCGGTTCTTCTTTAGACTTTCATACAATTCCACGAGGACGTTCTCTCTTCCCATGCAAAAAGGTTCCTGGTATTCATAAAGATTCGATGCAGCCAGAACACCAGAATGATGCCTTCGTATCCATGCTTTCTCTCCAGGCTTTTCCTCTTTGCTAAAAAATACCATGTTTCCTGCATCTTCCAGATAATTTTCCTCTAAATGGCTCTTGGCCTTGTCAAAAGCGAGCGATACACTTTCGCCTTTTGACAGGGAGGTATAAAAATCTGTGGAAAAGCACAAGGCACCCTCATCGGAAATCCTCCTTTTCGTTCCTATGACATAGTCCATTCCCTGGTTACAAAGCTCCTGGGCAACCTTCTGCGAGTGGCAACACATCAGCATCACAATCTGGATCGTGCGATTTCCCCTGGTTACAAGCTTTATGAAATCTTCTACAGAGCATTTCTTTTCCCTTCCTACCCTGTCTTCTAGCAAAATTTCTCCATTCTCCGTACAATGCCCGCTAAAATGAATGCACTGGTACATTTTTTCTTCCATCGCCTTTTCTATAGCAGCGCGATGAGGAGCGCACACATCCATACAGGCAGTGGTGTTCTTCAAAATTTTCTCTAGCTCTAGTATTTCACCCTTCAAATTCAAAACTTCCTTACCCAAAGGGCAGGAAGGAATAAAAAGAATCTGGAAAGACATTTTTTGTTCCTTTCATAAAGTTTTTCTGCTCTTTAGCTTTCCATGAACTTCAAGACTAGAATTCGTTCTTTTTCCTGGTATCGGAAAGCGACATATAGGTTTTTCCCTGTTTTAGGATAATCCCAGGGAAAAGAAAAGAAGGGGTGATCCAGCTCCTTGACACTTTGCTGACCCCTGTAAACTTTGATTCTCAAGTCCTGGGGAAAATTCTTTGCCTCGATTTCCAATCTTCTGGGGAAAAATGTCAGCGTCAATTTTCTGGATAGGCCACAGGCCAACTGGCGGACGAAATGAAAATCCTTTTCTAAAGCGATATTCTCTGGCAGGCGAAGGGGGTAAAAATAAGGCGCGTCTTTTGTGGAAAAAGGAAAAAGAACCCGCGTTTCGTTTTCATTTTCCAGGATAACTTCATAGTCTTCGCGTTCTACCTGTTCCAGCAAAGCTCTCCCTTCCTGGATAGCAGCGTCCCGAATCTCTCCCATGGATGGTTGCAATACAAGGCGATTGTATTTCTTTTGCAAAGACTCTGCCAGAAGGAAGAGAATGTTCAGGCGGTTTTCTTTCCATTCGCAAAAGATTTTCCCTGCTTCATAGGGAAGCGGAAAAATTTCCCCTGAGTGGCTGCCAGCAAAAGCAAGAGAATCTCTATGTACTCTCACTTCTTCTCTCTCGCTTACTTCCTGCCGTTCTTTTTCCCCGATAATTTGTCTCAGGATTTTCCCCGTTTTCGTATCCACCAGAATATGGTTTCCTTCCTCATCCATCCTATAAACAAGACAAGACTGCTTGAGTGCCATAAACATGTCTTCCAGGTCATCCTCTGTTTTTTTTCTTAAACTCGCCTGGATATTCTTCCATACCTTTTTCTCCATTTCCTCCATATCTTTTCTGCTGATTTGGGCTTTATCTCCTAGCCTTTCCAAGGTATATTTTTCCAAATCGTCTTCCTCTGCTTCCAGATTCCAAAGCAAAGCCTTCTCTTGTTCCTTTGTCCATTCTTCAAAAACAGACATAGCCAGAGGGTCGCTTTCAATCCATTTTACAACTTCCTCTTCTGGCATATTCTCCATCCGTTTACGAATCTCCTCTTTAGTATGTTCTTTCATATTATTTCCCCTTTTTTCTCATTATTTTTTCGTAATATTCTTTCAATTTTTTTATTATTCTATGATACTTAATCCTGATATTCCCATGACTAGTTTCCAATCTTTCAGCAATTTCCTCATTTTTTACCCCATCCCATCGTAAAAATACAATCTGCTGATCTTCTGGAGGAATTTTCAATATTTCCAATGTCTTTTCGATTTCATCCCTTTGTTCTTTTATTTCTAACAAAAAATTTTCTTCCTCTGAATATTCATCAGGGCTATCCTCATATTGTATTGCCTTTCTTTTGGACTGCTTTTCCCATTCATCAAGCATTTCATGATAAGCCGTTGTCTTTAAATAATTCGCAATCTCTTTCCAGCTTGTGCCATTTACATTTTGCATTCCTTGATAAAATTTTATAAAGGTATTCTGCACAATGTCTTCCCTCGTTTCTCTGGAAAACTCTCCCTTGCATTGCAGGAAGCAGGCGATATTCACGAAATATTTTTTATAAATATACCCAAATAGCCTATCCTCCATTCTTTTGCTTTTGTCATTCCACAATTCCCAGAATTCTTTCTCTTCCATAGTAAATCCTTTCTAAAAACACCCTTTCTGACCATATAGACCCTTTAAGCCAGAAATTTGTTACAAAAAAATGCTTCCCTTTTTTTACAGGATTCTATCTGTTTTTATTCCGAAAGCCTTCCCGAAACCACCATCGAATCTTTTCCTTAAGATACCGAGGCTTGCAGGTAAGAGGAAAGCTCATGATCCGCCTGTCTTTTCGTTCTTTTAGCTCCATGAGCATCTCGTCTGCTGCTCTGCCAGAGCCTTCCACAAGCAAGAGTCCCGCACCTTTTTGCAAGGCACGTTCGTATTCCAGACGACTGAGTGCCCCGCCACCTGCCCCTACCAGCAAGGCTCGTTCCACAGGATACTGGATGTCTTTTTCTAAAAAATCCCAATAAGCATCCACTTCCTCAACAGAAAAGTCTTCGCCTTTGGTGAAGTAGATTTCATCGTAGTTTGTATCCAAAGGAACATGATAGGGCGAAACGGTATTGTCCTGGTTCTTTCGTGGGCAAAAGCCTATCAAATACACATTCGAGCCACTCCTTTTCCTGGCTTTACCCGTTGCTGCACACACTCCACTCAGGGTTCCTCCAGAAATATACAATCTGGGCTTTCTGGTACTCAAGCCTTGAGACAAAAGCGAGTCTATCTGTAAGGCTGTTTGTGTATCCTTGCATCCCCCTGCAATGAGAATCAAGGGACAAACCCTACAAGAATCTATGTTTTGTAATTCTATCTTGTATTTTTTGCACCAGTTTTGAAACGATTCCGACATATCTTATCCTTTCTGAAAGCTACTTATTGCAACCTTCTTGAAATCATGAAACGTAAAAGAAACATCCAAAAAAAATTTCTATGGCAAAACATCATTATAGCCTGACACGGATAAACCGTAATCAAAAAGAAAAAAATTTACCGCAGAGGCGCAGAGGTCGCAGAGAAGAGTTATTTTTTCTGCATTACTCTGCGTTCTCAGCGTCTCTGCGGTGAATTTTCTTGTATTCAATCCAACTGAGAAGCTCGGTAATCATCAAGAACGCATTTCTATGTGAAGAGCGTAGAAATGTACTATCAAAGTAGGCAGGTTATTATTTTTTATCTTCCTTTTCCATCCTGCCAGCGATTCAGAACATTGAGAAGAGGTTGATCTACATACATTCCCCTCTTCTTCATGGCCAGGATGCCATCGCAACAGAGACAACGGTAGCTTTGCATCTTTTCCTGGTTTTTCTTTTCTTCATAGCAACAGGCGAGCTTGTAATAACTCACGACCAGATCGCGAGCGTACTCTGCGCTGTCAGGGGACTTGCGCCTCAATTCCTCATGGATTTTCAGAGACTTCTCATAGAACTCCAGGCCTTTGTGCTGCTCTCCTAGCTT